>CALUVJ010000043.1 GCA_944324195.1 Candidatus Gastranaerophilales bacterium
GGGTAAATGTATTGGGCTGATAAGTGCGACTACAAGCTTGATGTCATTGCGAGGAGCGAAAGCGACGAAGCAATCCAGAACAAATTTGACAACTGAATAAAAATGGACTGCCACGAAAATCAAAGATTTTCTCGCAGTGACAGGGGAAGCTAAAAATGTCATTGCGAGGGTAAATGGATTGGACTAGTGAATAGTGAGTAGTGAATAGTGAATAGAATTGTAGGTCAGGTTTTACCTGACAATAACATAAAAGCGCCCAACGCAACCAACCTGTAGCAAGGTCAGCAGAGGGTGACCGGGAAATGTAAAACAAACGTGGAATGACAATCTATGTCACCCGATAAGTCAAAGTTAAAAAAGATTTTCTCGGCAGTGACTGGAGTAAAGCAAAACTTAACAACCAAAATTTTTAAAAGGAGAAATTATGAAAAATTTGTTAATCATTACAACAAACTACGCCGGCTGCGAATGCGGCGGGCCGGAATGTAATTGTATTCAAAATACGGGTGTTTATTTAGAAGAATTTGCAGTACCGTATCTTGTCTTTCAAAAATCCGATGTTAACACTGTTGTTGCAAGTCCAAAAGGCGGCCTATCGCCGGTTGATGAAAAGTCAATGTCCTGTTCAAATCCGGAAGAGTGGGATGAGTGTATAAAAGTTTTGCGCGAAACAAAAAAGTTATCAGATATAAATCCGGAAGAATTTGACGGAGTATATTTCCCGGGGGGGCACGGTCCGATGTTTGATTTAGCCAAATGTCAGGAAACTGCAAATCTGGTAAGTGATTTTTATAATAAAGGTAAGCTGGTAAGTGCGGTTTGTCACGGTCCTGCCGGTTTAATTAATGCTAAAACGCCGGAGGGGCATTCAATTTTAAAAGGAAAACGAGTAACTTGTTTTACTGATGAAGAAGAAGGAATTGTAAAATTAAAAGAGCTTGTACCGTTTTTATTGGAGACAAAAATGCGGGAACTTGGCAGTAATTTTGTTACTGAAAAACCATGGTCCGAACACGTAGAGGTTGACGGGAATTTAATTACCGGCCAAAATCAAAATTCAGCTTTGCTAATTGCTGAAAAAATTCTTGAATTTTTTTAACGTTTCCAGTCACTGCGAGAAAATCTTTTTTTAACTTTGACTTATCGGGTGACATAGATTGTCATTCCACGTTTGTTTTACATTTCCCGGTCACCCTCTGCTGACCTTGCTACAGGTTGGTTGCGTTGGGCGCTTTTATGTTATTGTCAGGTAAAACCTGACCTACAATTCTATTCACTATTCACTACTCACTATTCACTAGTCCAATCCATTTACCCCCGCAATGACATTTTTAACTTTCCCCCGGTCACTGCGAGAAAATCTTTGATTTTCGCGGCAGTCCATTTTTATTCAGTTGTCAAGTTCGCACTGGATTGCTTCGTCGCATTCGCTCCTCGCAATGACGTTGAACCAGTTATGGTCAGGTAAAACCTGACCTACAATTCTTTTACTCCTCTTAGTCACTCAGTCACTTAATCACTTAGTCACTTCGTCGCTTTCGCTCCTCGCAATGACGTTGAAATAATTATTGTCAGGTAAAACCTGACCTACAATTCTATTCACTATTCACTACTCACTATTCACTAGTCCAATTCATTTACCCCCTTAGTCACTCAGTCACTTAATCACTTAGTCACTAATAAAATACATTTCCCCCCCCCCCATTTTAACTATGATGATATTTGGTGAGAATTTTCTTAACTTGGTTTGCAAGTTCGGTCTGGTCGAAATTGTCTTTTGAAATATAATAGTCAACCTGCTTTTGGTTAAGTTTACTTTTAGCTGTTTTTTCCGGCATGGAGCTCATAACAATAATCGGTATATCCGTGTACATTTCATCATTCTTAAGACGCTCTATAAATTCGTATCCGTCAATCTTTGGCATGGTTAAGTCTGTGATAATTAAATCATAATGATTAAGTTTTAATTTCACCATTGCTTCTTCTGCGTCCAGCACGGCATCAACGGTGTAACCGATATTTAAAAGAATATTCTTTATCATGGTTCTTGTCGTGATGGAATCATCTACCACAAGTATCCGCTTAAATGAAAGTGCGTCTGATGGTAACAATTTAGGGTTATTTGACGATGTAACCGCTTTGTTAAAATCAAAATGCATTATGTCCTGCATGTTAAGGATAAGACATAATTCTCCGGAGGCCAAATTTGTTATTCCGGAAATATTTTTTACCTTGTATAAAGGCGGTGATAATTTTTTCTGCAAAATATCCTGATCTCCCAGCAATCTGTCGACTACAAGGCCTATTGTTTTATCGTCCGCTTCAATTATCAAAATAGTTTCCTTTTCTCCGCGAGGAGTAGGTTCTAAATCAAGAATGTCCGATAAATAATAAAGCGGTATTATGTTATTATTGTACATAATAGAGCGGACACCGTTATTTGTCTTAATTTCATTTTGATTTTTGAGTATAAACGTTGTAATAACCTGAATAGGAATTGCAAAAGTTTGTCCGGAAATTTGTACAAGAAATACCCGTAATGTGGTTAAAGTTACTGGGATTTCTATATGAACGCAGCTTCCTTTACCAAATTCAGATATGACTTTGACTTTTCCGTTAAGTTGGGAAATTTTTGTTTTGACAACATCCAATCCTATTCCTCTGCCGGAAATACTGGTTATTGAATCTCCGGTTGTAAAGCCCGGCCAGAAGATAATATTCATAATTGCTTCATCCGTCATGGAATCGATATCTTCCTGAGTGAGAAATCCGCGTGATACGGCTCTGTCTTTAATTTTTTCCAAATTAAAACCATGCCCGTCATCAAAAACATCTATTATTACTTTATTATCGTCTTGTTTTGCAGACAGAAGAATACGGCCGACAGGGCTTTTTCCGTTTGCGATTCTTTCCTCTTTGGTTTCAATACCGTGGTCAATTGCGTTTCTTAAAATATGAATAAGCGGAGTTTTAATTTCTTCAATAATTTTCTTGTCGGCGCACGTATCTTTGCCTTCTATTTCAAAGTCAATATCTTTACCTTTTTCATTTGCAATATCTCTGACCATTCTGGAAAATGAGTTGAATACTGTAGAAATAGGCAAAACACGGATATTTTTTACCATAGATTCCATTTCATCAATAATCAAACGCATTTTCATGTCATCCTCTTTTGAGGATCTGTATAAAGAGTTCAGGTCGTATATTGTTCTTGATACGTTTTGGGTTAAATCAAGCAAAAGTGAAAATACCTGTTTGACAAAAACTCCCGTATACTGGTCTGTATTGTTGGATTGCAGGTATTTTCTGTTATAGTATCTTAAGTAGTTTGATGTTTTTAATAAATCCTTCTGGCATGCTTCATTAGCATTTTTGATTGCATCAATTTTTTCCAATCTTTTTTCTGTTTTAATCTTGGTTATAATCAATTCACCCAGCTGATTTACAAGCAAATCCAACTTTTGTGCGTTAACGTGAAGAGTTTTAATTTCTGTTGAGGAGGAAGCTTTATTTGCTGATGATGTTTGTGTTGAAATATTTTTTATTTCGGTTAATTCGGTATCTTTCTTATAATTCAATTCAAGCAGCTGTTTCATTATTTCAAGCTGCTGCAGTATCAAATCATTGTCAACACTCTCATTTGGGGAGGCGCAATATTCAATGGCACTCTTAAGTGTAAGAGTCATTTGCTCTTCAAGCTGAACGGAATTTTCGGTAATAAAGTGAAGAATTTCAAGAATCATGTTAATAATTTCAAGAATATTCTGGTCGTAAACTTTCTCTTTGAGCTGCAAAATATCTTCTTCGATTTCTTTTGCATAAATACTGCTTCCTTGCAGCATAGATATTTTTTCGGCGACTTCAAAGAATGTCAGACCGGCTTCTTCTGTTTCAATACATGATGTTGTAAATTTTGCCGCGGCAGAGCTTAATTCATTTCTCAATTCAAGTATTTCGCTGATTGTAAATGTATTTGTTGCATTCATTACAAAATCAATTTTTGCAAGAATATTTTCCAGTGAAGTTCTAACTTCGTAAAGATTAGATTCTATGAAGAAGCCATGGATTTTTTGAACTTCTTCTTTCAAAATAACAATATCCTGTGTTTCTTCTTCCGGGACTATGCCGTCAATAATTTCAAAACAGTTATTGAAAGCCTGATTGATTTCTTCCTGATGCTCTGCGACTGTTGATTGTATATTATTTCCTTCAGCTATTTCCGCAATTGAAGAAATAATGTCGTTTTGTAAGTCAAACGGTTCGTTAGACTGCTCATTTATTTCAATATCTAAAATATATTCAAGACTGGAAATAGTAGCGGTAAACTTTTCGTCAATTATTTCACGACTATTTCGAACAGATTCCTGCAAATACTTTGATGCAGCTTCAAGAGAGTGTGAGAGCAAATTGATAGTATTTTTGTCAAGTTGAAACCTGTCGTTATTAACCGCATCAAAAATATCTTCCATTTTGTGAAAAATGCTTTGTATATTGTTGAAGCCGACCATTCTGACTGCACCCTTGATACTGTGTAAATCACGGTATATTGCGGCGACAAGCTCTTTGTCAGAAGGATTTTTTTCTATTTCATAAATATTATTAAACAGACGTTCAAGGATTTCTTCCGACTCTGCCTGGAAGATAGTAAACATTTCCTTATTATTGTTATCGTTTCCCAAAAAATCCAAACGTCCGACCTCTTTAACTAATTTTCAATAGCAGAATTTTTAAAATCTTGAGACATGGAATTTAATTTTGCAATTCTTTCGGAATTGGTCAGCATGGTCTGAGTTAAATTTTCTGCTATGGCAGAAGTTTCTTCATCTATAGCATTTAAGCGCTCAATAATATCGCTTTGTTTTTTTGCATTTTGAGTCAGAAGTTCCAGTGATTCAAGAATTTCTTTTATTAAATTAAGCAATGTTTCAGAGTTAGCCGATACTATATTAATATCTTTTACAACTGATTCAATTTCTTTGGAGCCTTCTTCCGTGGCCATTACTGTTGAATTTGTTGTGCACTGAATATTATTTGTTAAAGAAGAAATCTTTGTAATTGCCTGTTTGGATTCATCAGCCAGTTTTCTGATTTCACCTGCCACTACCGCAAAACCCTTGCCGTGTTCTCCGGCTCTTGCAGCTTCAACTGCAGCATTAAGCGCAAGCATGTTGGTTTGTTCCGCTATATCATCAACTACGCTTATTGTACTGCCGATTTGCTGGGAATGTTCGGACAATTCAAGAATGAGTTCTGCAATCATTTGAATTTTTTGTCTTAAAACAAGCATTTTATCAGCATTAGAAGATATAGATTCGTGCTCTTTTTGCGAGAAATTAATTGATTGGCTGACTTGTTTTTCTGCATTCTTTGTTGTTGTGTAGTATTCTTCAGATAACGTTTTCAATTTTTCGATAGATAAAGAGAGTGCCCGTGCGGAATTTGCCAGATTTTCCGACAAATGTTTTTGAGAAGCTACTGTTTCCATAAATTCAGCGGTTGCTTCAGTCAGAGAATTTGACTGAACAAATACGGTCTGCCGGATAGAGCGCAGTATCCATTGTTTAGAAAGTATGTGAACCGTAATATAAAGTACAATAATTATTGTCAAAAATACGAATGTATCATACGGTGCAACATTATTTACTTTTGCAAAAAACAAGAACAAAAGGCATGCGGCAATGAAAACAACCATGTCTATTGCGCATTTAATATTAAACTTTTGTTTTAATCCGAATTTGAATTCATCTAGCACTTCTTCTCTCCTATAGTTTTTTTATGTATTTTATTATATAATTATTTTATACTAAAACAGATAAAATTGGAATATACGAATAAATGGCAGCTAAGATTTTATTAGTAGAAGACAGTGATACACAGTTAAAGTTTTTAAAAGAGGGTCTTATACAGAACGGGTTTGACGTTGAGACGGCTACAAACGGCGGTGAAGCTTATAAAAAGATTTTTGAATACGTTCCGGATCTGGTTGTGTCGGATATTATGATGCCTGTAATTGACGGCTATCAGCTTTGCAGAATGATTAAAAACGTTGATGAAATCAAAAAAATTCCGGTTATTTTGCTGACTGTACTGGATAAAAAAATTGACAGTTTTTGGGGGAAAAAAGCCGGAGCACAGCTGTTTTTGTCAAAATCCATTGACATGAACGAGCTTGTCAGAAATATTAAAGCAACATTGAGACGATATCCGCTTACGGATGAATATAAGGCAGCTTTGATGGCAAAATCTTCTCCGGAATCTGCTCAGGTGAGACTGAATACTATTCTTAACGACTTGCTCTTAAAGTCGGTTTTTGCAAACGAATTTAGAAACCTGAGCGATTTTATGAACTATGAAAGAGTTTTGGTTGAAAAATTATTTTCTCTTTTGAGTTCATTTGTTGAATACTCTGTTGCCGGAATATTTTTTGCATCTCCGGACGATTTTGCAGAAAACATATTGTATATTGATACTCTCGGAAGAAATTTGAATAAAAGCTTATTGTCAGATATTCAGTATGACTTTTTCAGAAAAATGGAAGAGTACAGAAATCTGAAGAATACAAAGTTTGAAGTAGTCAGAATACTTTTAGGCAAAGAGCTTGATTATCAATTTACCGATTTGACTTCTAAAATTATTATTCCTCTTGTTTTTGATAGAAAACTTATCGGCGGCATTTGTTTCTATACTCGTCAGGATATGGATTATGCTTCATTCAGGTATTTTGATATTATGATAAGCGAACTTATTGCAATATTTAAAATGAAATATCAATATACTGAAAAAGAATTTATGTCAGTTCTTGACGGACTAACCGGATTATACAACCGCCGTCAGTTTGAAATCAGTTTGGAACAGGAATATAACAGAACAAAGCGGCATCCGTCCGATTTTAGTCTTGCGATTCTTGATATTGACTTCTTTAAAAAAGTCAATGATACTTACGGACATCAGTACGGTGATTATGTTTTGAAAACGGTAGCGGACTTAATGAAGGCTGCATTTAGAAAAACGGACCTTTTATACAGATACGGCGGCGAAGAAATGGTTATGATTATGCCTGAAACGAATATTGAAGGCGCAATTATTCCGGTGCAGAGATTGAGGCGAACTGTTGAAGAATACGACTTTGAATACAACGGTGTAAAATCTAAAGTCACGGTTAGTATCGGTTTAACAATGAATTATCAGGAATTCAATACTCCTGCGGAAATGTTAAAATCTGCCGATGATGCTTTATATAAAGCAAAAGAAAGCGGCAGAAACAGGGTTGTTTTACATGAGCAGCAATAATTACATTGAACAGAAAAAAAATACACATCTTTATTTTAGTGTTGGCGGAAATAAATATGCCGTTAATACTGACAATGTGCTTGAAATTATGAAACTTCCGGAGCTGGACTATCCGCAAAAACTCCCGAATAATATCATAGGGCTTTTAAAATATAATAATTTTGTCATAAACATTATTGATATCCGGTTTTATTTGAATATGGAAGTTCCCAAATACAGTATTAACAATGAACTTCTGATTATAAAAACGGATGAGGTTATATTTGGTATTATAACTGACAAGGTTTTGGGAATACTGCCTTTTGATTCGGCTTATGTAGATGCTATCCCTTTTGTTGACCGCAAAATGATTATTGAATCAATATACAAGTATCAAAATGAAACTATTTTTATTATAAATATTTATGCAATAGAAAATCTTTTGAAGGAACATGATACCTCTTCAACCGAAATTGACATTTTATCCTTATTTCCTCAGGACGAAGCGGCACAAAGTATCATGAAAAAACGCACACTTGCTATTGCGGATAAATCTAATTTAAAACTGGCTTCCGGCGAATTGCATGCAAAAAATAAATATATTTCTTTCAATCTTAGCGATGACTCTTATTGTATAGAATTAAGCTATGTAAAAGAAGTTTTGAAAGATACGTCAATTACAAATGTTCCCGGTACTCCGGATTTTATAGAAGGTATTATGAATCTGCGCGGAGACTATATAACTGTTATAAATTTGAAGAAGTTTTTGAATCTAAAAAATTCAAAAGACAATGAAAAAAATCCGGTTATTATTGTAAAATGCAATGAATTAAAATTGGCGCTGCTTATTGATAAAATAAATGAATTATTTGAGTTTATGGAAACTGATACTGCAGAGAACAGTGAGGGTTATTTCTCTCAGGAATTAATATATAACGGTATGTTATATACAATTTTGAATGTGGAAAAAATAACATCGGACAAGAGAATCATAGTTACGGACATGTAGTTTAAATAATGTATATGTAGTTTTAGTGAATTGTGATAGAATACTTATATATGAAGCAATTTAAGAAGAGAACCTTGGCATTAGTTCTGGCTTCAGTCATAACAGTAGTCGGAGCTTTTGGCGAAGAAAATTACAAGAATAGCTTAATGTCACTTAAGTTCGAAGGGTCTGAGAACGGGCATGTACTTGTAGTGCTTCAGACCGACAGAGAGGTGACAAATAATATAAGTCCGATACGACAGGGTGCTACTACTTATGTTGTTACTTTGCCTGAGACAATCAGCCGGATTCCGCAGGATATACCGCTCGGACCCGGTATTATCAACATGAATGTTGAAACAATTCCTTATACTACCAAGAGTAACGGTTATACTAAATTGACTTTCGATACGGAGCCGAATATATACCTTGGTGTTCGTGCGGAACGATATATTGCGTCAAGAGAAACTGCACCGGCGTTGCTTGAAGATTCAAGCATGGAAGATGACTATAGCACTCAAACTGCGGAAGAAGATACCGGAAGCGAACCTTCAAGATATAGTTCAAACACAATACACTCTCAGAGCGGAGTAGATCAAGTATCACCTGTTGATATTAATGAAAGCTTAAAACAATTTGAAGCAAAATCTCCGCGCAGGTCCAATATAGGCAGCGGTTCCGAGCTTTTGAAAGACATGAAAACAATGGATGATTTGGCTGAAGAAGAAAAACCGTCCAAGCATACTGAAGCTTTGTATATTATTCTCGGTGTCGCATTTGTTATCGTAACATCAATCTTTTTAATGCTTAAAGCAAAAGACAAACTTGTTGAAATTACGGGCGAAAAGGCAAATTATGATGTTAGTGATGATTCTAAGAAGAAAAAGGATAATAAATCTTCCAAGCAAAAAATAAATACAACAATTAATAATATAGACAAAAAATATACCAGACCGGCAACCATGCCTGTCAGTGCACCTCCTCCAAAAGATATTCATGAGGAGCCGGAAGAAGAAACCGTACAGGAAGTTGCAAATGTTGTTGACTTGGACGAATTGTTAAAAGAGCACAGCAATGTTCAGCCGAATAATGATTATTTCCCTGAAAACAGTGTTAATAGTGCTCTGGAAGATTTTTTAAGCGATTTTAATTTTGAAGATGAGTCTGATGATGAAGAAAATGAAGAGAAAAAGGATATAGACCGGGAATTATACGATAAATGCATTAATGATGATAATTTAGAGTTTTCAAAGGATGATGTGGATAGAATCGGAACTTTGATGGGTTCTGAGATTAGCGATGATACAAGAAGGCATGCTCCGGAATTTCTTGAATCTTCCGAGAAAAATAAAAAACCTTCTCCGCTCGAAATTCTTGAAAAAATGGTTACAACATACATTACCCAGCAAAATATATCTTTTACGGGGGAAGATATAGATGCTTTGTATAAATTAATAAATGTAGAACTTGATGAGGATTTTATAACGGATTTACGGACAAACCCGAGCCGTATGCAGGAAATGCAGGACGAGATAGCCAGACAGAAAGCTAAACCTCATAAAACATCAGAGTTATTGACATTAAATGTAAAAGACATGCTTCCGGATTTGTCAGAAGCATTGAAAAAACAAGGCGGCAGAAGAATTGAATCCGAAGTTAAACCGCAAGTTGTTTACTTTAGTGAAGGCTATGATGTAAGTACATTAAAATTAAACATGGAATTGCCTGACCTGTCAAAAGAAATCAATAATGAAGAAGCTTATAAGGTAAGACCGTCTGATGATATTCAGTATGTTGATACCAGTTATGAAGTTCAAAAAATGTCTATTGCAAACGAGCTTCCGGATTTGGAAGATATGCTCAAACACCCGGAAAAATATGAAACTCCTGAACCTGAGCCGGTTGAAGTTGATGAAGAAGCTTTGCTTAGAAATATAACAAATGTTACTTTTAAACCTTTTGATGACGGTACACGCCAATTTGAAATTTTGAATGATCTGCCTACTGTATCTGATATGCAGGAAGAGTTTAACCAATTTGGCGATAATTTTGAAATTATTAATGATGATGAAGAAGAAGATTTACCTGAGATAAAAGAAACTGATAAGAATGACTTTGAGACATTATATGACGGAAAGTATGTTGACTTAGACAAAGACATTAAACAGCATAACGCTCAGGAGCAAACATTAGAGCCGGAATCAAACAGTACAGTTAATAATACAATTCAGGTTTCCGGCGGTGTGCCAAAAGAACCGCAAGCAAAGCCCGCACCTGTGCCGAAAAAGGTTTCAAATACCGGAAACAGTGATTCGGAAGCGGATAAGCTTTTGAGCAAAATAAAAACTCTTGAAAATCAAAGAAAAGCCAAAATGGCTGCTAAGCAAACCAGTTTGACACCTAATAAAACAAAGCCTGAATTGCAAAAACCTATACCGGAATTTTGTCTGCTTGACGGCGAGAGATTTGAAATAGTTAATGCATCTTATTTTACGGACAAAATGGGATGTTATCTGGCTAAAAACGGAAACGGATATTGTATTCTCGGTTTTGCCGGTGATAACGTGTTTAAAATTAAATATTATGAAAAACTTGATACCGAAAAATTGCAATCCAGAATAAGTGAGAGACTTGAGGACGGTACTATGCGTTATATTATAAGGATAGGTATCCATAAGTTTATATTAAATGTAAAACAAAATGATATGGAATTTGTAATGGATTTATGTTAAAAAAAATTTTGATTCTGTTTATGATTTCGTTTATTTTATGCGGATGTGATAAACACGAAACGACAGAAATCACTTTTTCTTCCTGGGGGTCTGTTACTGAGGTAAAAATATTAAACCGGATTATATCAGAGTTTGAAAGAGAAAATCCTGATATAAAAATTAATTTTATTCATATACCGCAAAATTATTTTCAAAAGCTCCACCTTTTATTTGCATCTTCGCAAGCTCCTGATGTGGTGTTCATAAATAATTTGTATTTGCCCGTTTATGTCTCAAAGCTTGAAGATTTAACGGATTTGGCGGAAAAAGAAAGTTATTATCCTCAGAGCTTGCAGGCTTTGAGTTATGAGGGCAAATTATACGCAATTCCCAGGGATATTTCTAATTTGGTATTTTACCGGAATAAGAGCATGATAAATAAAACTCCGCATTCACTTGCCGAGCTTGAAGATATACTTAAAGACAGCAAAAAATTCGGTATAAGTTTTGAACGTGATGTTTATTTTATGTTTCCTTATGTAATGACGATGGGGGAAAGTATCTATCATCCGGAAAAATCTTTAAATTTCTATAAAAATATGGAAGGAAAATACGCTCCGCGCCCTTCTGACGTGGGCAGTTCAACGCTTGCACAAATGTTTTTGGGCGGCAAAATCGGCCTTTATCTTTCCGGCAGATGGATGTATCCTAAAATAAGTAATGAAGCCTATTTCGATTGGGATGTGATAACTTTTCCGGGAATAGTGCCGCTTGACTGTTCGGGCTGGGCGCTTTCAAAGGATTCAAAACACAAGCAGGAAGCGGAAAGATTTATTCAATATTTGTCATCAAAGACAAGCAGCGAGTATTTTTTGAAAACAGGTTTGATTGTTCCGGCGCGAATTGATACCGCTTCCGAAATTGATAATAAAGTTTTTTTGGAAGCGATAGAAAAATCTAAACCGATTGATGTTGATAAAAATTACAAAAGAATAACGGATAAAATGAATAAAGAATTTTTCAGATAAATTTAGTCCGAATATACAAATTCTTCACTGCCGTCAGGGTTCAGGATTAGGGCGCACAGGTGCGCATTCGGATATTTTCCGCAGCCAAGGTCAATGCATATTTTATCATCATCAATATAAGGTTTATCAAATTCCGTATGCCCGAAAATAATTTTTTGCGGGAGTTTGTGCTTTGAATAAATAAATTTCCCGCGTATATATACCAAATCTTCTTCCTGCTGATTTTCCAGGGAATAATCCGGATTAATTCCGGCATGGACAAAAAGGTATTTATCTGTTAAATAGTAAAATTTAAGACTTTTAAAAAAGTCTCCGTGAATTCTGAAAATATTTTCAAAACTTCCGTAACTTCTGACTGTTGCAGGGCCGCCGTAATTATCAAACAAATATCTGTAATAATCTTCATCAGAATGCAAAAGAGCGTACTCGTGCGAACCTATCAGATAAATACATTTGTTTGTATTGCTCTGCTCAATAATTCTGTCAACCACACCTCTTGAGTTCGGGCCGCGGTCGATGTAATCGCCCATAAAAACAAATACATCGTCCGGCCTTGTATCTGTTTTGGAGAGAACACTTTCGAGTTTTCCGAGTTCTCCGTGTATGTCTGTAATTGCTATATATCTTGGCATTTTAATAGTTTCTCCGGATTTTTTCCCTCGCCCTGCGGGATAGGGTTAGTGTGAGGGAGCGGCTAGTTAATTAGTTTTTCTGAAATTTCTCCGAGCTGTGCAATCGAAAGCTTTTCGCCCCTGATGTTTTCATCAAGCCCCATTTCCTGAATGACTTTTGTAACTTTTTCTCTGTCAAATCCTGCACCTGTCAGGCAATTTTTTAAGGTTTTGCGTCTTTGAGAAAAAGCTGCTTTTATTGTTTTTCTGAAATGCTTGTAATCTTTGAGTTTTAATAAAGGCTCCCGGCGGACTTTTAAACTTACAAGTGCAGAATTAACTTTAGGAGCGGGATAAAAGGATTTTCTGCCCACTAATCTCAAAATCGAACAATCCGCCCAGAATTGCGAAAGAATTGAAAGCAGACCGTATTGTTTTGCCGGACTTTCTTCTGTTGCTACAATTCTTCTTGCAACTTCTTCTTGCACCATAAGAATTATATCAACAATCTTATTTCTGTTTGCATTCTCCAAATCATCAATCTCTCCCAGAAGATGTGCAATAATCGGAGAAGTTATATAATATGGAATATTTGCAACGACTTTTATTTTTCTGTCGGATAAATCGGCAAGATTGGTTTTTAAAATATCATTATGGATAATTTCAAGATTATCACATTCAAGCTTTTGCAGCTCTTTTATCGCTTCTTCATCAAGCTCAACCGCTATAACTTTTCCGGCATGCTTTACTAACTGTTCAGTCACAAACCCGACGCCCGGCCCGATTTCCAGAACAATATCATCTTTTTTTATGTCCGCAAACCCAACAATGTCAGAAATTACATCAGGGTTAATTAAAAAATTCTGCCCTAATCTTTTCTTTGTTCTAAAGTATTTTGCACGTTCAAAATAATCCATCATGGTATTTATAATAGTACAAACAGGGAAATGTTAAAACTTATAATCTCCACTAAAATTATATAGTCTTGTTTAAGATATAATAGGGAAAGGAGAATATCGTGAGTTATTGTAAAACAAAATCGGAAGAACGTTTAGAGTACAATCAGCTTTTAGATGAATTTATACTTGGGTGTAAAACAACTCAAAAAGTAGGTATGGAATACGAGCGTATTCCGATTGTAAAAGTTACAAACCAGGTTGCGCCATATGGCGGTGATTACGGAATTTGTGAATTTATAAGAGAATTTGCAAAAAATGATAACTGGGACTACATTTTAGACGATATTCATATAATAGGGTTAAAAAAACTTCACGATACAATTACTCTGGAGCCCGGATGTCAGGTAGAATTAAGCATTGAACCGCAAGAATTTATCAGGGATTTGAAAAAGCGTGTTGAAGAAATTGATAAAGAAATGCTGCCTATTTTGGATAAATTTGGTATCAAACTTATCAATAAAGGGATTTCTCCGACTACTACATATAAAAATATAAAACTTTTGCCTAAACGCCGGTATCATCTTATGGCAAATTATCTGTGGGGAATTCTATCAGATGTTATGATGCGTGAAACCGCCGGTATTCAGGTCGGAATTGATTATAAATCCGAAGAGGATGCTATGAGAAAATTCAGAATAGCGAATCTTATTATGCCGTTTGCAACAGCGATGTTTGCCAATTCCCGATATCGCGGAGGTGTTGATACGGGGTATAAATCTTTCAGAGCTCTTGCCTGGCTGAATACTGATAATGAGCGCTGCGGATTTGCCACAAAGTTTAATGACGGAATGAGTTTTAGAGACTATGTAGAACTCCTTCTTGATACGCCGATGATTTTTATAAACAGAGACAATAAAATCCTAAATGTAAACGGTAGATTGACTTTCAGACAGTTTATGAACAAAGGGTTTGAAGGGTTTGAAGCTGAAATTGGGGATTGGCAGCTGCATTCAAATCTTTATTTCCCTGAAGTCAGACTCAGAAATTTTATCGAAATAAGAAATCACGACTGTGTGGGAGACGGGCTGGAGTATTCAATACCGGCTTTATATAAAGGAATTATGTATAATTCGTCTGCGCTTGATGAAGCAGACAGTATGCTGGCAAAATACTCTTACAATGAAATTAATGAATTACGATACAATGTTGCAAGATATGCAATAAATTCTAAGCTTAGAAAATTCCCGATTTCAGGAATATGTAAAGAGCTTGTTGAAATTGCGTTTTATTCTTTAAAGAACCAATTTGAGGACGAAGAAAAATTCCTTGAACCTTTGATGGAAATGTTGAAGAAAAATAAAGTTCCGGCGGATGGTTAATTCGTGAAGCGTGAAGGGTGAAGCGGGGGTAAATGGATTGGGCTAGTGATTAGTGATTAGTGAGTAGTGAATAGAGGTTAAAGGGGGTAAATGGATTGGGGTAGTGAATAGTGAATAGTGAATAGAGATTAAAGTAATTTGTAGGTTGGGCATTCTTGCCCAACAATAACTTTAAAAGTGACTTAATGTCATTGCGGGGGTAAATGGATTGAACTAGTGAATAGTGAATAGAATTGTAGGTCAGGTTTTACCTGACCATAACTGGTTCAACGTCATTGCTGTACATGTCAAGCAATTAGTTACATTTATTCAAAAATTCCAGCGGTGTTAATCCTTTAAT
>CALUVJ010000044.1 GCA_944324195.1 Candidatus Gastranaerophilales bacterium
TATTAAAGGATTAACACCGCTGGAATTTTTGAATAAATGTAACTAATTGCTTGACATGTACAATTGCGAGGAGCGAAAGCGACGAAGCAATCCAGTAGACTGCCACGAAAATCAAAGATTTTCTCGCAGTGACAAAGAAAGTTAAAAACGCCCGACGCAGCAAGCCAGCGGCAAAGTTTGTCGGTCAGGCTTTGCCTGACAATAACTTAAATAGTGACTAAGGGGATAAGTGGATTGGGTTGGTCCATCCTTCCCCCTCTCCCCTTGTGGGAGAGGGAAGAATTTCTTGGCGAGCAGTGCGAGCTTAGAAATTCGGGAGAGGGGACACTGGATTGCTTCGCTGCGCTCGCAATGACGCATAAATTTTTCCCCTCGCCCATTTGGGGAGAGGGCCAGGGTGAGGGGTGAAGCAGATTGTTACAAAAATTTACATATAGACACAAAAAACTGTTTATTTTTGTATTTACACTTTGTTATAATAAAAAAGTTAAATAGCGGGATATGGGTTAAAAATCCGGTTAATAGTACTAACTTTAATATAAAACCTGACGGGAGGAGTTTGCACAATCCGGCGTACGCCGGAAGAGTACAAAAGCTTGAAGTCACAAAATGTGACATCAAACCAGCGCAGAGTGCAAAAAGACTTTACCAATATAAAAACAAAACAGCAACAAACAGGTTTGTTAAAAATTAGCAATATTCATGAAAACAGAGGATACAAAATAATATAATATAAATTAAAATAATAACGGGAAAAGGTATTTTCTCACACCTTCTTGCAAAAGAAGGGGAGTAACGGAGATATGGCAGTAAATAATATAGACAATATCAGCAAAAGCACTATCGGGTTGACACCTCATACTAACCATCTCCTAAAGGAGAAGGAAATCGAATACGTTCAGGAAGCAGAAGTCGACGGAATAGAAATTCTTGTTAATATGGCGAAACAAGGAAAAATCGACCCGTGGAATGTTGATATCGTAGAAGTTACAGACAAGTATTTAATGCACCTTTTTCAGTCTAAAGCACAAAATCTCAGACTTACGGGAAGGACGCTTTTATTTGCCGCAATTCTTCTGAAACTCAAATCAAATATTCTTGAAGGGCTTGATGTTCTTGACTTTGAACCTCAGCATGATGAAGATTTAAGCTATGATGACGATATGCCGCCGGATTATGGCGAAGAAGATGAATACATCCCGACTAACAATATAATCTCAATTGACGAAGTTTTGCAGAGAAGAACCAGCGTAAGGCTTAATCACAATCGTGTTGTAACTTTGCGTGATTTAATCAGGCAATTGGAATTTTATGAAATGCTTGATAAAAAACAATCTTTGAAAAACGCCCATGAGCGTGCAAAAAGACGTGTTCAGAATTACGCAAGGCTTTCGCCGGATGACATTATTAACCTTGCGCATGATGAATATATTGAAAACGGAGTCCAAAGACTGAAAGCTAACCTCTCTGAGATTTTAAGCCGACAGGATAAAATCGAATTGAATGAACTTACACTTCTTGGAATGGATAAAATCAGCGCTTATATTTCACTTTTATTTTTAACTGCCGAAAGTGATTATGATTTGGAACAAGATGAATTTTATTCGGACTTGTATGTTGTAAAAAGGGAGCCGGCCGGTTCTCCGTCCGTCTCGGAAGAAGAAGAGCTTGACAGTTTTATTGATAATGCACGGAATGTTATAGTTGATGAAAACGAGGTCAGCGTGTGATGGAACAGTTAAAATCCAGAATTGAAGCCGTTTTATTCGTTACGGCCCGCGTGCTTCAAATAAAAGATATAGCAGAAATTCTTGAAGAAGAGCCGGAAAAAATAGAAGAAGCCTTGTTGGAACTCATTATGGACTATGCTTCCCGTGACGGTGCTCTTGAAATTGATGACGAGAACGGATATATATTACAAGTAAAACAAGAACACCTTGATATTGTTGAAAAACTCTGTCCGGTAGAACTTAAGCCGCCGGTACTCAAAACACTTACAGTTATTGCGCTTAAAGAACCTATCCGCCAATCTTTGCTTAAGGAATTAAGGGGTTCAAATGCATATGAGCATGTCCAGGAACTTCTGGAAAAAGGTTTGATTTCGCGCCATAAAGACAAAAACGGAAGGTCTTATAATATTAAAACAACACCAAAATTTGCCGAATATTTTAAATTAAAAGGCGACGTAAGAACACTCGTAAAAACTCTGAATATTGATCAAGGTGTCAAAGACAATGATTAAAATATAAATCGCCGTTATGAATTTATTATCAAAAATTTGATAAAAACAACAAAAGGGAGAGAAATTGAAATCGAGATATAAAGATTCAAAAATAAGAATTCAAAGTATAATTATGTATTCTTTGCTTTTGCTTTTCTTTTTGGGTGCTCTATATTTTTATAATCGGCCGGACAAAGTTTATGCACAAATCGGAAGCTGGTATTACAAACACAACGAGATTTCAAAAGCTCAAACATTTTATGAAAAATCTTTCTTACACGGTAACAAAGATACTGTCATCAGAAATACTTATGTTAACTCAATAATAAATTCTCCTTTGACAATAGAATCACAGGAAAAACTGGCACGCCTTGCCGGCGATAACATTCAGGACAGTGCTTCCATAAAAGCAAAAACTTTTTTGGAAGATTTAAAACGTGAAATTTATAAGAAATATCCGGAAAATTATATAAAACAATGTCCGTATAATCATAAGATTATTCGTTGGGGACATTTTCCCATAACTTACTCCTACAAAAACACCTCCGGAGTTCCCGAAAATTATATAGAAGAAATTAACAATGCATTCTCCGCCTGGGAAAAAGCCGGTGTTGTTTTATTTACAAGAGTGTCTGACGAAGCCGATATAGTGATAAATTTCCAAAACAATCAAAACAGAAAAATGGAATACGGACGAAAATATGTCGTTGCATATACAGTTCCGATTGTATCAAATTTAACTTTGGAGAGAATGGATATAAATTTTTTCATCCAAAATCCTGAAGGCAGTAAATTCACATCAAATCAAATTTATAATACGGCATTGCATGAAATTTTCCATGCATTAGGTTTTATGGGGCACAGTTTTAACCCTGATAATATTATGTATCTGGCAAAAGACAATAACACTTTGATAAACGATTCACGCGCATCACTCAGTGAAGCCGATATAAACACACTCAAACTTTTATATAAAATAAAACCCGACATAACTAACGAAATAGAACAAGAAGGAGAATATATTTCATATTTAATTTTGGGCGATGACGAGGAGGTTAACCGTTCAAAATTTAAAGAAGCTAAAAATTACATATATCACGCGCCGACACTGCCAAGCGGATATATTGATTTAGCAGAAAGTTTAGTTGCGGAAGAACGTTATTCCGAAGCAATACGAAGCTTGGAAAAAGCCTTAAATTTATCTGACACTGATGAGATGCGCTATATAGTTTATTACAATCTTGCGGTTGCATATCATTATATAGGCAATACATCAATGGCTCTTGAATACTTAGAAAACGCTTCAAAAATTAAAGATTGCGAAGAATTACATTTCCTAAAAGCGGAAGTTTTACTGCCGCAGGACAAAAGTCTTGCGGAAAAAGAATATAGGTATTTGATACAAAATTCTCCGGACAATGAGGATTATGTAATACGTCTTGCAAACTTGTATATAAAAGACAAAAAATATTTAAAAGCACGCAGTGTCCTGAAGAGTTATATCAAACGGAATCCTAAACAACGCCGGAGCGAACGGTTTATACCTTATAGAATATTGCTCTTTTAATTATTTTATGCTATTTTCGGATTATGAAAGTTGATTCTGTCAAGAAAAACTCAATTATCACGCCAAAAACAACCGGATATGCCGCAACTGTCGGCCTTGGAGCTTCCGTGTGGAGCGGTATCAGCAGAAACAAAACATTCAGAAAGCAGCATAAACCTCTTGCATATATTACGGCGTTTTTAACTGCTGCTCATATAGGTTTGATTGAATACTATCACCATAAATACAAAAAAATGTAACAAATTACACTTATTCAACTGTTATCCTGTTACATTTTTTTATTATTTATTATACAATTTTATAAAAACCCGAGGTGGAAATGTTCAACGAAATTAAAACTCACGAGATTACTGTCGATATTGTAATTTTAACAATAAAGGATGATGCCCTCCAGGTTTTGCTGGTTAAGCGTAACAATGAACCGTTCAAAGATAAATGGGCAATTCCCGGCGGTTATGTAAGAATGTCAGAGAACCTTGATGAAGCAGCAATGCGGGTTCTGAAAGAAAAGACAAATGTTGATAATATTTATTTAGAACAGTTATATACTTTTGGCGACCCGCTGAGACATCCGGTATCAAGAGTTATAACTTGTGCATATTTTGCACTCATAAGAGCCGAGGACTTTAATGTAGTAACGACTCCGGAGCTTGCTTGGCATAAGGTTTCATCCCTTCCGCCGCTTGCATTTGACCACAAAGAAATTATTGAATATTCACTCAAACGTACACGGGAACGTTTGGAAATGTGTCCGGTTGCATACCAGCTTTTGAATGAAAAATTCACCTTGACTGAAATGCAAAAAGCTTATGAAATGATTATGGAGAAAAAGCTTGATAAACGTAATTTCCGTAAAAAAGTTATTACAACAGACGGATTGCGCGAGCTTAATGAGTTCTCAAAATCTTCTTCAAAACGTCCGGCAAGATTGTACACTTTTGACAATATAAAACTAAACTCAAAGCGCGCCCACTTTATCAAAAAAGGCGGGGGTAAATAAATGCGTGAAGGGTGAAGGGTAAGGTGTGAAGTGAAATAAAAACAAAAAACACCCGGTGCAGCCAGCTAGTATCAAAGTCAGCAGAGGGGGACCAGAAAATTAAAAATAGACGTGGAATAATCACCAATGTCACCCGATAAATCAAAGTAAAAAACGTCATTGCGAGGGTAAATGGATTGGACTAGTGAATAGTGAGTAGTGAATAGAATTGTAGGTCAGGTTTTACCTGACCATAACTGGTTCAACGTCATTGCGAGGAGCGCAAGCGACGAAGCAATCCAGAACAAATTTGACAATTAAATAAAAATGGACTGCCACGAAAATCAAAGATTTTCTCGCAGTGACAGCGAAAAAGTCATCCCGAACTCGTTTCGGGATCTTACCAAAAAACAAGTATAACACCAAGCCGGTAAGATGCTGAAACAAGTTCAGAATGACAAATGACAACCAATGTCACCCGATAAGTCAAAGTAAAAAACGTCATTGCGGGGGTAAATGGATTGGACTAGTGAATAGTGAGTAGTGAATAGTGAATAGAATTGTAGGTCAGGTTTTACCTGACCATAACTGGTTCAACGTCATTGCGAGGAGCGCAAGCGACGAAGCAATCCAGAACAAATTTGACAATTAAATAAAAATGGACTGCCACGAAAATCAAAGATTTTCTCGCAGTGACAGGGGTAAATATTAACCCCTCACCCCTACCCCCTCTCCCACAAGGGGCGAGGGGAAAGAGCGGAATAAAGTCACCCGATAAGTCAAAGGCAGCCGGCCAGTAACCAAGTCATTCGAGGGTGATTGGAAAAGTAAACACAGGCGCGGAATAGTAACCCATATCACCCGATAAGTCAAAGTTAAAAAAGAAAAAAAGGAGAATACATGTTAATATTTGTTTGGACAATACAAGTCATATCAGCATTATTATTAATGGTTTTGATACTAATGCATTCACCAAAAGGAGACGGCATCGCAGGAATAGGAAATGCCGCTCAAATGTTTTCATCACAGAAAAGTGCTGAGAAAGGATTAAACAAACTAACGGGAATTGTTGCAGCAGTTTTTGTTGTTTGTGTTTTTCTTCTCGGCTTCGGCATTATTAAATAAATGTGTGAAAAATTTGCAAGAAATATCTTATATTGGGGTGATAAAGCGCAGAATAAGCTTTTATCATCTCACGTTGTTGTGTTCGGTCTGGGCGGAGTAGGCGGCTATTGTGCGGAAGCTCTTGCAAGAAGCGGACTTGGGAAATTAACTCTTGTTGACTTTGACAGAGTTTCTAAAACAAATATAAATCGCCAAATCATAGCCCTTAATTCCACTGTCGGAAATTTTAAAACTGAACTTTTTGCCGCAAGATTAAAAGACATAAATCCTGATATCAAGTTAAACCTTGTTAATGATTTTTATCAGGAGATTTTTGATTTTGAAGGAATAGATTATGCAGCAGATGCAATAGATACAATGCGTTCAAAAATTAACCTGCTTGTAAACTGTTTAAAAAACAATATACCTGTCATATCCTCAATGGGCGCAGGAAATCGTATGAATCCGGAAATGTTGTATATCTCAGACATTTCAGAAATTCACGACAAAAAAGCACCTTTTGTATCAAATATTTTATATCAATTGAAAAAACAAGGTATAACCTCCGGTATAACTGTAGTAGCCAGTGATGAAAAGCCTTTTGTACAAGAAAAGATTTCCGAAATCGAAAATATAATAACAGGCAGCGGAGAAGAAATTCAGTATAATAAAGTTATACCTTCCTCCACACCTTTTGTCGCTTCGTGTGCGGGAATTTTTATGGCATCAAGAATAGTATCTGATTTGATAAATCGTGAATAAATACAGATGGCGGAGCGCCTGCGGCGCTCCGCCATCTGTATTTAAAACATTAATTCAACCCCAATTGATTTCTGTAAAATCCGTTACTTGCAATTTTTTGTTCAACGAGATTGTTATTAGCGGAAGAAGCCAAATACAAACCGCTCAATTTATCCAATCTTCTGGTAAGTTTACTGTCAGGGTAAGTTTTTGAAGCAACTTTTAATCTTGTCCAACAAGAAGCTTCTTTTTGTGTAGCAAGTGTTTCTTCTTCCAAGTCTGCACTGTAGCCGGTATGGTAGCTTTCGTGAGCAATAAGACAAGCTATTTGTTCTGCCGGAGCGTTCTTATAAGCAGAGTTAATCAGAATAACTCTTGTTCCGAAATTATTATATGTACTTACTGCAAAAGCATTTTTCCCGTTCATAACCATTGAAAGATCATCGAACTTAATTCTCATTCCGTATTTTTGAAGATTTCTAAAAACATCCTGTTCGCCGGCCTGTTCAAGAACCTTCATTGCTGCGATGATTTTTGCGTCTGATGAGAATGTTTGAATTCTGTATGCAAATACTTGTTGGTTAATACTTAAAAACAAAAATGCCAAAAACACTAATACTACTTTTTTCACAGTTAAAGCTCCTAATCAACTTATTTCCTATAGGGGTGTTTACGGTCTGTTTTCGGAAATCTTTAGTGTTTTATCACGACTCTGTTACAAAACTTTATAAAACGCAACAAATCTTCATGGAAATAGGGCCGAAACCCTTATTTCACCTGAGTGGTTATACAAAGATTCAAATTTTAAGATATAATAAGAACAAATATAGTAATTTGAGTCAATTTTACATTTCTTAATAAATGGAGGGTTTTATGAATCTTAAATTCTGGAAAAGACTGGGTATAGTTCTTATTTCGGTAATAGTATTTTTATATCTGGCATTCTTGTCATTACCATTGATATTAAATCCGATAATAGAGGGTTATATACCGCAGATTAAAAATATTATTAAGGAAACAAGCGGTCTTGACTCAAATCTGGAGGGTGTAAAAGTTGTTACGACTCCCAAATTAACAGCAGGATTAAAAGCGGAAAAATTTGAGCTTTTGACTCCGGAGAATAAAAAGATTTTAAGCGCGGGCGGATTTCGGGTAAAGATGTCTATACTCCCTTTGTTTGCAAGAAGAATTGAAGTTGATGCGATTCAGCTTGATAATGCGGAAGCTGATTTGCTTGTGATGGATGACGGAATTTTTGAGATTGAAAAATATTTTCCGAAGAGTGAAGAAACGAAAGAAAATACAGAGAGCGAGCCTGCTGCAATCACCGGTTTGCCGTTTGGATTCAAATTATCAAATCACCTTCCGGATATAGAAGTAAAAAATTATACGCTCACAATTACGGATGGGGCTGATAAATACACTGTAAGCGGTTTTAATACAAAAATCAGTGATTTTATTTTGAATAAAAGTATCAGGGTAAAAGCTTCCGGTAAAGCGGTTTTAAAAGGCCGCGAACAATTTAGTTATGATGTAAAGGTTTTAAATAAAATTATGCCGGATATGGAGTTGAATGAACTCGTTTTCAATCCTGCTCCTGCAGAGGAAAAACCGAAGGAAGAAATAGAAAGAGTTGATATAATCGGGATTCTTAAGGGGATTTATGCCAACAATTTGACAGCTAAAGCCAATGCGGATTTGACTATTGCAAAAGAAGGTATAAAAGGCCGGGCAGAAGTTACAAATTTATCAATAATCAATTTACCGCCGAGTTTTGTAAAATTAAAATTTAAAGAAAACAGCATTGATATTTTATCCGACATTTATACGGCAAAAAATGAAGTCTCTAAAATTGACGGGATTATCAAGACAGGAAAGAATCCCGACATTGATTTGAATTTTAAATCCAAAGTTGAGATTGCAAATATTTTAAAAATAGTAAAAGATGTTGCGGTTATTTTTAATATAAAAGATCTGCAGACATTGACTGCTAACGGAAGTCTGGATGCGGATTTTAACATCAAGTCTGATTTAAAAACCGTAAAATCGAACGGGTATTTAAAAGTTCCGTCTGCGGATGTATATTACGGCCTATATAAAATCGGAGTTGATAATATTAATGCGGATATAAAACTGAACAATAATAATATTAATATTAATAACATAGGATTTTCAATTCTCAACCAGCCTTTGAAATTATATGGAACAATTACGAGCGATGCAGTAAGTGATTTACATTTAACCGCTCAGGATTTGAGTCTTAAAGGACTTCTTGTCGCAGTCGGTCAGGCGGCTTTAATGAAAGAAAATCAGGTTAATTCGGGTTTAATTTCAATGAAGGCGGATGTTACGGGAAGATTGGATAAAATTAATCCCGCAGTGAAAGTAGACTTGAACAATATTAATATTAAAAATATTCCGTCAAACACAACCTTGAAACTTCCTACAACCACGGTCGGAATTACAACCGACGGAAAGACTTTTTCAGGTACGGCAAAGAGTTCAAATATCCTGATTGATAATCCTTGTGCAAAAATTTCCGTACCACAGATTAATGCAGCAATTAAAGAAAATGAAATCGATATAGCACAGACTCCCGTTGCCGTTGAAAAAATTAACTTCAATGTTTCTGGCAAAATCAAAAATTATATAACGGAAAAAATTGAGTTGAATTTTGCAACAACGGGGGATATTAAATCGACTCTTGGCGGAGTTGCAGATATTGCAAAACAGACTCTCAATCTCACATTTGCAACTACAGAAAGCTCAACAATTATTATTCCTATGTTTGATAAGTCAAAAATGACTTTCACCGGAAATATTCATATAACAGACAGTATGATAAATCCAATCTTAAACGGTACAATTAATATACCGTCGCTTGAAATTCCTGAAATCCCTGTTGTAATGAATAATACCGATATCAAACTCAACGGACATATTTTAAAAGGAAGCGCCGCCGTTCAGAAATTTGCGTCAGGCGGAATCGAAGCTCAAAATCTGACGGGTGATTTTTCGCTCAAAGGTGACAATTTCTATTTGAATAATCTTAAGGGCGACGCTTTTGACGGAAAAATTAACGGAAATATTATATACAATATTACAAACGCCAAAACCGTTGTCGAGATGAGCGGTGAAAATATGAACGCCGAAAAGACAGTAAGAGGCGGAGTCGGAATCAAAAACGCGATTTCCGGAATATTAAGTTTTAATACTAAATTATCCCTTATTGTCACTGACTACAATGAGATGATGAAATCACTCACGGGAAATTTAAAATTTAATATCAAAAACGGCGCCTTCGGTTCAATCGGAAGATTAGACCAGCTTCTCCTTGCCGGAAACATCATTTCAAATTCCGTTCTCAAAACTACTACCCAGACGTTAGTCAATAACACAAGTCTTGCAGACACGGCAAAATTTGACTGCATAGACGGAAACCTGAATTTCAAAGACGGCTGGGCAAAAATTGAGCCGATAAAGAGTTCCGGCACAATGCTTGCTTATTACATTTCAGGCAAATACAACCTGATAAACGGCACGACTAACGTTAATCTTCTCGGCAGATTAGACGCGCAAATCGTTGCCAAACTTGGGCCTTTAGGGCAGCTGTCCGCAGACAAACTGCTTTCATACATCCCGAATTTCGGCGCGTCAACCGCTAAAATCGTAAATGCTCTGACTGCCGACCCTAAGGGTGAAAACACGGATGCAATACCTGCACTTACAAGCGGAAGCACAAATTATCAGGACTTTAAAGTCCAGTTTAACGGCGGTTTGGAAAGTACAAGTTCGGTTAAATCATTCAAATGGCTTACAAATGTTGACACAAGCGCTATCGAAACAAAATCAGTTTCCGAAACGGTTAAAGATATTACAACTTCTGTAAACGAAGATTTAACAAATACGGTTAATACGGTAAAAGACGCTGTTTCAGCTTCCAAAGAAGAATGGAACGCTACAAAAGAACAGTTAAAAAACAGTGCCGAAGAATTTAAGAATTTGTTTAAATTTAAAACGACAACGTCCGAACCGTCGGGTTCATAACGAAATCGAGGGCGCGGCTTTCAGCCGCGCCCTCGATTTAATTAACTAAACCCGTAACGTTTCATTAATTCTTCCGCAATAATCCAATCTGTTTCCTCATCAATTTCGTAAGCGGTATATGAAGGAAGTTCATAAAAACCTATTTTACCCGAGAGTCTGCATTTGTTTTTTAAAATATTCTTTACCGAATTTATATAACAGGCGCCGTTTTCGGCAACAAGTCCCTCGAAGTCTTGCCTGCGCGGACGATGATTATAATCATAATTTACAGGAGCTAAAGTATTATCATCTGCAAATCTCCAATGAAATTGCTTTTCAATTACACCAGTAAACATTGAATCAACACCGCTCTTGTTAAAATCATCATACATTCCGTCAATATCTGATGCCTTAAGCATAGGTGATGTCGCTTGTATCAGAAAAAATAAATCCGATTCCTGCAGGTTTGTTTTATACAGATATTCAAGCATTACACTTTCAGTTGAAGATGTATCAGCCGCATTTTGTGTCTCTCTGTCATATATTGTTATTTTAGGCAGGTTAAAAGATTTCACAACCCGTTTAATATCATCGCTATCTGTTGCAATTACTACCTCATCAATACAGCAGGCGTCATTTGCAGCTTTTGCCGTCCAATATACCAGAGGTTTGCCGTTTAAAATCTTTATGTTTTTCAAAGGAATAGATTTACTGCCGCCCCTGACCGGAATGAATGCTATATTCATTATTTTCTTCCTCAATTTTGATTAAATCATACAACACTTGATTATATGGAGTAGGAATGCCGTATTTCTTCCCCAGCTTAATAATCTCGCCCGCAAACATATCAACTTCGGTTTTACGTTTAGCAAGAATGTCCTGATACATGGAAGTTTTGCCGTCATCACACATTCTGTCCAATGCGGCGAAAGCATCCTCTTCCAAATTTTCAAGATTTTTAACACCTTTTTTTACGGCAATATTTTTTACTTCAGCAATAATTTTTTTTGCGGTGCTCCTAAAAACCTTATTATACTTCAGTTCACCAAAAGTCATTTTCAAAATTGCCGAAACCTGATTTGAAAAAATATTCATTGTAAATTTTAACCACAATGCATAATCAATATCTTTCGGTACAGAATAATTTATTTTGCATTTTTCTAAAAATTGAACAGTGTCATAATCATACTCCAAAACAATTTCTCCGACCCCGTCCTGAGTAACCGTGTTTCCGTTTCTCACGGCGCTATGCCCTATAAAATATGATTTTAGAACTCTTGCTTGCGGGTATTGCGCGGAGATTATTTCTTCCGAAGAAATACCGTTTAACAAAGAAATTATTCTGGTATGAGGTGATACAAAATTTTTAATGCTGCAAACCGCGGATTCCAAGCCTTGAAACTTTGTTGCAATTATTATTAAATCAGCTTTAAAATCATTATTATCAGGCAAAATATAGTCAAAATCCCGTTCTACGCCATTAAAAACAGGTTTGGTGCGCAAATATCTTGCCAACCTTTCTTCGTCAACAAGAATCTTTAATTGACAAAACTCCTTACAACTACTCCATTTTACCGCATAAGTAAGCCCGACAGCTCCCAGACCGCAGATTAAAACGTTTTTCATAAGGACATTTTACACCAAAAATCAGTTTATCACAACAATTTCAGGAACCGCGCAAAATCTGACGGGAAGAATACTTGTTCCGACTCCTTTTGTAATAATCATTGTATTTTGCGTTTCATTAATAATTCGCTTTGCAAATTTTGAACCGTATTTTGAAGGAACTGTCGGAGCTCCGAAAAACGGAAAGCTTACTTGTCCGCCATGGGTGTGCCCGGCAAGAATTAAGTTAACCTGCTCTTTTACATCGTAATAAATATCAGGACTGTGAGATAAAAGTATTTTTACATCCCCGGTATTTTCCAGAGCCTTCCCAACATCAGGTTTCCCGGTTTGCACATCTTCTACTCCCGCCAGATATATTCCGTTAAGGTTTATATTAGAGTTGGACAATACAATAAAACCGCCCTCCTTAAGCGCCTGAACAACCCTTTCTTTATCATACCAGAAATCATGATTACCAAGAACCGTAATAAAAGGCGCTTTAATCTTTTTTAGAATTAAAACCTGCTCCTCTATTGAGAGAGAATGCTCATCATCCTTGCCGTTTATGAAATCTCCGCCTGATAAGACAAAATCCGGATTCTGTTTGTTAATTAAATTCACGACCCTTTCAAGTCGTTTTTTGCCGTATTTAGAAATATGAAAATCACTTACAAAAACAATCTTTACATCTTTTAGCGTATCAATTTTATAATGCTTTATTACAAGAAGATTTGGTTCAATAAAAAATGACCATATAAAAAGAATGAAAAATATAATTATTATAAATTTTACCATGTAATCATTTTATCAAATTGGTGCTAAAATTAAAATAGATAGCAGGATTAAAATACGCGAGAGTAAGAAAGGGGTTAATTATGATTAATGAAAAATTACAAGAAGCATTTAATGATCAGATAAATAAAGAATTGTATTCAGAATATTTATACTATGCAATGAAAGTTTATTTTCAGGAACTAAACCTTCAAGGGTTTGTAAACTGGTTTGATGTGCAGGTTCAGGAAGAAAGAGCCCACGCAGTCGGCATGATAGATTATTTAAACAGCAGGGGCGGAAAAGTTGACTTGCGTGCAATTGAAAAACCGGTAATAGAAGGCCAAACTCCGCTTGAAGTTTTTGAACACGTATTACGTCACGAAGAATTTGTAACTTTAAGAATTAATCACGTTATGGATGTTGCTGAAGAAGTTCGTGACAGAGCAGCAATGCACCTTCTGGATTGGTATATCAAAGAACAGGTAGAAGAAGAAGCAAACGTAGGCGGTGTTCTTGCAACTCTACGGCTTATAGGAGATGATAAAAAAGCCCTCTTAATGCTGGATAAAGATTTGGCAGCCAGAACTTTTGTTGCACCGGTTATCGGCTGAGAGTAAATTGTATGATGAATAAATATTATGAATTAAGAATTGCAATAAATCCTGACATGGAAGATATTGTATCAGATATCTGCTTTTCCAGTTTTGATTGCGAAGGTGTTGTGCTCGCGGAAGAAGCATATAAAGATTTAGAAATGACTTCAACTACAAGAGGAACGCTCAGAGTATTTTTGACAGACCTGAAAAACAATCCGGTTGAAATTCTAAAGACAGAACGCGAACTTTTAAAGGAACGTGGTTTTACGGATGAAGAACTCGGCAGCTGGGAAATCACTCTCGATGAAAAAGAAAACCAAGACTGGTCTAAAAAATGGAAAGAAAAATGGACTGTAACCCATGTCTCGGATAAAATTGCAGTTGTTCCAAGCTGGCTTGAATATACGCCAAAAGAAAAAGAAATTACAATTATACTTGACCCGGGCTGCGCTTTCGGTACCGGCACACATCAGACCACCCAGCTTTGCATGAAAGCTCTTGAAAAATATATGCCGCCCGGTGCAGATACTGCGGATATCGGAACAGGCTCCGGCATCCTTGCAATATGTGCCATGAAACTCGGCGCGAAATCCGCTTACGGCTGTGACAATGATGAAACCGTAATTGATGTTTGCAAAGAAAATGCAAAAATTAATAACGTAAATTGTTTCTTTGAATTAAATACTGCAGATAAACTCACCGGTCAGTATGATTTTGTTTGCGCAAATATTCTACATAATATTCTTGCACAAATTATGGGTGATTTAAAAAATATTATGAGACCTTCCGGAAAAATAGTTTTAAGCGGAATTTTGAATGACAAAAAAGATATTGTACTTGATGCCGTGCAAAAACACGACCTAAGAGTTATTGAAATAATGGCACAAGATCAATGGGTTGCAATTGTTGCGGAAAAGTAAGGCACAAGAAGAGTTGTTGTTGGGCAAGAATGCCGAACCGACAATTCGCTTCTTCCCTTTTGAGGGAAGGTTGGGATGGGTGATAATTAGTGAAGGGTGAAGCGGGGGTAAATAGATTAGAATTGTAGGTCAGGTTTTACCTGACAATAACTAGCTTGATGTCATTGCGAGCGGAGCGAAGCAATCCAGTCACCCCTCACCCGAATTTCTAAGCTCGCACTGCTCGCAAAGAAATTCTTCCCTGTCTTGGATTATTCGGGGTGTCGGAAAGTTCCCAGCTTCCCGACACCTTACGGGCTCGCTTGCGGGAATGAGTTCCTCCCGAACTCCCGCTCCCGCACGCTCCGCCCTACCGAAAATCCGCTCTCCCACAAGGGGCGAGGGGAAGGGACCAGCCAGCCCAAAACATTTACCCCCTTGGATTATTCGGGGTGTCGGAA
>CALUVJ010000045.1 GCA_944324195.1 Candidatus Gastranaerophilales bacterium
TTTGAGAAATCTGTTAGTATTATATACTTATTTTTCAAACTCTTCAATAGTGCAAGCCTGTTATTTTTAATTTTTTCATCTTTGTCCATAACAAGAACATCGTCAAAGAATTTTGTTACAACAGGGTTAATTTCTGTCAATTCCTTGAGATAACCCTTGTAATCACCGCCGAATTTTACACTCTCAACAGCTTTGTATAACTCTTTTTCAGCATCGAGTATGAAGAACTCCGGCTTAACTTCTCCGGCTTCATCTTTCAGGATTCTGAGAACTCTGTTGGCGTTTTCAACAAGCTTTTCATCCAAGCCGGCAGAAACTGCTTCAACTCTTTTTACATAATCGCAAAAATCTTTGCAAGGATTGTTTGTTGAGCATGCTTCAAGAATATTTTTAGAATAATCATTATTTAAGAAAATAATTAATCTCTGAACAAAGAACTCTTCCACATCTTTTTTCACTTCTGCCTTCATAGGAAGAAGCTCCAGAGTTTCATCAATCAGTTTTGAAACATCAAGCTTAAGATTGTGTTCAAGTATTGTTTTAATTATACCTAATGCTGCACGTCTTACGCCCAGCGGATCAGAAGAACCTGTAGGTTTTTTGCCGGATACAAATACCGCACATATTGTATCAATCTTATCTGCAATACCTACAACCTGCCCCTCAATTGATTTTGCGGTTTCACTGTCGGCATTGAGCGGGAAGTAGTGTTCTTTAATACCTTCCGCAACATCTGCAGACTCTCCGGAAACTCTTGCATAATCCGCCCCGATAAATCCTTGAAGCTCCGTGAATTCAAATACAAGATTTGTTGCCAAATCAGCTTTGCAAAGTTCAGCCGTTCTTTGGATTGAAGGTTTATTTACTCCGAGCTCTGAGGAAATTTTTTCGGAAAGTTTAATAATTCTCTGAGTTTTGTCGTAAACCGAGCCCATGCCTTTCTGGAATGTCATACCCTTTAAGCTTTCCACATAAGATTCAAGAGGTTTTTTAGTATCTTCATTAAAGAAGAATACAGCATCGTCCAATCTTGCCTTGATAACCCTCAGGTTTCCGGCTTTAATGTTTTCAAACTCATCTCCGGTATAATTTGTAATTGTAACAAATTTGTTGATTAATTTATCCTCTTTAGTGTAGAGCGCAAAATATCTCTGATGAGTTTCCATAACTGTAACCGCAACTTCCTGCGGAATCGTAAGGAAAGCTTCGTCAAAACTGCAAACAACTGCAACAGGCCACTCGCAGAGAAAAGTTACTTCTTCCAATAAGTCGTCAGAAATCTTTGTAACCGCATTCAACTTATCAGCTTCTTTTTTTGTTAATTCTAAGATTTTCTCTTTTCTTTCCTCCTGATCAACAATTACGCAGGCATCTCTAAGTTTATCCACATACTCATCAGGATTATTGATTACAATATTTTGTTTCGAAAATCTGTGTCCGTTAGTAATATTGGAAGAATCTTTATCAATGATTCTGATTTTAACTTCTTCATTATCTAAAATTGACAATACCCATCTTATTGGTCTCGAAAATTTTACATCATTATTACCCCATCTCATAAAGTGAGGCCCCTGAAGTTTGGAAAATATCAGAGGAACATTTTCCCGAAGCAAATCTTTTGTGCTCTTTCCTTTGATAAATATTTTTGCATAGACGTAATTATCTTCTACATAAAGTTCATCGGCACCAACTCCGTTTTTGTTAGCAAAACCCTCACCGGCTTTTGTAAGTTTGTTATTTTCATCAAACGCAACTTTTGCAATAGGACCTTTTACAACTTTTTCAACATCCGGCTGGGCTTGCACAAGTCCGTCTACAATGACTGCCAGACGTCTTGGCGTTGCCATAACTTTAATTTTGTCAAACGTTACTTTATTATCATCTAAAAAAGTTTTAAATCCTCTTTCCAATTGCTCAATCGCCATCGGTATAAATTTATAAGGTAATTCTTCTACGCCTACTTCCAATAAATATTTGCTCATTTACATTTCTCCGTTTCTCTTATAAATTATACATGATAAAGCAAAAATATAAATTTAAAGACTTAATTCTTGTAAAAAAATATTAAAATTTTATCAAAATTTTTAATGCAAAAGACTTTTTATATATATGAAACTTTTAGTAACTTTAGGGAAACTGGGAACAAAAGACGAATTTGTTCAGGGGGTGTACAGTAAATTTTCTGCACGCTGCCTGAAATCAAGAGCTGATATTATAAGTGCAAGGCAAGATTTTCACGAAATCGGCGATATGTTTTTGCGCAAAAATGAACTTGACAATTTTTGCGACAAAACAATTAAACTTTCCGAGCAACTCAAAAGAGAAGGTAATACGCGGCTTAGCGATTTATTGATAAACGAATTAAGCAAAATGTGTATGAGTTTTAATAAACCTAAAATGGCAAAAGAACTTTTAAACCTTGCAATAGAAAATAGCCGCAAGAAAAATGACGGATTGCACGAGCTTGCACGTCTTATTGATTTAGAAAAACTTTACAAAGAAACAAATGACAGAAAAGCACTAATGAATGTACTCGGACAAAAGAAAGATTGCTGTAAACGAATTATTAAAAATTACGAAGAAAATGCCGCAAACTATGACAGTATCCTGAAAACTCCGACACCTAAAGAAGGTGTGCAGGTACAACTTGCATTCGCATATTCTGATCTGGCCGGAATGATTGAAAAAAGGAAACCACAAGACGCAATAAAAATGTACAAAAAGTCAAAAGAAATTTATAGAGGATTAAACCGAACAAAAGAAATTGAATATTTGGAAAGAAAAATAAGTAAGATGCAAGAAAAATACAAACTCCTTGCTCTTCATATGTAAACTAAAATGAGGCGGGCGTTCGATTTTATCGAACGCCCGCCTCATTTTATACCGTTATTGATTTTCATTATACCAATCAACATTCCTTGTCACATACATAATACCCGCAATAATCACAAACAATCCTATACTTCCTATCAAAAGCGCAAAGTCTTGAAGCGACAGTAATATGTATAAGAATGTATAAAGCAATATCATAAGCAGTGAGATAATTACAGAAAAAGTCAAATTTTGACGCTTTGTAATTACAAAGAATGTATAAGTTCCGATAAGCGCAATAATCATCAGTGCAGCAATTGCATATGCTGCCGCGAATGGTAAAAATTCCGACATGGATACTAATAAAAGATAAAATATTAACATTGCACCGCCCAGCATTAAATATTGAAGAGGGTGAATTCGCTTTGCTTTTTGTGCTGCTATTTCATATATAAAATAACTCAGAAAAGTTAATGATAAAAATAGAAAAGCATACTTTAGACATCTTGTTGCCATTCTATAATTATCGACCGGCATTAAAAGTGAAACGCCCACTCTTGCATCATTTATGCCTGATATAGCAATTTGAGGAACAGACCATTCCGCAGAGAAATTTTCGTTACCGACTTCCCTTGTTGAAGGTAAGAAATTTCCGACAAAACTCGGGTCCTTCCAATTACCTGAAATCTTAACCTTATTGCTCTGTCCCCTAAGAGTTGTATATACTTCATCTATCCCTCTGATTTTATATGATATTTCAAACGGAATAGAGGTTTCGTACGTTTTTAATTTTACAGCATATTGTGTATCTTGAACTCTGACCGGCTTATTGTTACTGAGTTTTATCAGCGGTTCTTCTACAAATCCGGCCGAGTCACTCACTCCGAAATTTATTTTTGTCTGTTTATCAGCTAAATTTCCGTATTCATTAATAAAATTTCCTTTCAAAACGACATTTGCCGTATATACAGGAACTTTAAACACCCCTTTTTTTCTGACTTCCGTTATCAAACTGACATCAACCGTATAATCCTGCAGCGGTAAATATTTATTTTCAACATTATCTTTAACTTTTTGTTCAAAATACATTGAAGGAGCATCAAAAACTTGATACTTGCCCCAAGAAGAAGCTACAGTATATACAGCTTCCCTTTTATAATCTTCCCTGTCGGAAATTATTCCGAACAAAAAACCTATCGGAATCAACAGTACAAGCAGAATTAATACAATTAACCAAAATTTTGTAGTCTTTGTGCCGCTTTTATCTTTAAAATTTGTGCAAGTTTCTGAAATATTATTCATACATTCCTCCTTAATTTTGTAAAAATATTAACATATTTTCTTATTTGTGTCAAACATATTTTATATTCTGATTTTCTTTTTATTTTGTGTTAAAATTTTCTTATAAATGTTGGAATCTTTTTTAGTGAAGTAAGTCTCCGCAGGAGAAAGATAAAAGGAGAGAAAAGATATGGAATTTATTCACAATTTTGTCGCAGCACATAATGTGATGATTTCTGCGGGATTGTTAATCATTGCGTATATCTTTATCGCAACAGAAAAAATCCCTAAAGTCACAATCGCATTACTTGGTGCTGCAATCACCATTATTTTGGGACTCGTAAGCCAAACCAGAGTTCTGGACGGGGGAACTTTAAACCCGATTTATTTTGTACAATATGTTGATTTTAACGTAATCTTCCTGCTTGTTGCAATGATGATTATCGTTAATATTACAACAAAAAGCGGGATTTTTAGTTTTCTGGCAAACGAGCTTTTGAAACTTACAAAAGGCCATCCGGTCTTTATCCTTATGGCACTCGGTATTTTTACGGCCGTGGTAAGTGCTTTTCTGGATAATGTAACTACTGTTATCCTTGTTATGCCGATTACATTCGCTATTGCGGAAAAGTTGGATATCGACCCGATACCATTTCTTTTGACAGAAGTTTTTGCATCTAACATCGGCGGAACGGCAACACTTATCGGTGACCCGCCAAATATTATTATCGGAAGCGCTGCAGGCTTCTCTTTTATGGATTTTGTAAATAATCTTACGCTGGTTGTTGCAATTATTCTGTTTACAGTTGTTTTTACCATGGCAATATTTTTCAGGAAAAAACTTAAAACTACTCCTGAAAAAATGAAAGAAGCAGCAAATATTGATAATTCAAAAACAATTACAGACAAAACACATATGATTCGCTCATTAATTGTTTTAGGTCTTGTAATCCTCGGTTTTGTTACGCACGATAAAACACATATTGAAACCTGCGTTGCCGCAATGCTCGGTGCCAGCGTTTTATTGTTATTTGAAAAACCTACTGAAATTCTCAGAGATGTTGAATGGAATACAATATTCTTCTTCGTCGGTTTATTTATAATAATCGGCGGCGTTGAAGCTTCCGGCGGTATAAGACTTTTAGCCGAATGGATATTAAAAATTACACAAGGCTCCCAGGAAGCAGCTTCAATGTTAATCCTCTGGGCTTCCGGTATAATTTCAGGTATCATTGATAATATTCCATACACCGCAACAATGTCGCCTATGCTCGTTGAAATTGAAAAAACAATGGGCGCTGATTACACTTACCCGCTCTGGTGGTGTTTATCACTCGGCGCATGTCTTGGCGGGAATATGACAATGATAGGTGCAGCAGCAAACGTTATTGTTTCTGAAACCTCTGCAAAACACGGACACCCGATGTTCTTTATGAGATTTATGAAATACGGGGTAATTGTTGTAACGATTTCGCTCATAATAAGTTCTGTATACGTTAATCTCAGGTATATGTAAGAAAAAGGGCGGCGGATTTAAATCCGCCGCCCTTTTTCTTTCTTATTTAAGTAAAAAATTTGTTACAAGATTTTCAAATGCCATACGCCCTACTGAACGTTTTTGTGATGTTTTTGGCATTGAAGCTTCTATTTTCCCCAGACACTCTTCTACCATTTTATTATCTTTATTATTTAATTCTCTCAGTCTTTCCAATTCGCCATTGTCTAAGAAAGTAGCACCGCACATGTTACAAGAATCTATTTCAACGTCGGTATTTGAACCTAATTTTACCATTGGAATGCCGCAGACAGGACAAATTCGTTTTGCACTCTTGTCAACTTCTTCGAACTTTTTGTTATTAATAACATGCAAAATATGGGCAATGCTTTCTTCATGTTCATCAAATTTGTCCAATTCTCTATTATCAAAAAACATTCCGCCGCAGCCGTTCAGACAAATATCCACATTGACATTTGGCTCCGGTATAAATATTTTTTCCATTTCTTTTCCGCATGCCGGACATACAATTGTTTTCTTATTATCCATAATTTCTCCTTTTTTTAACTTTGACTTATCGGGTGACATCGGTTATCATTTGTCATGCTGAACTTGTTTCAGCATCTTACCGGCTTGGTATTTTACTTGATTTTTGGTAAGCTCCCGAACCAAGTTCGGGATGACATTTTTGTCACTGCGAGAAAATCTTTGATTTTCGCGGCAGTCCATTTTATTCAATTATCAAACTTATACTGGATTGCTTCGCTGCGCTCGCAACGACTTGTTTAACTTTGACTTATCGGTGACATCGGTTATCATTTGTCGTGCTGAACTTGTTTCAGCATCTTACCAACTTGGCGTTATACTTGATTTTGGGTAAGATCCCGAACCAAGTTCGGGATGACATTTTTGTCACTGCGAGAAAATCTTTGATTTTCGCGGCAGTCTATTTTATTCAATTGTCAAACTTGTACTGGATTGCTTCGCTGCGCTCGCAATGACTTGTTTAACTTTGACTTATCCGGTGACATTGGCTCGTGTTTTATTCCAGAGTTAAATCACCATGTTTTTTGATGTGTTCGATTAACCCGCCGTCATTAAGAAGTTTAATCATAACATCAGGAAGCGGTTCTATTGCTGTAATAGTGCCTTTAGTGATATTTTTCAACGTACCTGCTTTGATATCCAATTCTAACTCATCTCCGGCATCTATTCCGTCAGTATCGCATTCTATAGCCAAAAGACCAATATTTATTGCATTTCTATAAAAAATTCTTGCAAATGATTTTGCAATAACCGCACCAACACCTGCAATTTTAATAATCTGCGGTGCATGTTCCCTTGAAGAACCAAGCCCAAAATTGTGTCCGGCAACAACAAAGTCACCTTTTTTCATATTTTTTGCAAAGTTTTCATCAGCATCTTCCAAAACGTGCTTAGCAAACTCCTGCAAGTCCGAACGCAAATGAAACAAACGCCCCGGTGCTATATGGTCAGTTGAAATATTATCTCCGAATTTAAACGCTCTGCCTCTCATATTTTCCTCATTATAAATATAACTACCCTCTTAGCTGTACCGGCATGACAAGATATAGATAATCTTCATCAGATACAGGCGTAAATACCGTTGCTGACAAAGATGAATTAAGGCTGATTTTTATCTCTTCCGATTCAGCAATTTTCAAAAATTCAAGGATAAATTTATAGTTAAAAGCAATTGCAAGCGGCTCGCTCATATATTTAATATCAATTTCATCCTCAGAATTACCCGCATCCGGAGAATCGCCGGAAAGCTTTAGCGTATTATCGGCAAACTCAAATTTTACTATACTATTTTTTTCATTAACCATAACCGCAACTCTTTCCAGAGCGGAAATCAAATCATTTTTATTTACAACCGCCTCCTTAGGGAATGTTTGCGGTATGAGTTGATTGTATTTAGGGAATTGTCCGTGCATCAGACGCGTAACTATTTTGGTTTTGTCAATAGTAATTACAATTTTCTTCATTTCTTTGCAGATTTTGATAGTCTCAGCTTCCGCTATTAGCGATATTTTAGAAAGCTCAGACAAAACTTTTGAAGATATAAGCATTTCAAAAGGGGTTTCACCATCCGTAGAATTATTTTTTACAACCTCTCTTACTCTGGCTAATCTGTTACCGTCTGTTGCAGCCATTTCTAAGACATTTTTGTTGACTTCGCATACGACACCTGATAACAAATTGTTAGTTTCATATCCCGCAGCAGCAGATACAACTTCTCTTATCGCCTTGGTAAAAGGTCTCGTTTCTATTTCCATACAATCGGTTTCGGCAATGTTTTCTTCTATTTGCGGGAATTCATTGGCAGAAATTCCTATAATATCAAATTTAGAGTTTTTGCAGGTTATCGTTGCCGTAGACCCGTTTAATTCCAGATTAATAAGCTCAGCATTTAATCTGGACAGAATTTCTCCGAGTTTCTTGGCCGGAAGCGTAAAACGGCCTTCGGTCTCGACATCAGCGTTAATTAATGTAATTATTGAAAGATCAAAATCTGTTGCGGTCAACTTTATCTGGTTTGTGCCGACAGTTTCTATTAAAACATTTGCCAGAACCGGCTGCAAACCTTTCACAACTGTAGCTCTTTCCACAATTCTGATACCATTTAGTAAATCATCTTTATTTGCAACAAATTTCATTAATACACCCCTCAAAAAACTCTTTTAACACGGTAATTTTAATACAAAAGGGATTTATTTACAAGCTTGACTTTATCATTTTTGACATTAAATGTATAAGACAAAGTGATGTTTGTGTAAATATTTGTAACAAAAAAATTTAAATCTCTAAAGTTTTAAAAAAAAATGCCGATATAAGAAATATAAGTTAAACAGTCTGAGAATTATTTAGGAAAGGATTAACAGTATATGCGTATCGAAAATGAAATGTTATCAAGATTCAACAATCTGGAAAGCCAATCAATGAATAGTTTTGAGATGTCATTATCACAGGAATTGGATTTTTTCTTTGATAATGTTATGGACACAGTTGTGGACTATTTTAAAGAAGAAGTCACAGTATAATTTCAGCAAGACTCAAAATTTACCCCCAAAATTTACCCCTGGGATTTACCCCCCCCCCTAGGATTTACCCCTAAGATTTACCCCCCATAGAATATGCAGGGCTTGTAGATGAAACTACAAGCCCTGCATATTTCTGCCGGCAAACTCAAAAAGTAAATTTTTGTAAAAATTTTGATTTCAACTAGCAAAAAAAATTAATCTGATGTTTTAGAACTAATGGATGGTTGATTAGAAAAACAATATGATATAATTAAATAAACTAGCGAGGTAATTATATGAGTGAAGTTAATGGTCCTAAATTTAGTGTAAATCAGATAAATTATAACAATATATCAAAATCACAACCGGAATCCGTAAATGACCAACAGGATAACGGAACCCCGAAATTAAATGATTTTTCTGATCCAAAAGCTGAAGTTATCGGCCGTTCAATGTTGTTTAAAGGCGCTGACGATACAAACCACGATTTGAAAGCTTTACTTGAAAATCCTCAAATAGCGGAGAATTCGGATAAAGCCTTTGAAACAGCTTTTAAAGCTGCACAGGATGCCGGCTTAGAAAATCCTTATGAAGAAGCCGCAACATTTTCAACCGGTACAATGTAATAATTGTTTAAGAATTAAACATATATATAACTTCTGCCGGTGTAAGTTTAATTTCTTTTACTTTCTTTTTCCCTGACGGTACTATGAAGGTAATCATTCCATCTTCGGCTTTTTTATCTTTTTTCATTATTTCTGTGAGTTTTTCCGGTTTGAAATTTTTATTTAAAGGTTTAAATCCGTATTTTTCCAAAAGTTCCGTAGAGAGCCTGTAATATGAGTAAGTTATATATTCATGTTCATACGCCCATTTAAGTATAAAAAACATACCAAAGATAACAGCTTCTCCATGAGTAAATTTTTTATATTTGGTAATTGTTTCCAAAGCATGAGCCAGAGTATGTCCAAAATTAAGAACTTTTCGCAATCCTGCTTCTTTTTCATCCTGATTTACAACAGAAATTTTCAAGTTCAGACAATATTCTATCATTCGAATGATGGTAAGCGGCTCTTTCTGCAAAACCTTTTCGCAGCCAAGCGTTAAAAATTCAAACAAATACAGAGGGGTTTTATACTCACAATTTTCTTCAATAAATGCGTATTTTAAGACTTCGCCGAGTCCGGACATAAATTGTCTTTGGTTAAGTGTATTAAGAAAATTTATATTAATAAAAACAGCTTTCGGTTGACAGAAAGTTCCTATAATATTTTTAGCTTCTTCCAAATCAATTGCGGTTTTTCCGCCGACAGATGAATCCACGGCCGCAAGCAATGTTGTAGGCACTTGAATATAATCAATACCTCTCATATAAGTAGAAGCCGCAAAACCTGTAATATCACCCACAACGCCGCCGCCTACAGCCACCATGACATCTTTGCGTGTAAGTCCCAGTTCAGCGGCACGATTTATTATTTTAAGATAATTTTTATAATTTTTTTCTTGCTCGCCATCTTTTAAAATAAAAAGTTCATCTTCCGAAAAATCAAGCCGATTGTAATACAAATCATAAACTTTTTTAGAAATTACAATCAATCTTTTCTGTCCGCGTGTCATCTCATCGATTTCTTTATTAAGCTTACTGAAACTTTCATCAGAAATCTCTATAGTATATTCTTTGCCAGGAGTTTTTACGTTAAGAATTTGTTTCATGTAATATAAACCTTATAATTTCATCTTTGCTCAATATATCTGTATCAATTGTATAGTGTGCCTTTTTGTAATTTTCCTCTCGTTTTTTTAACATGCCGGCAATAATCTCACGCGGGTTTTCTTTTTGTAAAAGAGGTCTTGTTGAGTCTTCAGCTAATCTTTCATATAGTATATCAGGATTTGTTTTCAAATAAAACACTTTTCCGAACCTTAAAAGCGTTGCTCTGTTGTCCGGATTTTCAAAAGCTCCCCCGCCGGTTGATATAATACGATTTGAACCGTTGCAGCTCATTTTTATTGTATCATATTCCAGTTTTCTAAAATAATTTTCCGAAAATTTTGCAAAAATATCACAAATTTTCATTCCTGTCGTTTTTTCAATCAGACTATCGATATCAATATGTACATAATTGGGAAGTTTTTGCGCAAGCATCGCGCCAAAAGTTGTTTTTCCGGAACCGGGCATACCGACAAGAATAATATTATTCTCCATAATGAGCTTTCATCTCCACGAAATTATCTCCGCCAATTTTGGAGAGAAGTTCATCTGCAAGTATAATTGCAACTCTTGCTTCTGCCACAACGGCACATGCCGGAACCGCACAAGTATCTGAGCGTTCAAAATGCGCACTTGCCGGACTCATATCTTTAATATCTACAGTCGCCAGAGCCTTACGCATTGTAGGAATAGCCTTCATTGTGCCGCGAACAACCAGCGCTTCGCCATTTGTCATTCCGCCTTCAAGTCCGCCCGCATTATTGGTATGCCGGTAAATAGTTTTATTTTTAACAAAAATTTCGTCATGCATTTGAGAACCCCTGAGTGACGCCGCATCAACTCCGGCCCCGATTTCGACAGCCTTGACTGCAGGGATACTCATAACCGCCTGTGCTAACCTTCCGTCTAAAGCTCTGTCCCAGTGTACATAAGAACCAAGACCTACGGGCAGATTGCCGAAAATCACTTCAAATTTCCCGCCGAGTGTATCACCTGCCTGAGCGGCTTCGTCTATTGCATTACGCATTCTATCCGCCGTGAGGTCATCAGCACACCTTACGTCGGATTTTTCGGCTTTTTCTTTTATCAAAGTATACGTTTTCGGGTAAAAATCAAGTTTTACATTTCCTATTTGTACAACGTGTGAAAAGCCCATTATGCCAAATTCTTTAAGAATTTGCTTTGCCACTGAACCTACCGCTACTTCGATTGCAGTCTTTCTGGCACTTGAACGCTCCAGAACATCTCTTAAATCAGTAAAATTGTACTTAACAGAACCCGCATAATCGGCATGCCCCGGTCTTACTGTTGTAAAAGCTTTTGCTTCAATTTTTTTTATTGTTTCTTGAGCCGGATAGTCCTGATGCTCAACGTTCATAACTTCCTGCCAGTTTTCAAAATCTTTATTTTTTATTTCAAGACAAATAGGTGCGCCGGTTGACTTGCCAAAACGAACACCGGATTTAATCTCAACAGTATCGCGTTCGATTTTCATCCTTCCGCCGCGGCCGTAACCAACCTGTCTGCGCGCTAAATCCTCATTTATTACAGATGCCTTAATACGAAACCCTGCCGGAACACCTTCTATAATAGCGTTCAAGCATTTTCCGTGACTTTCTCCCGATGTTAAAAATCTAAATTTTTCCATGCCACTATTATACAACAAAAAGACGCCCCAAAAGAGCGTCTTTTTGTGACATAAAATTACAAATCTCTTACACTCGGAGATTGATGAATATCGTGATGATATCTCTCTTCATTGTCAATAGACGGATCCAAGTATGAATAACAATTTTGCAGGAACCTTACAAATTTGTTATGTTTTTTCTCATACAAAGGCTCACAAGGCTCGCCCGCATAACGATTTTTCAGAATCAAAACCTGTTCTGCGGTTGCTTCTGAGTATCCGTTGTTAATAAGATACTCTGCATCTGTTTGTTGAGCAGGAGTAAGATCTGCCCGTACGCTAATACATAAAGCTGTAAATAAAGCTAATACTAAAAATAAATTTCTTCTCATAACACCCATTCTTATTTAACTGAACTATATGATTCCATTATAATATTTTCTAAAGAATTAATCAAGTCGGATTCCGAAACTCTTGCAATAATTTCTCCTTTTTTGAAAATATACCCTTCTTTTATGGCTCCTGCAATTCCAAAATCGGCATGCCTTGCTTCCCCGGGGCCGTTAACAGGACAGCCCATAACCGCAATAGTTATAGGCAAATCTAAATTTTTAAAGCGCTCTTCAACTTTTTTGGCAAGACCGATTAAATCAATTTGTGTTCTGCCGCAAGTCGGACATGAAATAAAATTAATTCCTTTATGCCTTAAACCCAATGCTTTCAAAATACCGAATCCGGCATGAACTTCTTCAACAGGATTTTCTGTCAACGAAACCCGTATTGTATCTCCGATTCCTTCGTTCAAAAGAGTTCCAAGCCCTATTGACGATTTAATCAAACCCGATTTTAGTGTTCCCGCCTCTGTAACACCAAGATGAAGCGGATAATCTACTTTTTTTGCCATTAATCTGTAAGCTTCAATCGTAGTCATAACATCAGACGACTTAAGGGAAATTTTTGTGTTGTAAAAATTTAAATCCTCTAAGATTTCAAGATGTCTCATGGCCGACAAAACCATTTTTTCAGAAAGCGGAATGTCTTTCTCTGCAAATTCTTTTTCAAGAGACCCCGCATTAATTCCTATTCTTATCGGCACACCATGCGCTTTAGCAGCTTCTACCACCTTGACCGTGTGTTCCCGTTTCCCAATATTTCCGGGATTAATTCTCAGGGCATGAATTCCGTTTTCTATACAACTAAGCGCAAGACGATAGTCAAAATGTATGTCTGCAACCAGCGGCACCGGCGATTTTTTCACAATTTCTTTTATTGCTGCCGCAGCATCTTTATTTAAAACCGCAAGTCTTACAATTTCGCACCCCGCAGAAGCTAATTCACTAATTTGGTCTAATGTTCCTGTTATATCGCGTGTGTCCGTATTACACATCGATTGAACCGAAATTGGCGCATCCCCGCCAATTTTAACATTACCTATGGAAATTTGTCTCGTTTGTCGTCTGATTATCATAGAATAATTTTAACATGAAAAAGATAACTAGTTTCAAATTCATCAAGAATTTGAATAATACTGTAAAGTATGTTACCATTAATTTGCAGGGTTGGCACAATGCTACTTCGTCACACACAATTACAAAAAAATTGGACGAAAGGAGGCATGAAAGCTATGGTTGATAAAATAATAATGCTACTAATTGCATTCGACTTACTCTTAGTAGCATTAAAATTATTAAAACTGTAGGGTGCAAAGAAAGCCTTTAGTCACAACTTAAAATACTAAGGGCTTCACCCTGCTACTATATTATTTACTATTTCAGGCAATTTGTCAATATTATAAAAAGGAGCAAAAGATGAAAATAGCGGTAATTTCAGATATACACGGAAATATGGAAGCAATTGAAGCAGTTATGGCTGATATTCAAGAAAAAGAATGTGACAAAATTTTTGTCCTGGGAGATTACGCTATGGCCGGTCCTGAACCTGATTATGCCATACGTTATTTTATGAACAGAAAAAATGACCCTAACATAATAATGATTCAGGGAAATACAGATTTAATGATTGCGGATTATTCCGATGAATTATATGAGTCACTTAAAGAAAAAGCGCCTATTATGGCGGAAGCTTTGAAAAAAGATGTTGAAACTTTAAGTTCTGTTGATAAGAAATTTCTTAAAAACTTGCCAATACAACAAGAAATCACTATTGACGGAGTAAAGTTTTTACTTGTTCACGGGTCTCCGAGAAAAAATAATGAGGATATTTTACCGGATACGCCGCTTAAAGAAGTAGAAAACATGCTTACAAACGTTGATGCGGATGTTGTTTTATGCGGACATACCCACATTCCTTGCGGATTTCAGACAGAAAGCAAAAAGACTGTAGTAAATGCCGGAAGTATCGGAAGAACATTTTTTGTTCAAGAGGGGAAAAAACCGGAAGCTTGCTATTTAATTATTGATATCAATAACGGCAAATGTATTTATCAGCACCGGTTTGTCGACTACAACAGAGAACAAGCGGCGCACAAATTGGCAGCAAGAGAGTTTGATGGTGCTGATAAACTTGCAGAAATGTTATTAGATCCTCAGGTTAGACATTTTTAACTTTGACTTATCGGGTGACATCGGTTACTATTTCACACCTGTGTTTACTTTCCCAATCACCCTCGAATGACTTGGTTACTGGCCGGCTGCCTTTGACTTGTCGGGTGATATGGGTTACTATTTCACGCCCGTGTGTACTTTCCCAATCACCCTCGAATGACTTGGTTACTGGCCGGCTGCCTTTGACTTGTCGGGTGACATCGGTTGCGATTCCTCATCCGTTT
>CALUVJ010000046.1 GCA_944324195.1 Candidatus Gastranaerophilales bacterium
AGCGTGGATGAGAACACTACCCTCGGAGATTTGATAAACCTGATTAAGGCTGAGGGCGGTAATGCTTCCCTTGATGCAAACGGTGTTCTAACCGTGACGGGCGGGGCTTTAACCGGAAATGTTGCGGAAGCTTTGGGAATGAGTGTTTCTGCAATCGAGATAACAGGTGTAACCCAATCTTCTTCAAGTGCTATCAGAAGTACAAAGACTTATAAAGCTGACAGTACGAGTGCTATTAATGATATTGTTGATTTAGACAGTTTGAGCGGAACGATTTTGAGCGTTCATACTTCTTCAGGCGAGCTAATCGGAACAGTCAGGGTAACAGATACGGATACAATAAATACTTTGTTCGGTTCCGGCGGAAAACTTTCTTCTTACGGCATAACAGGAAGTATTTCCGACGGGATTTTGACATTCAACTCTGCTAACGGAAATTATATTGACGGTTCTCTTGCTGCGGCATTGGGTATTGATGTAAATACGGCTCTTGACGTGGTTACGGCCGGAAGCAGTATAACTTCTGCCGAACCTATAGTTTTTGTAGAATCTGATATGGCTGAAGGGAGCAGCGAACTTGGCGAGCTGGGAGTTACGGATACAAGCAATACTGTTGTTGTGCATAATCCGTCCGGCGGAACCGTAACCTTCACTATGGATACGACTCAAACCGTGGATGATTTGCTGGGTGAAATTGAGAATGCGTCCGGCGGAAAGATAACAGGCAGTATAACAGAGGGTGTAATTTCTCTGGACTCAAAAGACGGAAGTTATATAACAGGCTCGCTTGCCGACGCGCTTGGAATAGCCGCAATCGGAACTGCAACAACTACAGGCAGATCTACGACCTCGACCATGGCGGTAATAGGAACTGTTGTGACCAGTCAGGTTACATCAAGCGTGTTTGAGACAGACATGAGTTTAAACGACATGATGTCGAGCCTTGAGAATAATGCATCATTGATGGCGGCGCGTGCGGACGCGGGTTTGCTACCGACAGAGTTCACCGAGATGAGTTCATTGGAAGCCGTTCGTGCGGGATATGCATGGGTAACTGATGCAAGTCAACTGGTAGACGCCTTGAAAAACAATAAAAATATATGTTTAGGAGCAGATATAGAAATTGACCTAGATACCCAAGCACCTAATGTTACTTATAGTGGTATTTTAGAAGGTAACGGTCATTTGTTAAGTGTAAATAATACTACAAAGAGTAGATATATAGTAAAAACGGCTAACGGCGCAACATTTAAAAATTTGAAATTAACCGGAACGGTGAGTGTAGCCAGTGGAGTCACTGCATTATTGGTATCAGATGATTATGGCAGTACTTATGAAAATATTTTAATAGATAAGAATACCCAGATAACCAGTGGCGGGGGAATGGTCGGCGGCTTGATAGGAGAAAAGACTACATTAGATAATACAACAATAAAAAATGTGTATACTATGGCAACAGTGTCCAGTAGTCATGCAACAAGCTATGTAGGAGGGCTTATAGGTTATATATCAGTTGCAGGCAATTCAACTGCTACTTTGGAAATAGAAAATGTATATAATGGCGGCAATGTTAGCAGTAGTGGTAATACCGCCGGAGGAATTTTGGGTTATATATATTTAGGTCATGAGTATTCCGATTTCACTGTTAAGATAACAAATACATATTCATCTGGTAATATAGAATCTAGTAAAGATGCCGGAGGAATCATTGGTAAGACAGATGCTATTTCTGACGGTTATCCAAGTTTCTATATAAGTATGTCGAATGTATATAATTCGGGTAATGTTAATCATTTAACAAGCGGTGGATATTATTCCGGAGGAATTATAGGGCAGCAAGCTTATAAACATGGACATATAAGTATAACAAATGCGTATAATTCAGGAGATATAACTTATTCAGGTACTCCATCCGACAATTGTGGTGGCATAGCAGGTTTTCTAAGCGAAGGAGATGATTTTACCAATCTTGCCAATACCGGGAGTACAGGAGCTGGTATTATTTATAAATTAAATAGTGGTACAGCGTCGAATTTGTACAATAGCGGCGATGCACAATGGGGTATAGTCAAAACAAACAATGGAACAATAAATTATGCTTTTAATTCCGGATCAACAAGTTCGGCAGGGATATTAGATGCAAATGGTTCAGATGGTTCAGTAAACTTTTGTATCAATGCCGGCCAAAGTACAAGTTATGTAATATCCAGAACCAAGACCGATGTAAACAGTGCGTTCTACGCAGACACACAGACTTCGACCATCGGTACTTTTGGCACTTCGACCACGGTTGAAGATATTAATGCTATGCTCCAGGAAGGTTTAGACTCCAGTTATTCAAAAGACGGAACTGTAACAGTTACATCAGAATTAACAGCAGGTGCGCGGTTATCTGACTTTGGTATCAGCAGTGATGCGTATATAACTATACATAATAACGGTACAAATACTGTTGTGACAATCAAACCATCAGACACTATTCAGGATATGATTGATAAACTTGCAGATTATAATATCACAATGTCAGTTGCTGACGGAAAAATATCTTTGAGCGGAGATGATACACACTATATTCAATCAATGACGGATACTCTGGCTAAGGCTCTGAATCTCCAAATAGGTGACGGGTACACTTATAATGTAGAAATAAGCGGAAGCGAAAGTTACTTTACCTCAGGTGCAACGGCAACTTCTTCAACCGGAATTTATGCAGAAACGGTGACAACTAAAACTGTTGATACTGTTTTTACAGTAGCCCAGAGCCTGACTGACATGATGTCGAGTTTGGAGAATAACGCGTCGTTGATGGCGGCGCGTGCGGATGCGGGTTTGCTACCGACAGAGTTCACCGAGATGAGTTCATTGGAAGCCGTTCGTGCGGGATATGCATGGGTAACTGATGCAAGTCAACTGGTAGACGCCTTGAAAAACAATAAAAATATATGTTTAGGAGCAGATATAGAAATTGACCTAGATACCCAAGCACCTAATGTTACTTATAGTGGTATTTTAGAAGGTAACGGTCATTTGTTAAGTGTAAATAATACTACAAAGAGTAGATATATAGTAAAAACGGCTAACGGCGCAACATTTAAAAATTTGAAATTAACCGGAACGGTGAGTGTAGCCAGTGGAGTCACTGCATTATTGGTATCAGATGATTATGGCAGTACTTATGAAAATATTTTAATAGATAAGAATACCCAGATAACCAGTGGCGGGGGAATGGTCGGCGGCTTGATAGGAGAAAAGACTACATTAGATAATACAACAATAAAAAATGTGTATACTATGGCAACAGTGTCCAGTAGTCATGCAACAAGCTATGTAGGAGGGCTTATAGGTTATATATCAGTTGCAGGCAATTCAACTGCTACTTTGGAAATAGAAAATGTATATAATGGCGGCAATGTTAGCAGTAGTGGTAATACCGCCGGAGGAATTTTGGGTTATATATATTTAGGTCATGAGTATTCCGATTTCACTGTTAAGATAACAAATACATATTCATCTGGTAATATAGAATCTAGTAAAGATGCCGGAGGAATCATTGGTAAGACAGATGCTATTTCTGACGGTTATCCAAGTTTCTATATAAGTATGTCGAATGTATATAATTCGGGTAATGTTAATCATTTAACAAGCGGTGGATATTATTCCGGAGGAATTATAGGGCAGCAAGCTTATAAACATGGACATATAAGTATAACAAATGCGTATAATTCAGGAGATATAACTTATTCAGGTACTCCATCCGACAATTGTGGTGGCATAGCAGGTTTTCTAAGCGAAGGAGATGATTTTACCAATCTTGCCAATACCGGGAGTACAGGAGCTGGTATTATTTATAAATTAAATAGTGGTACAGCGTCGAATTTGTACAATAGCGGCGATGCACAATGGGGTATAGTCAAAACAAACAATGGAACAATAAATTATGCTTTTAATTCCGGATCAACAAGTTCGGCAGGGATATTAGATGCAAATGGTTCAGATGGTTCAGTAAACTTTTGTATCAATGCCGGCCAAAGTACAAGTTATGTAATATCCAGAACCAAGACCGATGTAAACAGTGCGTTCTATGCAGACACACAGACTTCGACCATCGGTACTTTTGGCACTTCGACTACTGTTGAAGATATTAATGCTATGCTCCAGGAATCGCTTAACGCAACGTATTCAAATATCGTCTATGAGACGACTTCGGTTGCGATGACCGCTGCAAATAAGCTTTCTGAGCTTGGCTTGACTAAAAAAGCCTATATTACAATTAACAACGACGGAACAAAAGCGGTTGTTACAATTAATCCTGAGGATACCGTTCAATCCATGCTGGACAAGCTCGCTGAATACGGTATTGAAGGCTCAGTCTCCGGTGCAAAACTTTCGCTTAGCGGAGATGAGACACACTATATTACTTCAATCTCCGACGCGCTCTCGGATGCTCTCAGTCTGCAAGCCGGTGACGGACATACTTTTAACTCCCATGCCGGTATCTCAAACACGGATTCCAATTCCTTTAACAACGGAACTACCACCACAATTACCACAACCGATACTTTAAGAGATTTCGGTTTGAGCGGAAATGCCTACATTACCGTAATGCAAAACGGAACGCAGCATATTATTACCGTAACTCCTAATACTACTGTCGAATCAATTTTTGCTCAGTTGGAAAGTTTTGGAATTTCTGCCGAATTGAATGACGGACAAATTACTCTCTCCGGTGACGAAAATGCCTTTATAAGCGGTATGACAAGTTCTCTGCAAAATGCCATGAATATTCAGGCCGGAAACGGGTTCACTTATACAACTTCTTACAGCGGGAAGTCTGAAAATACTGCATCGGATACTCTTGAAAGTAAAAAATCCAGCATTATTACAGGCAGCACAAAGTTATCTGAAATTGACGGGTATAACAACGGAAACGGTGAAATACTTATTCATCAGGCAAACGGACAATTCGCTACAATTACAATTGATGAATCTTCTACGGTGGATCAGTTCTTTGCTTCAATTAAGTCCTACGGGTTAACAGGAACTATTGCAAACGGTTTTGTTACAATTACTGCTACTGATAATATATATCTTCAGGCAGTTGACGGCGGCTCTAATCTGCTTACTTCAATGAATCTTACAAATGTAACAACCAGGGTCGAAACTATTAACGTAAGCACTACATCCGCATTTGCAGGTACAATTCAATCCGCCGCAACAAAAGATACCCAATTGCAGGATTTGCATCTGTATAACGGCTCCAAAATTGACTTCTCCGGCGGAAGCGCTAATCTGGAATTACAAATAGTTGACAGTTACGGAGAATCAACTTATACGCTGGCTTTCGGAATGACTTCAACTCTGGGTGATGTTATAAATTCTCTCAGTGCTATGGGTATCTCTGCAGAACTTACTTCCGGAGGACAATTGAGCTTTTCCGGCGACAGGTATTATCAGTTTGGCGGAAACCTCGGACAATTCCTTGCAGGCTCAAAAGTATTATTACTTACTGATGAAATTTCTTCTTGTGTGTCTGATACACTCCTCCAGACCGGAACTTCTTACATCTCTGATGAAACAAAATTGGCCGATATCGGTATTACCAACGGGAATTTTATTGTTGTTCAGGACGGTGCGGAATACTCGGTTAATACTGACGGGCTCAGTACAATAGGGGATTTTCGCCAATATCTCGAACTCTATGGATTTAATTCGTTTATAGATTCGCAAGGCAAGCTTTCTATAATGGGTTACGGCGATACTTACCTTAAGTCCGAACAAAACGGGTCCAATATTCTGGATGTCCTCGGGCTTAACTCCTGGACGCAAAATAATCTTACGCAAACCAGCAATGACCTTACGGAAATTCAGGAAAATACAGGGTTTACGCAATGGGATACCAAGCTCTCCGACCTCACGGATTCCGGCGGAAATTCTCTCGGAATTACAAGCGGAAACCTGTTTGTATATCACAATGGCGAAAAGAAATTAATAAATATTAATGAAGAAAGTACGCTTAGTGATTTGTCCGCTCAATTACTAAATTACGATATATCTCTGCAGCTTAACAACGGTAAATTATACCTCGAAAGTCTGGGTGATTCTTATCTGACATCAGAAGGACTTGCTTTCTCCTCAAACCTCCTTGATAAACTCGGTATTAACAGCTGGAATCAGGATGTTGAGTACAGTACTGAAAATCCTGTAAATGTCAGCTCAACTTCTACTGTTCTCAAAACCGCTACAAAAGATACACTTCTCTCTGATTTGGGTATCACTGCAGGTGAATATTACGTTTATAATAACGGGGTTAAATACACTGCATTTGTAAATCCTGATGATACCCTCGGCGCTTTTATGGATGACCTTGAAAGATTCGGGCTTGAAACCGCAATTATGGACGGAAAACTTACCGTACTCGGTAACGGTAATTCTTATATCGCAAAATCTAATAATTCACCATCTAATATTGTTGATTTGTTTAATCCGAAAGAAACAACTTATAATTACAGTCAATCTCAGCAAGTCGCAAATAAACAAACAATTACAATTACACCGACAGAATCCGATTTAATAAAAGATTTTGCGCCGGAAGTTTACGGTTCTAACGCCGGAATAATTACGGTTAATGTAGACGGAAAGGCCAACAGAATAGAAATAAAAGATGACGAAACTTTCGCAAGCTTTATCGAAAAACTTAATAACGCAGGGGTTAATGCAACTTTCGATAACGGTAATATAATTGTTCAAGCTCTGGGAAAGGATTTGGAAATTGTTCAAACCACCTCTCACGTTCTGAGTAATCTCGGTATGGTTTATTCAGATAACATAGGTAACTTTGTCCAAAGTTCGGAAGAAGTTATGTCAACAATAAAAACAGAAGAAGTGGTTACTCAATCCGCTGCTAATTGGGCAGATGAGTCCACCAAAATGGGGCTTCTTAATATCTCGGACGGAGAATTGTCCGTATTTGTTAATGGTGAAAAAGCTAAAATCCAAATTAGTGCGGATGAAACATTCAGCACGCTTAAGGCAAGACTTGCTTCCGCATTCTCTAACCTTACATTGTCGTTTAGTGACGGTTATTTGGAAATTTATTCTACTGACTCTAATGACGAGGTTAAAGTCGGCGCAACGACTGATACGACAAACTTCGCTTCAGTTACCGGTATATATAATGATGATAGCGGAAAAGCCGTTAGCGGACGTGAATTGTATCGTGTTAACGAAACGTCAAGAATTATGGAAGAAGGTCTGTTTAGAGCGGGAAATGTCGCTGCAGGTACTTTTGAAGTCGGTAATGCACAATTTACAATTGATGAAAATACGACTATTTCTGATTTGATTTCGCAAATTAATGCCAATGAAGATGCAAACGCAACTGCCTATTGGGATAATATTCAAGGACGGTTGGTTATTCAATCCCGTACTTCCGGTGCTGCTATTATTAATATTGCAGCTGTTGCAACGGAAGATGCGCTTGATAGTAACAATAATAAAAAACTCGCATTTACCGATGTTTTGGGCTACACCGTTACGGAATCCAATAGTGCCGGTAATAACATAAATAAAATTAACATGAGCACACAAACCGTAGGACAAAATGCTCGCTTTAGAATCAACGGTACAAGCTATACTTCAACCTCAAATAATATTACAAGCGATATTTCACGTATAGAAGGTCTGACTATTGATTTAAAAGGCGTTACTGAAGAAGGCTCCAGTGTTACTATTACAGTCGAAAAAGATACAGAAAGTATTGCAAATGCCATGTCCGACGTCGTTGATGCGTACAATGAGCTGATAACTAATGTTGATGAAGCTATCGCAATAGATGGTGAACTTCATGACCAAACTACATTGAAATTGATAAGAAATCAGATACGAAATCTAATGATAGGTTCAGTTTCCGGAAATCTTACGTATAATAACCTTAATTCAATAGGTATTTGTATAGAAAGCGCCAGCGCAAATAATATTTCTACGGCAAATATTTCGCAGCTTACTTTTGATAAAGATAAGTTTGTTTCAGCTTTCAACACCGATAGTGCTGCGGTAAAAGAATTACTTGTCGGTAATGATAATTTTAACGGTATTTTTACAAATGTTGAAAATCTTGTAGAAAGTTCGTTAAAAGCATATACCGGTTACTTTGACTCTGCAGATAATTCTTATGATTTACAAATAAGCACGCTGGATAGAAAAATTGAACAGGCAAACACAAGTGTTGCAAGGTATCAAGCTATGCTGGAAAAGAAATTCGCAAATATGGATTACACAATCGGCCGTATACAGCAGCAATACAGTTCTTTCCTGATGTAGTCTCTTATTGTAATCTTTAGTTTTCTTCATATTCTGGCAATTTTTTGCTGCTTCCGGTTTTATATATAATATGGTTATGAAAGTAAGCAGCATTAATAGTGTGTTTTTTAAGTCAAAACAGGTTCCGGAAGTATCTGACCCGCAGAAGCAGGAATACCCGCAGGTTAAAGAGCTTGCAAGAATTACACCTGACTTTAATGTAAAAGTTCCGCAAAAATATACTAAAATAGGTACTCAGGAACTGGATAACGGACTTAATTTGCATCTATATAAGCTTGCAAACGGTATGAAAGTTGCAATAGTTCCGATGGAAGGTTCGCCGGCCGTTGTTAAAAACTACGTAAATGTGGGTTCTATGAACGAAACCCCAAACATAAAAGGGATCAGCCATTTTTTAGAGCACATGGCTTTTAACGGTACAAACGGTGAAAACGGACATATAAAACTTGAAACCGGAGATTCTTTCAAAAAAATAGACGAGCTCGGCGGCTGGGCAAACGCGAGTACAAATTACGCAATCACGGATTATGTCAACTCCACCCCGCAATTAAAACAGGGAGATTTGGAAAAACAAATAAAAATTATCGCGGCTATGAGTGAGGATTTAAAGCTTTCGCAGGACATGATTGATAAAGAGAAATACCCTGTGTGTTCGGAAATTAACATGATTCTTGATGACCCGCAGACAATTGCGCTCGATCAAACAGTCAGAAACCTCTTTAATATCAAAAATCCAGCTGATGAAATGGTCGGCGGAAGCGTTAAGCATATTCAAAACCTGACGAGGGATGACGTTTTGGGATACTATAACAAGTATTACACGCCGGATAATATGGCACTTGTTATTACAGGGGATGTTAATCCGGAGGAAGCGATTTTGCTTGCAGCGAAAAGCTTTAACTCAAAGATAACCTCACAGGGGAAAAAATTTGAAGAAAAACTCACTCCGCTTACAAAAACCGTAAGAAAAGATTTTGTGAGCGACAAAGCCCGTTCCACAGAAATTATTCTGGGTTTTGCAGGGCCTAAAAACAATGATACAAGAGAAAAAATTATCTTTGATGCTGCAAAAACGTATTTGCTCTCATATTCTACAGGGCTTGAACAAAACTTGAAGAAATACAACACAAGGCCTTTTGTCGACAGTGAAAAAATCAGCACAAATTCGAACGGTCCGCGGCTTATTTATCTTGCTGCAAATTCTGCGGATGAAAACAGCGAAAAGGTTTTGAAAACAATTTTTGAAACCTTAAATAACATTAAAAAGCCTGATGAAGAAGCTTTGAAAGAAATTATGCAAAGAATACTCAGATACAAAGAAGAAAGTTTTGAATACTCTGCAAAAGTAAATGATATAATCGGAAATGCGCTTCTAAACAACGATACGGAGTATATTACCGAGTATGAAAATATACTGAATTCAATCACGCCTGAGGATATAGAGCTGGGAATCAAAAAATATTTTGACCTGAATAAGGCCTCTGTAGTTCTTGTTCACCCGCAAAAAGATAATCAGATTTCTTTCAAAGGAAAGCGTGAGCCGCTAAAAACTGACAAAATAAGCGAATACCATTTGGATAACGGATTTGATACAGGATTTTATAAAACAAAAAATAACAATATTGAATATAATATTGCGCTCTATCTTGACAAACCTTACAACAAAAAAGCCGGTGTTGTGGAAGTTTTAAACGAAATGTATACAATGGGAACCGCTTCCATGCCTGAAGAAGAGTTTGAAAGGTTTGCAGAAAAAAATAATATAAGCCTGAGCGCTTCTGTTTCGCCTGCTAAATTAAAAATTTATTCTGATAGCAGCTATGATAGTAGAGAAACTATTTTTGACAATGCTAAAAAGCTTTTGTATGAGCCTCGAATAACAGAAGAAAATTTGCAAAAAGCAAAAGACAGAATAAGAGATTATCTTACAAGAGCGCAGGATAATGCTTACAGGCTTTATATAAATTATGAAAGCAAAAATAATCCTTATGAGTTTTCAGAAAAAGAAATTTTAGAGAATCTGGACAACATAACATTAGATGATGTTAAAGACTGCCACAAATATCTGCTGGAAAATTCCCGCGGAATAATTACCGCAAATATTCCTGAAGAGCATCCGGAAGTTGAGCAGGAAGTTCTGAAAGTCTCCGGCACATTACATAACGTACTGCCGAACAAGAAAACGACGCTTGAAATTTACAAAGAGAATACTAAACCGGTAGTTCTTACAAAAGTTAATAATCATTCTCAGGCGGATATAATGCAGGTTCACAAGTTTGAATGCGACAATTCCATCAGAGAAACCGCGCTTGCAGAGATTACAAATTCTATCCTCACAAATTCAAGCATCGGATTGTTTAATACATTGAGAGAACGCGACCATCTTGCTTACTCCGTTTATTCTTCTATAGAAAAGACCGGAAACAGCGGAGAGATTTCCTGTAATATTCTCACAACAACGGATAACAAAGAAATCGGCGAGATTTCTTATGACAACGTACAGAAATCCATTGAAGGCTTCAACAAACAAATCAATGAATTAAAAAGCGGTAATTTTACTGAGCAGGACCTTGAAAACGCAAAATTATCAATGAAAGCGAATCTGCTTAATAAAGAAGGTACAAGCTCCAAACTGGGCTCTATAAATGCAGGACTAAATTCAAAATACGGCATAACTTACACAAACTTGCTTTTCAATGAAATTGACAGTATTACAAAGCAGGACATAGTCAATTTTGCAGAGAAAATCTTCAAGAATCCGCCGGTTTATTCCATTGTTGCAAGCAAAGATACGATAGAAAATAATAAAGATTATTTTGCAGCGTTGGAAGCATAAAGCTTACCGCGGAAGTCTTTAATTTTTTCCGCTTCTTCTCTGTAGTTACCTTCAAAAAGTTTGTTTATATTGTTATCAAGAAGAGTTATTACATCCTTAATATTATCACCGTTCATAACAACCATATCGTTAGCCATTTCAGTATTGGATAATGCAAGTCTTGTTGTATCTCTGAACCCTGAAGCAGCAAGTTTTTGGGCGAGCTCATTATCCTCAATGTTTTTACAAAGTGCCTGAGCAACAAGCATTGGAGCGTGAGAAATTAATGCAACAGCTCGGTCGTGCTCACGCGGAGTCGTCATGATAACTTCTGCCCCCATAGCTTCAATTATTGATTTTAGGACGGCAAAATCTTTTAAATCTGTATCCTCTTTGGGAGTTACAGCCCATACCGCACCGTCAAAAAGCTCCGGAAAAGAATATTCCCATCCGTTATGCTCCGTACCTGCCATCGGATGCGACGGAATGAATTTGTAGTTATAAGTTTTATGTGAGACAAATTCTTTCAGGCTGCAGACATCAGTCACTATTGTATTTTTATCCAGATAACTTTCCAGTTTATCCAGAATTCCAAGCGTTTTGTTCATAGGAGTACATACAAAAACCACATCACAGCCATTTAGAGTCGAATAATCGCTGCTTACGTTTTCTTCCCTGACAGAGCGCGAAACCCCGACCACTTCATACTTTTCGCGGCACTTTTTGAATATAGAGCCGCCAATCAGCCCCAGACCGATAACTCCTATTTTCATATATTCTACTCCCAATTTACCCCGTGTATTTACCTTGTACATTCACCTTGTATCTTTGTCTTATATATTTACCTTATATATTTACCCCCCCAAATTTTTGTGGTGAAAGTGCTTTACGCCTTCTACGTAGTCTTTTACGATATCGCCGTTTCCTTCAAGGTTGTATTTATATATAGTAAGTCCATCCAAACCGACAGGGCCTCTGGCATGAGTCTTGTTTGTGGAAATTCCGACTTCTGCGCCGAAACCATATCTGAACCCGTCAGCGAATCTTGTGGATACATTATGATAAACTCCCGCAGAGTCAACAGCATTCATAAATATTTTTGCATTCTTTTCATCTTCAGTAATTATAGATTCCGTATGCCCAGAAGAATAAGTATTTATATGTTCAATAGCTTCTTCAAGGGAAGATACAAATTTGTATGAAAGAATTTTGTCAGAATACTCTTTATGCCAGCTTTCAGGTTTATCAACAAGTTCAATTCCTGCATCTTTTAAGGCTTCCAGAAGCTCTGAGGAATATTTAAAATCCTTGTGAATTAAAACAGTTTCGACAGAATTGCAGGCAGACGGATATTGAGTTTTAGCGTCAATAATAATTCTTTTTGCTTTTTCTAAATCCGCACTTTCGTCTGCAAAAATATGACAAATTCCGTCAGCGTGCCCGAGTACCGGTATCTTGGTATTAGCTTTTATGAATTTTACAAGATTGTTGCCGCCTCTTGGAATAATTAAATCAATATACTTATCCTGAGAAAGCATATTTGCAACATCCTCACGCGTAAAGACCTGAGTCAAAACGTCTTTGGGGAAGTTCATAGTATTATCCAGAGCCTCCTGAATAACCCTCATAATTTCTTTATTGGTGTTGATTGATTCTTTTCCGCCTTTTAGAATAACCGCATTAGATGATTTAATAGCAAGCGCCGAGATTTGAGATATAACATCCGGTCTTGCTTCAAAAATTATTCCCAGAACCCCTATCGGGCAGGAGACTTTTGTTAAAATCAAACCGTCATCAAGCTGTCTTTTCAACAGAGTCTTACCAACCGGATCTTCGAGGTTGGAAATGTCAATAATTCCCTGAACCATATCACGCATTTTATTCTCGTCCAGTTTGAGGCGATTATATGTGGATTGGCTCAGCTCTCCTGCTTCCGCAAGTGGTTTAGCTTCCTCCAAATCCCTTTGGTTTGCTTCAAAGATTTTATCCTTGTTGTCTTTCAAATTCTTTGCAATATTTAGTAGAGCGGTATTTTTTACACCGACCGGAAGCGTCGCAATTTTTTTTGAAGCGGCTTTTGCTCTCTGTGCTAATTCTATAAATTTATCTTCTTCCATTTCTGTAATCCTCGCAGAGCTTGCAATACATCATACGTCTAAGATTTACCATTCTTGAAAATTTCTTTCTCATAAGGTGTTCCTGAAGAGACATTGCCGGTTTTTCATCCAGAACGGTCGGACGTTTAACAATATATCCGGATAAATTTATAAAAGGGACTGCATCTCTGTAATCCATATACGGATTCTTTCTGTATTGTTCGCTCATACCTACTCCTTATTTGTGATAGTCTTTGAATAAATCTTATGCAAAATATTAAGATGTATCAAGGCTTTGTAAACGAAAATTTACTAAATTTTTAACTTGAAAAATTTTTATCTTGTTGATATAGTGGACAGGTAGGGAAAATAAAAGATATTTACCCTGCAGAAAAAGTAAGCGCCCGTAGCCCAGTTGGATAGAGCGTTTGGCTACGAACCAAAAGGTCGGGGGTTCGAATCCCTCCGGGCGCAAATAAAAAAAGAGCCTAATGGCTCTTTTTTTTTATAACTTTATATGATTTATTTTTGTATTTTAATATTTGGTTAAATTTTATTTTCTGCAAATCAAACAAATTCCGAATGTAAGAACTTCTATAGCAAATTTGATAAGGGAAAAACATTCCGGCAAGCATAAAAATCAATGATAAAAAATTTTTTAAACCGAGAAAAATATACGGATTTCATTATATTCAGGTTAGACATAATTTTATTATACTACAATATATTATATGTTAATCTTCGTTTTTATGTTTTATGCTGCTGAAAAATCAAACTATCTGCAATAAGTAATCAAACCAAGTGTTCTTTTACAACTTTATTGATCGATAATTTACAAATTATACCAAAGACTTCGATACATGTAAAAAAATGTAAAATTACTACTTGATTTTTATTTTTGCCCGGATTATAATGTAGGAACGCGCTGGCAACAGTGCGTAAAGAAAATGATTTACACTAAGGTGCCAACGGTAGCCGAGTTATCGGAAGGACACCACCGTAAGCCGAAATATAAACGTAGCACTTTGAAATCTTATATTTTATCAATGTAACAAAATGTAAATAGCGTAAAAGCAATATGTTGACAATCAAACTTGATGATATAAGATTGAAAATGTTGGAGAGGAAACCTCCTGTGTTAGCAAAATTAAATAAAATCTGAGGAAGTTTAGTAATCAGATTGCTAACATAAATTTAAACCAAGAGATTTATAAATAGCAATGAAATAGATTTTGGTTCTGTAAATAGAACGATTGTTGCACCTTGACAACAGAATAGCTGAAGACGAAAAACTTGTTAATTCGTAAAAACGATACGGACAACGAAATAGTAAT
>CALUVJ010000047.1 GCA_944324195.1 Candidatus Gastranaerophilales bacterium
TAAGTCACTTTTAAAGTTATTGTCGGGCAAGAATGCCCAACCTACAAATTACTTTAATCTCTATTCACTAATCACTAGTCACTAGTCACTAGTCACCAGCCCAATCCATTTACCCCCGCAATGACGTTGAACTGGTTCCCCCGCCCGGCAGTCACCAAGCCGCTTAATTAATAGGGTACATGCCCGATGTTTTTTTGCCGCATTTCAAGGTATTCTTGTATAAATAAATCAAAAATGTTATTATTGATTAAAATATTTGGCAAAGTATTAAGGAGTATAGTTTATGCTCAAAACTTTATTAATAGATCTTGACGGTGTTTTAAATACTTATGACGGAAATTATAATGAATTTGAAATTTCACCGCCAAGAGAAGGCGTCAAAGAATTTTTAGAGAATATTGCACAAGAATACAGAATAGAAATATTTACGGTAAGAGATAAAAATTTAACCCAAAAATGGCTGGAAAAATATAATTTACAAGAATTTATAAGTAACATAACAAATATAAAAAGCCCTCATGCCAGTATTATAATAGATGACAGAGCATTATGTTTTAACGGAAATTTTAAAGAAACTTTCAATGAAATCAAAAATTTCCGTCCTTTCTGGAAAAAATTATAAAAGTTCCTTTTCTTTAATATACCTTGGTCTTGCCTTAACTTCATTAAAGATTTGACCTATATATTCGCCGATAATGCCCAGACAAAAGATTTGCAGGCCGCCGAAAAAGGCCAGTAAAATAACAAGTGTTGCCCAACCGCTCGGCATATCATGAAAAAAATATTTTTCGATTACAACTTCCAGCGCAAACAAAATGCTTCCGAGAACGGTCAGTACACCCATTACGGCAATTATTCTTAACGGAACAACGCTGTAAGAAGTTATGCCGTTTAGGGCAAGACTCGTAAGCGAGAAGAAATTAAACTTCGACTCGCCGGCCTTCCTCGGTTTTACATCGAAATATACATATGCCGTTTTAAGCCCCATTTCGTGGAAAAATCCCCTTAGGAACAATCCCGTTTCCGAATACTGTTCCAGAATCTCCAGAGCTTTATAACTTACCAGTCTGTAATCAGAATGATTAAGAGGAATTTTCACTCCGAGAAGGTTCATGAGCCGGTAAAAACATATTGCCGTAAACTTTTTAAAAAACGTATCGGTCTTTCTGTCATTTCTAATCCCGGAAACAATTTCGGCACCTTTATGGAATTCATCAATAAATGTCTCAATTGCATTTTCATCCTGCTGCAAATCGGCATCAATTGTTACCGCACAATCGCAGCCGATGTTTTTTGCGCCTAAAAGTCCGGCTATAAAAGCCTTCTGGTTGCCAAAATTTCTTATAAACTTTGCACCTTTTACTCTTTTACCGTATAAATTATGTAATTCCTCAATGATACGCCAGGTAGTATCCTTTGAGCCGTCATCCACCAGGTAAATATAACTGTCTCGTGAAATTTTGCCGTTTGAAATAATTCTGTCCAAAACGGAAAGAAGAGTTTCGACAGTTGATTTTATTACCAGCTCTTCGTTAAAACACGGAACTATGATTGCAAGTTTTGTTTTCTTATTAATCATTGTATTCCTCTTAAAACTATAATACAATAAATAATAAGAATAGTGAATAATATAATTATGACTTTTCAAATTTTGCATCGCAGCTTATTTACTAACTGAAAAGGAGCCCTATGTCCGACAAAAAATTTATCTTAAACGCTGATGATTTCGGAATGAGTCCGGCCTTTAACAGGGCAGTTTTAGAGGGGTATTCTTCCGGCATTTTACAGAGTGCCAGTCTGGCTGCAAACGGAAACGCTTTTGAAGAAGCTTGGAAAGAAATTATTCCCGCTTGTCCTGATTTAGGTGTGGGAGTTCACCTTAATGTTATTGAGGGGAAATCTCTGTGTCTGGGTTTAGATAAATTAACCGATGAGGACGGGAATTTTAACAATTCTTTCGGAATGCTGCTTCTTAAATCGTTAAACACAAGAGATAATACTTTTATGGAACAGCTGGAAAAAGAATTCAGAGCGCAGATTGAAGAAGTAATGAAATATACCGGAGTGTCACATATCGATTCACACGTACACGTTCATTCAATCCCAAGAATTTTTGCTCTTGTTGCAAAACTTGCTAAGGAATATGATATAAAACAAATAAGAACCCAGTATGAAAAACCTTATATTATTCCTGATATTGCCAGACACTTAACTGTTAAATATCCGATTAATCTTATCAAAGTTGCACTTTTAAATTTTTTCACACTTATCAATGAAAATACCGTTCACAAATATGAACTTAATACAAATGAATACCTTCTGGGTGTAACTTATACTTCTATGATGAACAGTCTCGCAATATCATACGGCTTAATGGCGATAAAATACGATAAAGTAATTGCAGAAGCTTTAATTCATCCTTGCAGATATGAGGACGGAACGATTGATAATCATTTTACCGAATTTCAAATTACCAAAAACTTAAAACTAAAAGATAAAATTGAACAACTCGGATATGAAATAACCAATTACAGAAAGCTTTATTATTCTCAGGGGAGTGAATCTGAGTGCGAAGAAAAATCGGGTGTATAACTGTAATAATTATTTTATTTATTCTTTTTCTGGTTTATCTGTATCCAAAAGAGGAAGAATATTACGTTTCGTCAATCATTTCTCCGCTTGAAATCATTTTAAATACAGGTGAAACTTTTAAATTAAACAATTACGATACTTTCGACGCAGCTTTTAGCGAGAGAAACCGCGAACTTGCTTCAATGTTCGGTTTGAGCGAGGAAGAAGCTTTTGTTATCGGAAAACTCGGTAAATACTGGGCTCAAAATACACTTGAAGGTTCTAAAATAAATATTCGTGATAATAATCTCACATATCAAAAATATAATTACAAAACTAAATTTGAAAATACACCTTTTTGTATAAAAGATGGCAAATTTTGTAATGAAAAAGCCGCCCAAAAATTAATCCAAACCGTAAAACGTACAAATTATGTTCTTCTTGATGTTAATACAGAAGAAATGTTTCCGCTGTCAAAAGACAAAGAAGAACTGCTTGTAATAAGAAAAGGTTATCGAAAAAACAAACAAACGCCGCAAACAACAGCACAACATACAATGAGCATGAATACAAAAGACATAAAATTAATCCTGTCTGATTTTACACTTAAATTAAAACCTGACAGAAGCTGCTCTACAGACATTTGTAAAGAGATTCTCAATAATATAAATAATGCAAAATCTTCAATAGATTTTGCCATTTACGGTTATTCTTCCGTTCCTGCAATCGAAACCGCACTTAAGAACGCACAGAAGCGAAATGTTAAAATCCGCATGGTATATGACAGTGACACAAGGGGGAATAATATTTACGAAAACACGCATTTTCTTGCAAAATTAATCGGAAATTCAAAAAGCGACATGAATTCTTCTAATGCAGGATATCTTATGCATAATAAGTTTTTTATAATTGATAACAAAACAGTAATAACCGGCAGTGCGAACTTATCCTACACTGATATGTCAGGATATAATTCCAATGTTCTTTTGGTAATCAATTCCGAAAAAGCTGCAGATATTTATAAAAGAGAATTTGAACAAATGTACAAAGGCAAATTCCATGCAGATAAACTTTCGTATAACAAAGGGGAAAGTATTTACTTTTCACCGCAGGATAAATCAATTACAAACGGCATTCTGCCGTTAATCAGAAATTCAAAAAACTATATTTATATTCCGGCATTTATTATAATAGAGCGCCAAATTCTTGATGAACTTATACTGGCAGAAAAGCGCGGCGTTGATGTAAAAATTATAGCTGACGCGCTTAACGCTTCCGCTAAGCATTCCAAAGTTAAAGAATTGAGGGCGGCAGGAATTCCGGTAAAAATTGAAAATTTTGCAGGCAAACTTCATTCAAAGACAATGATAATTGATAATAAATACTTAATTTTAGGTTCAATGAATTTTTCATACAGCGGTGAAAATCGAAACGACGAAAATTTAATTATAATTGAAAATCCGCAAGCCGCAATTTTTTACCGCAATTTCTTTGAATACTTATGGAACAAAATCCCGGATAAATGGCTAAAATTCTTTCCGCGTGCGGAAAGCTCTGACTCTATAGGTTCCTGCTCAGACGGTTTGGATAATGATTATGACGGCTTAATTGACAGTAATGACGAAGGGTGTAAAACCAATATAAAATAAATTTAGAGAATTTCACCTATTAAATCATACTCTGTTGAACCTATAATTTTTACCGTTTCAATATCTCCGGGAACTACTGTTTTATCAGTTTGAATATTCACTACTCCGTCAATTTCCGGCGCGTCATACTGAGTTCTTGCAATGACTTCGCCATCGTCAGAGCTGCATTCTATTATACAAGGAATTATTTTTCCCACAAACTTTTTGTTACGCTCAACCGAAATTTCCTGTTGAATTTCCATAAGCTTTTTGTATCTCTGTTTTGCAATTTTTGCGGGAACACAGTTGGACATTTTATAAGACGGAGTTCCTTTTTCTCTTGAATAAATGAAAACGCCCATTCTGTCAAATTTCATATCACGTACAAAATCACATAAATGCTCAAAATGTTCTTCAGTCTCGCCCGGATAGCCGACAATGAATGCCGTTCTGATTGAAACTTCAGGAATTCTTTTTCTAATATTTTCTATCATCGGACGATAATCAAAAGAAGGACGGTTCATCATCTTTAACACTTCAGGATGTGAGTGTTGGAGCGGAATATCGACATATTTTACAACTTTATCCAGTCTTGCGATTGTATCCAGCAATTCATCGCTCATTTGTGTCGGATAAGCGTACATTACACGAATCCAGCCCAAACCTTCAATTTTATTCAACTCCTCCAGAAGTTTTGAAAGCATTGTTTTTTTGTAAATATCAATTCCGTAACCGGTAGTGTCCTGCGCCACAAGGATAATTTCCGTAACACCTTTTTTAACAAGTTTTTTTGCTTCTTCAACAATATCTTCAATTTTTCTTGAATGATAATTCCCTCTTAAATAAGGAATAACACAGTAACCGCATCTGTAGTTGCATCCGTCGGCAATTTTGATATAAGAGCTTGCACCCATTGTAATCTGCTGGCGTTCAATATTTTCCGGGTAAATATATTCAGGTTTTTCGCTGACTTCACAAACATATTCTTTATCAATCTTTTTCAAAATGTCAACAATCTTTGTAAAATCTGTTGTTCCGATTACAGCCTTAATTTCCGGAATTTCTTTTTTCAGCTCCTCCGGATGTTTTTGAGAAAGACATCCCGCTACAATAACCTTTTTGCCTTTATCAATAAGCTCCAGAATCGAGCGGATTGACTCTCTTTCAGCATCACAAATAAAGGAACAGGTGTTTACAATAACCGTATCCGTTTCATCTTCATTCAACGTAATTTCATACCCGTTTTTGGCTAAGAGTCCGAGAATTAATTCCGAATCAACTAAATTTTTTGCACATCCGTGACTTACAAGAGCTATCTTTTTCATAGTCTTATTTTAACATAAACTACTTTTTGAATATAAAAAATACGGCAAGAACAATAAAAGCAAAACCTATAAGATAATTCCATTTAAATTGTTCTTTTAGGTACATAACAGAAAAAAAGGAAAACACCGTAAGTGTAATCACTTCCTGAATAGTTTTAAGTTGAACCGCGTTATAGCAATTATACCCGATTCTGTTTGCCGGAACTTGAAAACAGTATTCAAAGAACGCAATCCCCCAGCTTGCCAGGATTACAATTACAAGCGGCAGGCTTCTGAATCTCAAATGCCCGTACCAGGCAAATGTCATAAAAATATTTGATATTAATAATAAAATTATTGGTGCAATATGTCTAAACATAAAATAATTTTAGCACAAAAGATAAAAGTTTTATTGTTGGGCTGAAAGCCCAACCTACTAGCTTCCCCTCGCCCCTTGTGGGAGAGGGGAACGGACCAACCAGCCCAATCCATTTACCCCTCTTAGTCACTCAGTCACTTAATCACTTAGTCACTAACTATACATTTTCCCCCCTTTGTGTTAGAATTTAGGCACTTATTATAGGAAGGAGAATTATAAATGGCACAAAGAATTGGTATTGACGTAGGCGGAACCAATGTAAAAATCGCACTTGTAAGCGATAAAGGAAAAATTATTTACTCAAATTCAATCCCGACAAGAGCAGAGATGGGATACGAATATACAATCAACAGTATGAAAGATGCTGTAAGAGACTTGCTTAAAGAAACGAAAATGAAAGCTTCCGATATAGAAGGTATGGGTTTTGGTTTCCCGGGGCAAATTGATTGCAAAAAAGGTATTGTAAGGTTAGCTCCGAATATTCCTGGCTGGGTAAACGTACCGATTGCGGAAATTATGGAAAAAGAGTTTGGTATAGCAACCCGTGTAGATAATGATGTCAGAACGGCAACTCTCGGTGAATTAAATTACGGTGCGGGTGTAGGCTGCGAAAACTTAGTTTGTATAACAGTCGGAACAGGTATCGGTTCAGGGCTTGTAGTTAACGGTAAACTTGTCCGCGGTGCAAATAATGCCGCCGGCGAAATCGGACATATAAAACTCAATATGCAGGGCGGCCCGCTCTGCGGCTGCGGCGACAGAGGATGCCTGGAAGCTTACGCTTCAGGCCCAAGCATTGTTGCTATGGCAGAAGAATACATAAGAGGCGGCAAATCCACAAAATACAGAGAACTCGCGAATCCTGACATTACACCTTACATTGTAGCGGTTGCAGCAAAAGAGGGCGACCCTGTTGCAAGACAAATTTTCAGAATTATGGGTGAATATATAGGTATGGGATTAACAAGCGTTGTTAACCTTCTTAACCCGGAAAAAATTATAATCGGCGGCGGTGTCGCAGACGCAGGTGATATCCTTCTGGATCCAATCCGGGAAACAATAGCAAAACGCGCTATGACTATCCAAAGAGAAGTCGAAGTTGTTCCGGCACAGTTAGGAAATACCGCAGGTGTAATCGGCGCAAGTTTATTGATTAAATCTTAGTTAAATTAAGTTTAACCAAGGGCGCGGCGGAGAATCCGCCGCGCCCTTGGTTATGCTATACTTTTATTATGTTCTATTTTGATGAAATTAACGGGAAGAAAGTTGTAAAGAGTTCGCTTTTTAGCGGAGCTTTTTTTACGACAAGAGAATTTTATCCGGAGGATATTCCTAAAAACGGCGGCAGACTAATAAGACCGGAACAGACTCATAGCGACCATGTGGAATTTGTTGATGAAAGGAATGAATACCCTGATACTGACGGTTTAATTTTGACAAATACAAGCGACACAATTTATCTGAGATTTGCGGATTGTACGCCCTTAATTTTTTATGATACAAAACAAAAAATCGGTGCGGTTTCTCATGCCGGCTGGCGAGGGACTGCCGCATCAATCGGTGTTAAAACCATACAAAAAATGAAATCAAACCCGCAAGATATTATTGCAATTATAGGTCCGGCAATTTCGATTTGCTGCTATGAGGTTTCGGAGGATGTCAGAGATAAATTATTAGACACCGTAAAAAGCTCCTCCGGTTTATATAAAAACAGAAATGTCGACCTAAAAAAAATCAATTCGCGCCAGCTTGAAGAAATCGGTGTGAGCAAAATTGATATATGCCCATATTGCACAAGCTGCAATAATGACTTATTCTATTCATACAGAAAAGAGAACGGAACGCCAAACAGACATTTTGCGGTACTTTCTTGCTAAAGTTTTATCCTTTTTACAAGTTACATTCTTGACAGGATTTGGCAATCTCACCCCGCCAACTGATATAAAAATATATTGCAAGAAAGAAATACACACTCCACATAACAACCGTGGAATAAACTTTTACACCGTGCAGAGCAATTAATAGCCACATTATTGCAGAAAACCCGTTTACGACTATCCAAACTATCCACTGTTCAATTGCTCGTCTTACCGTAAGGTACATTCCGGCAATTGAAAAAACAGTTGTAATCCCGTCTATAATCGGATTTTTGTCATGCATTAAATAAAGAATAATAATTGCAGCGGCAGTCAAAATTAATGTTATAAACAAAATGGTAATTCTTTCTTTATTAGACAGAGAAATTTTAACAATTTCGCTTTTCCCTTTCTTCAAATGTTTATTCCACCGGAAAAAACCGAGAATTTGCATAGGAATGTAGTATCCGATATACAAAATGAGATTTCCCCATAAAGAATTGTTAAACGCCAGATACCCGTAGAATCCGGAACCCGTAAGACCGAATAAATAACAAACGGGATTACCTTTACCGGCTAAAAATGTATAAGTTATTCCGAAAAAAGCCGAGCATACAGCCGCCGGACTATCTTTGAATACAAAGAAATTAACAAGCAGCAAAAAATAAATAAACAAAAGAATTAAAACTTCCGAAAATTTTAAATTTATATATTTAATAATTTTCATATTTATGTTATCTAATAAAAATAGATGAAAGTAAATTCAAACAGGGATATCTCATTCACAAGTATTTATACAAATAAAACTCTAAAGAAGGGACTGGAGTTTGCGGCGGATAACGGCGCATTATTTGCCGCTACAACGACATTACTGTTATCAGCGGGTGCACGTCCGGCTGCAATTTGGCTGGCTCCTCATACGGATAAAGAGAATAAAAAAGTTGCCTGCGCAAAATCGATATCTTCAAGCGGCGCCGGTTACTTATTAACTTTAGGAGTATCTGCCCCGTTTACAAGTTCTATAAAAAAAATTGATGAGTCTCCCCGAAAATATCTTAAACCTGAAACAATAAAATTTCTAAAAAACGGGAGCGAAAAATTATACCAATCAAAAAGTTACACACTTGCGACTCAGCTTTTTAAACTAGGGCTGGGTCTTGTTGTTGCGATTCCCAAAGCAATTTTAACCTGTGCCGGAATGCCTTTTATTATGCAAAAACTTTTTCATACCCCAAAACCTCAAAACAAAGAAAGGGAGAATTTAACATTCAAAGGCCGCGGCCGCGAAAACTTTACCCGCGGAATAGGAAAAATCTTAGACACAAAATGTATGCAGAAATTTGCCGACAAATATAAGGATTCAAACTTTCCAATGCACATAGTTGCAGCGACGGATGCACTTACAACGGCAGCCTTTATTCACGAAACAAACCGGAGTGAAAAAATAGAAGAACGAAGAAAAAAAGCTTTAATATACAACGCAGGAATATCAACCGGATTAAGTATTATAAGCAGTTATATTTTAGATAAATTGACAGAAAAACCTACTCAAAAATTTATCCAAAAATTTAAAGAAGTTAATAAAGGTTTACCAAATTTGGATAAACAAGTAGAAGGTATAAAAATAGCAAAACCGATTATTTTAGTAGGCTGTGTTTATTATATGTTTATACCGTTTATTTCAACCTTTTTAGCAGACATAGCAGACCACAATCCGAAACTGGACATTCCGCACAAAGGTAAACAACATTCAAAGACAAAAAATACCGGCAATAATTGTAAACAAATTTAAATAAAGCACCTTGACACTCTCTCAGGGCTTGTGGTACATGTATATAATATAAATAGTATTAGATGGGTTAATCGTGTCTAAACGGGCAGGCCGGAATAAAAAGGGGCAAGGCGGTAATCCTTGTAACCTAATCCGATACTCCCTACGATTCCCGAAAAAGAAAGGAAGTACAATGTACGCAATAGTCGAAACAGGCGGTAAACAATACCAGGTTGAAGAAGGACGTTATGTAGACGTCGAATTATTAGGCGAAGAAAAAGACGCTAAGATTGTTTTTGATAAAGTCGTTATGATTGTTAACGGTAAAAAATCAAAAGTAGGCCAGCCTTATGTTGCTAATGCTAAGGTTGAAGGTACAGTTATAAAGACAGACCGTGCGAAAAAGATTATCGTTTTCAAACAAAGACCGAAAAAAGGGTACAGAAAAAAACAGGGTCACAGACAAGGTTTTGCAAGAGTTATGATTAACAAAATCAGAACTACTGCAGCGAAAGCCAAAGCTGAAGGTGCAGAAACCGCTGAAGCATAGGCGCCGTGTGCAGCCGGCCGTTGATGGTGACAGGAAAATGTCATTGCGAGGAGCGTAAGCGACGAAGCAATCCAAAACAAACTTGACAATTGAATAAAATGGACTGCCGCGAAAATCAAAGATTTTCCCGCAGTGACAGAAAAAGCTAAAAATGTCATTGCGGGGGTAAATGGATTGGATTGGTAAGTGAGACTACAAGTTTGATGTCATTGCGAGGAGCGAAGGCGACGAAGCAATCCAAAACAAATTTGACAATTGAATAAAAATGGACTGCCACGAAAATCAAAGATTTTCTCGCAGTGACTGAGGGAAATATTAACCCCTCACCCCAACCCCTCTCACACAAGGGGCGAGGGAAAAAGGTTAAATGCAACCGGCCGGCAGTAGAGTCTGCAAAGGGTGACAAGGAAAAATAAAACAAATGTAGAATGACAACCGATGTCACCCGATAAATATAGTTAAAAGAAAAAAAAAGAAAAAGGAGAATAAAAATGGCACATAAGAAAGGTATGGGATCCACCCGTAACGGTCGTGATTCGGAAGCCAAACGACTGGGCGTAAAGAAGTTTGGCGGTGAAGTTGTAAAAGCAGGAAATATTCTTGTTCGTCAAAGAGGTACAAAAATTCATCCGGGTAATAATGTCGGCATCGGTTCGGATGACACATTATTTGCCTTAATTGACGGGCAGGTAAAATTTGAGCCGCACAGACGCGACAGAAAACAGGTGAGTGTTTACGCGGTATAAAACAGATATCCTTAAGCTTCCCGAAAACGGGGAGCTTTTTTAGTAAAAATTTTTTAGTAAGAGTAGCAAAAAAATTTTTTAGAGTTTTTTAGACTCAAAGAAAGGATGGAAAGTATGAATATAAATAGTGTATCCCCGGTATCATGCAAATCGAATTTCACAAAAAATCTAACAAACCTAAAAGAACTTAGCGTACCGTTAAAAAACGGTTCCACAGCAAACTTTACAGTCGCAGACAACTACTTTGAGTGTTTGATTACAAAAGGCAACAAAATAGTAGAAGGCAAAGGAAAATATAATTCACAAGGAATTACTTCAAAAGATTTGTGGGGTTCATTTGAAAAAATTCAAGATCATGTAAAATCAGGAGTTGATTTTTTCAAAGAATTTTCCAAAGCCATATTGTCGTAGCAAAAGTCAAAGTTTCATTTTATAACAAAAGAACAGGTCATTGTGCCTGTTCTTTTTAATACAAAATGATTGCTAAGTTATATAAAATATAGTATAATCAATTGAAGTAATGTAGAGTTAAGAAATAGATGTAGTGTGGTTAATATAACCTGTCTGCTGAAACAGGAAGAGTAATTTACCTTTAAATAAACAGAGGACAGAAAAATGAGTGAAATTTGTAAAAATTGGACCCAATGGCTCAAGCAAAACCGTTTTGCGGGTCAAACACCCGAAATGCAAGAACAAACAATGAGATGGCTAGAAGCCGTAAGAGACGTAATCCTTGTATATGCAGAAATAAAACCATATGACATTGTTCTGGATATAGGCACCGGTACGGGTATGCTTGCATTTAAGGCTCTGGAGCTGCAGGAATGCAAAGGCAGAGTAATTTTTTCGGATATGTTTCAGGACTGTCTTGATGATTGTAAAAAAATTCTTGACGAATCCGGTGTCAAAAGCGGTTATGAACTTTTGAAATGTCCCGTAGAACACATTGCCCTTCCGGAAAGCTCTGTGCATAAAGCCCTAATGCGTTCAGTACTTGTACACGTTGTCAATAAACAACCTGCAATGAACGAAATATACAGAGTTTTAAAACCCGGCGGAAAGTTATGCGCATTTGAACCGATTATTCGCTCTAATACAAGATATTGGGAAATTCTGGATCCGCACTACATAGAGAAATATGAAGATTTTAAACGCGTAGAAAATGAAATTATGGAAAATCCTCTTGATTCACTATGCAATTTTGATGAACATACGCTAAAAGCCAATTTGGAGATTGCAGGTTTTTCTATTCCTGAAATCAAGGTACAAGAAGTTCGCTCAAAATACGTGGTTCAGCCAAACATGGTGCAAGAATGGTTCATTAATCCGCCGTCGCCTGAACAACCGTCAACTCGCGAGAGGTATTTAAAATACTTTGATGAAGCAACTGTTGACAAATATATGCAAGATGTGCAGAATTATTTAACCGGCAGAGAAATAAGTTTAAAAACTAATGCAGTATTTATTAACGCGACAAAGTAGTGCAGAAGTTCTACAGTCATAGGGAGGGGAATAGATGGAAAAACAGACAGCAATTATAATACCTGCAAGATACGGTTCATCCAGACTGGAAGGAAAACCGCTTTTACAAGCGAAGAATAAGCCGATAATTCAATGGGTCTGGGAAAAAGCTTCTGCATGTCCAAATGCTGACAGAGTAATTATTGCGACGGATAATGAATTAATTTTTAATGCTTGTAAAGAGTTTGGAGCCGAAGCAGAAATGACTTCTCCTGACCATAAAAGCGGCAGCGACAGAATTGCCGAAGTTGCTCAAAGACATCCTGAAATCGGATATATAATTAATCTTCAGGGTGACGAACCTTTGATTGAAGAATCTAACATAGAATTTGTAATAAGAGATATTAAAGAAGATGAAAAAACTGATATTTCAACACTCGTCAGAGAAATTAAAGAAGAACATGAAATAAATAATCCTAATCTTGTAAAGTGTGTTTTTGATGTAAACAATTACGCGATGTATTTTTCACGTTCGAAAATCCCATATGAAAGAAACAAAGGAAAATCCAAATTTTACGGCCATTTAGGAATATACGGATATAAAAGAGAAGCTTTGTTCAAGATGACTACACTTGCTCAAACCCCATGTGAAATGGCAGAAAGCTTAGAACAGTTACGTGCCCTTCAAAATGGTATGAAAATTAAAGTCGCCGTTGTGGAAAATATTCCTGTCGGTATTGATACAATGGAGGATTTTGAACACTTTAAAGCTATTGTTGAGGGCTAGATTGAATATTAAAACTAAAATAACTAAATTACATTACCAAAAAGAGCCCAAGGGGGCTTTATTTAATCTGTTAAAATTTTGCTCGTTTTTTTACGGTATAGGAAGCGGGTTAAAGAATTTACTTTATGATAAAGGGATTTTAAAACCTAAAAAGGTAGGCGCTTATGTAATATCCGTCGGTAATTTCACAACGGGCGGCGTCGGTAAAACTCCCGTTGTAGCTGAAATTGCAAAATATTTTGTCGAAAAGGGTGAAAAAGTTTGTATAATTTCACGCGGTTACGGAGGAAAGTTAAATAATAAGAAAGTTAATGTGATTTCAGATGGTGTGAATTTATACTACAAAGCTGATATGGCAGGTGATGAGCCTTACTGGCTGGCGGTTAATCTTAATATGTGTGCGGTTTTGACTTGCGCCGACAGGGTTAAAGCTGTCGAGTATGCCATAAAAGAGCTTGGAGTCACAAAAATCATTCTTGATGACGCCTTTCAGCACAGAAAAATTTATCGGGATTTAAATATTGTGCTAATGGATTCCGAAAAAATGTTCGGGAATGAAAACCTGCTTCCTGCAGGTCCTCTGAGAGAAGGGCCGGAAGGGTTTAAAAGGGTTGATAAAATTGTTATTGTAAGCAAAAATATTGACCATACAAGGGCGGAAAAACTTGCAAAGATTATGACTAAAAAGCAAGGGATTCAGTCCCTCGTCGCAAAAGTCGAACCTGACTACGTTTATAACATTATATCGGGCGAACATTTAGATAAAGGAGCTGAAATTACTGCAATTTCGGCAATCGGGCAGCCGGAACAGTTTTATGGTTTTTTGGAAAAAGATTATAAGATAAAAAATAAAATTACTTTTGATGACCATCATCAATACAGTCTTGAAGATATTAAGAATATTGAAGGGAATATTATAACGACCGAAAAAGATGCCGTAAAACTTGCCCTATTAAATCGTACAAATATTTACGCACTCAAATTAAAAACGGTTTTAGATGTAAAAGAACTTGTGTTATAATTTTTGTAGAATAAAGCAGCCGGATAATCGCGCTTTGAAGGGCACAGCCCTGAAGGGTGAGGAAAGTCCGTGCATCCAAGGACAGACCGCCGGAGAAACTCCGGGCAGCGTGAGCTGGCGGAAAGTGGCACAGAAAATATACTGCTAACCGCCCTTAAGGGCAGGAGCGAGGGTGCAACGGCGAGGTAAGAGCATCACCGGCGGTATCGAAAGGTACCGGCCAGCTAAACCCCGGTCGGATGCAAGATTGAAACAGGCGTTTGAGGTGTCCGCCGATGCCTGAAAAATCGC
>CALUVJ010000048.1 GCA_944324195.1 Candidatus Gastranaerophilales bacterium
GTATACAAAAATACATATAAATAGCGGCTTTGATTTTTTGATTAGTATAAACAATATTTAATAGCTTCAATCATTGATTCTGGGTTTGCGATATTTTTTCCTGCAATATCAAAAGCAGTACCATGGCTTGGTGAAGTTCTTATGATATCCAATCCTATTGTCATATTAACAGTTTTTTCGGATGCAATAGTTTTTATCGGAATTAATCCCTGATCATGATAGCAGGCGATATAACAATCGTAAGGAATTTTTTCCCCTTTAAGATAATTTTGAACCGCTTTTATAAATAAAGTATCAGCAGGAAGCGGGTTTGTTACATTAATTCCGCGTTTTCGAACTGCTTCAATAGCAGGAAGTATGCGTTCCGTTTCTTCGCTGCCGATAACTCCGTTTTCTCCGGCATGGGGGTTTAAGCCGCAGAGGGCAAAAGAAGGCTTTTTAATCAAAAGTCTATTTTGGAAAAAGCTTCTTAAACGCTCTGTTTTTTCTATGATAAGTTCTTTTGTAATAAAGTCGCTTACGTCTTTTAAAGCACAGTGCCTCGTAAGGAGCAGAATTCGGAAATCCTTTGATACAAATAACATTTCAGCTTTTTGCCCGTCATGCGCCAAAAATTTTTCAAGAATTTCCGTTTGCCCATTGAAATTGTGTCCTGCAAGGTTCATAGCTTCTTTTGAGGTCGGCGCAGTAACTATAAATTTCGGTTTTAACTCGCACGCTTTTTTAAGTGCGCGAAAAGCAAAATCTCCGGCAGATGCTGAAACTTCTCCGGGAACTACTTTGTTTGAATAATCAATTTCAATAACTTCATAATTATTGTTTATATTGCCATATGTGTTTAAAACTTTTGGATTGGAAATAATAACGATGTCTTTAGATGGTAAATTAAGCAAATTCAGCGCCTTTATTGTGATTTCTGCGCCAATTCCGTTAGGATCTCCTGTTGTAATAACAATTTTATTTTCGTAATTATTCATGGTGTTTGAAGTAGTCTAAAATTTCTATTAAAGTTCTTGTATTGCCTAAATTTCCGGATTTAGTGACAATCCATCTTCCATTCTCATCAGCGCATAGCGATATTGCCGGTGCAACTTCATCAACAAGTTTTAATTCATTTGAATTTATGGCTTTACAGCATTTATAAGATGTTTCCCCGCCTAATGTAATAAGAATAACATTTATTTGTTGTAAAACTCTTTTGGTTAATTCAGACAGATAATCTGTAATTTTGGATGAAAGTTTTTCTTTTGTTAATTCTGCATTGAAAGAATCATCAGAAAAACCGTCAAAGTTTGCAATTAAATGTGAAGTGTGAACAACAACCGTTACGCCGCTTCTAAGATTGGTTACAATCCTGTCTGTAATATCATTATCAACTCCATCCAAGATATCAGCAGTTTCAAGCGGTATGAAGTTAACATTATTATAATCGTCGGATTGTTCAAGTTTGTTAATTTGTTCGGCAGTAATATTAGTGGCGGTACCTGAAACAATAAATTTTGGTAACTTCTCCAGCTTAAGCGGTTCGCGCACTCTCTCAATGCCGGCAAGCCAGCACTTGCCTAAAACTTGTGCTCCGGCAGCGGTTCCGGCAGGAAGCAGTTTTTTATCACATTTTTTTATTGCTAATGCAAGCTGTTCTATATCCGTGATAGAGGTTGAATCGGCTATAATAAGTTTTTTGCCTTCTTTAATTAATTCATTTATCTTAATTAAAATCGGACCTGCACCGTTCATTATTGTTTTTAAATCAATTGTTCCGACTAAGTCTTTTTCTTTTTCACCTAATTGTGAGCGCAAAAGAGTCGGTATATGGGATTCCAAAATAGGAGAATGCGGATCCATTGCAACTTCCGTACGTCCTATAGGAACACCTTTAAGCAAATGATAACCTCCTACCGTAATTCTTCCTTCCTGAGGAAAGGCCGGAATTATAATGGCAGCATCATATTCAAGAATATTAAGCATTGTTAAAGTTTCTTGTGCAATATTTCCCCTTAAAGTAGAATCTATTTTCTTGTAATAATATTCAAAAGAAAAATTTTCCGTTAAAGATTTTACGGCATTTTTTATTCTGCCGACTGCTTCCGTGCATTCAATATTTCTTGATTCTGTAGAAATTGCCCAAACTTCTGTTTCTTCTTTCTTTTTGGGAATATATTCACTATCAAGTAAAATTTTAGTATTTGCACCTCTAAGATGAAATTGCAAAGCCGTATCGTTGGCACCCGTAAGGTCATCTGCAATTATTCCAACTATGTCCGAAAATATCATTGTTCAGCGTCTCTTTTTGATCCTAATAACCTTATATTATTTGCAACAATGAGAAATCTTTCTCTCTCTTCTCCGGTTTGGTCTGTCCATTTGCTTATAGAAATTCTTCCGTCAACAACTACCTGACGGCCTTTTTTTATATATTCTCCGGCAAATTCAGCCTGTTTATCCCAAACTTCAATATTATACCAGTCCGTAACTTCTTCTTTTGTTTTTGAATCCCACCTGTTAACTGCAAGTGAAAAAGTTGTTTTAACTTTTCCTGATTCAAAATATTTTATTTCCGCATCCTGGCCGGCTCTGCCTATAATAGTGGCTGTATTCATTAACTTTCTCCTTTTACATGATAACAGTATTATATCATATATAAAATTGAAAGCGATTAACTATTACTAATTGTAAATTTTAACAATTACTAGCAAAAATAAAAATTACAAGGTTTAATATATTATAAATTTTAAGGAGAAAATAAGTGATATTAAGGATAAATGCAATTGATAAAGTAAATGCGCCGGTGTTTTCTTTAAAGAATTATAAAAATCAGGATACCAAACTGCAGTATGAAGCGGGTAAAAACACTGAAATTAACGGTGTTCCAAGGAGTTATGTTACATTCAGGGGAGATGATAAAACTCTTAATTATTCGGAAGATGCAAAATTGTTGTTAAACCATGCAAAAGAGGTTGCTGAAGGTTACAGACATAGTGAAATTTTGCCGCAGCACATATTGCAGGCTGCTATTGAAGATACCAAAGATAACATGGCCCAGTTTGACGATGCGATATTTGATACGGGAGTGATAGAGACAGTTTCTCCTTTAAATAAGATTGCTGATGATTATGCGAAATTTAAATTTATGGAGAAAAAATCCGGAAGAAATTATTTTAAATCTATATTAGAAAATTTAAAGGAAGAGAATTTGAACTATTTAAGCCAAGTCCCGGAAGCAGAATCTGAACCGGAAGATTTGCATCTTGCGCCCGATTTTGAGGAAATGCTAAAGGGTGTTGGGAAAAGTGTTCATAACAATATAGATTCTCATGTTCTTCTGGGTTCTGCAATGAACAGTATTTCATACAGTAATATTATGTATGTTTCGGATTTTTTAAAGAGCGCAATGAGCTATGCTTCTTACAAAAGCACAGAGGATGTGAAAAAGAATTATATGAAAGTTTATGACTCCAGAGCTATTGATGTGTGGAATAAGCTTGCACTTGGAGCAAATTTAATTATTGCCTATAAAGACCCGCAAGAAGCGGATAGAATCACGACGAGTATTGTAAAAACGATAAATCATCCAAAGTATGGCTCTTTTAATGATAAAAACACGCGTATTTATGTAATGCAGGATAATATTTCTGCAGAAGCTGCGCATCAAGAATTGGAACAGTTAAAAACAATTGAGCCGGATATTAAAAAAATTGTAATGTTAAAAATGGATAACCTTATTGTAAATTCAGTAAATAAAGAGGATGATAATTTGCTTCTTTTTCTGGGACAAATGGTTGGCAGCACTGATGATAATTTAAAAATAATTTTATTCCAGAGCGATGACGTATTTTACAAAATCAAAAACGAACCTGTTTTTGAATCTATATTCGGTAATATGGTAACGTATTCAATACCGCCGATTCAGACATATGAAGCAAGAGGACTGCTCAATAAAAAAATGCTTAGTGATGTAAAGACACCATTTACAAAAGAAGCAAAAGACAGAGCAATATATCATGCGGCAAATTTGAGCGGTATTTTCCCTGATAAAGCTGTTGATTTAATGAAACGTATATCAGCATATTACGGTGAATCTAAAACGAAGATTTTGCCGCAAGATGTAGATGAATTTGCCCAGATTGGTTATGAATTGTTTAATAACAAATCAGGTAAATCCAATATTATTTATGATACCGGGAAAACGCTCAATTCTTTGTACGGGAAGGAAACTACCAAAAAAGATGTGGAAGCAATCATAAGACAAATAAAAACCGGAAAAGCCGGAACAAAGGGAATTATTATTTCTTCAAAAGATAATGAAGCAGGTTCCGGAAGAAAGTTCACTGCTGAAACTATAGCGGGTGAAGCAAAGGTTCCTTTTATATCAATTGATACTTCCGATTTTGCGGTTGCAGAAAGAGATATAGCAGGGGAAGTTATCGAGTCTCCAAAAAATTTGATGAAACGTATTTTTTCAGAAGCCAAAAATGCTGCAAGACAGAACCAATATAAAACGGCGATAATTTATGTAAATAATTTTGAGGAATTTGCGTTTTCCGGTCCGTATTTACCGGGATATAAACAGGCAATGACTACGCTTTCAAATGAAATGGAAAAGGCTCGTGATGAAGATATGAGCATTATTGTTATAGGTTCAACAGATGAGTATTATGCAAACTTTATACCCCAAATGATAAGAGGCTTTAACCAGTCCTTGTCTGTAGATACACCTGCATTTAATAATAAAGCCCGAAAGGAAACTCTCGAGAACAGAATAAATGAGGTTGGTTTGCCTTTGCAGTATAAAAAAGCTGAAGAAAAAGAGTATTTGATAAAAAAACTTGTTAAACTAACCGAGTATATGTCATTTGTGGAAATAAAGTCTCTTATTGATAAGACTTTGCAAATAATGTATGAACGCAATAAACAAAAGGCTTCGATAGGAGAATTTATAGAAGCTTATTTGCAGCTCACAACTGGCCGTACATCACGCCCTGAAATGCCTGAGTTTAGCAAACAAGTTATAACTTCTCATGAATGCGGGCATGCTACTAATCTTGAGGTAATGAATGATATTTTGAAAAGAAAAGGAAAACCGTGGCATCAGTCACGAAATGTTAATTTTATAACGTTGGATCCGCGCGGAGACTTTTTAGGAGCTGTATTTGAGGATAGTGCAGATAATAACACATATCCTTTTGAAGCTATGTTTACCGCACTGGTATGTTCTTATGGCGGTTATTCCTGTGAAAAATTCTTTTTTAATATAAACGGCTCGGCCGGAATTTCTCAGGATTTAGCGCAGGCTACGGCTGCTGTAAAACGAGGGGTTGAATATTTCGGATTCGGCCATAATACCGGACAAATTTCCAATGCCGTAAAAATACAGTCTCCGGCTTTTTATGAGGCTGCATACAAGGATATGGATGTCATTTTAACAAATGCTAAGGCTGCTTCTGATTTGATTACGGAAACTTATAAAAAATTTAATGAATGGTTCACTCAGAAATATTCAAAACTAATTGGTACAGATGACTGTATGGTTGACGGAGATGAATTCAGACGCATTTTAAGCAATTGGAAAAATTCTTTGTCTGCTGATATAAAAGAAGAAATTAATATTATGGAAGATATGGTAATGGATATTATTGAGAATTCTAAAAAAGGAATCAAATATGGAAAATTGAAGAATCTCAAGGTAATCAAAAAGGCGGTAAAATAAATTTACCGCCTTTTTTGTTTTTATATTTTATACTGTTTTATTTTTTTACTTCCTCTTTTGCAGGTTTTTGTGCCGGTTCAGGTTTTATTTTTTTAGAAATTCTCTTAGGATTATAAGATTCATTCAAGTATTCAATTTTTGCATTTTTCATCAAACCGCTTGTAAGATTTTTTAGAATTTCAATTTGCTTTTGAGTTTCAAGATAGAATTTAATTTCATCTTTTACTTTTGCAAAAGGAATTGAGCCGGCGGCCATTCTGTCCGTTACTTTAATGATATGGAATCCGTAAGGTGTCTGAACCAGTTTTTCGCTTATTGTATTTGGTTTCATTGAGAATGCTGCTTCTGCAAATTCCGGAACCATAGCTTCTTTAGGGAAGAAGCCTAATTCTCCGCCTCTTTCGCCGCTTGCTTTATCATCTGATTTTTGTTGTGCGATTTTTTCAAAGTTATCCGGGTTCTTTTTTACTTCTGCCAGAACGGCTTCTGCTTTTGTTTTTTGTGCGGCAACTTGTTCTTCTACTTTTTTATTTAATTCGGTAGGGTCTATATCAGGGTTTTTTGCTTTGATTTGTTGAATTAATTCCAGAGTATTTGCGGAGATTAATATGTGAGAAGCTCTTACTTGTTCTCCGTGTGTAAATTCATTCTTATGAGCATTGTAGTATTTTTCCGCATCAGCATCTTTTATGTCAATTTTCTGTATAGAGTTAACAAGTTTTCTGATTTTAATTTGCGTTTTTAAATCATCAGTAAATTGAGTATTTGAAACACCTCTGCGTTTAAGCAGGTTGTTAAGTTCTTCTTTTGAACCAACTCTGTCAATAACTGTTTTTAATTCATTTTGAACATCTTCTTCTGTTGCAGTTATACCGCGTTTTGCAATTTCTTGATCCAGCAGAGATTTAATAATAAGTTCGTGTACAATTTTATCCTTAAAAATTCCGTACATAGGATTTTCATCTGATTTTACAAAATTTTTTGCTCCGCCAAAAGATTTCAGGAATGATTTATCAACACTTTTATCAAACGCCTGATCAAATTGAGCCTGAGTAATTACGGTATCGTTAACTTTTATAATACCTTCTGATTTCTGCATGAATGTGCAGCCTGAAAACAGCACTGTAGATAATGCTATACATGTTAGTAGTTTTTTCATTTGGTACTCCTTATATAAACTCTCTACTGATACTTATTTATCGTTTCTTTTATATAATAAAACAAACCTGTTAAAATGTTAAATATTTCTTCAAAAGTTAAATTTTGATTATTTACAAGCAATATAGATTTGCCGTCCTGACAGGATTTTGGCGCTACGGTAAATTTAACTCTTCTTAATATAGTTTTATCTAAACCGTTCTTTATAATATTCCATTCATAAGGTGTAAAAGGTGAGTAAATTCTGATATCGCTTCCTGCTTCGCGTATAATTGTGATTCCGCACTCTGTTGCTGCAAGTCGTATTCTGATTAATTTAATCAAATTTTCAACCTCATCGGGGATTCTGGAGAAGCGGTCTTTCCATTCAGAGACTATGTAATTAAGTTCAGTTTCGTTTTTAACGTCTGAAAGCCTTTTGTATTCAATCATTTTTTGTTCGGTTGAGCCGACCCATTCATCTGGGATGTAGGCGGTAATATTAATATCAACAATTGTAGGTTTGTTTGCTTTAACCGTTTCGCCTTTTAGTTCGTTTACTGTTTCTTCAAGAAGCTGGCAGTAGGTGTCGAATCCGACATTAATCATGTGCCCGTGCTGTTTTGTGCCGAGAATATTTCCGACACCGCGGATTTCAACGTCTCTCATTGCGATTCGGTAGCCGCTTCCGAGGGTTGTAAATTCTTTTATAGCTTTTAATCTTTCCGTAGCTTCTTCCGAAAGCCCTTTATATTCCAGCTGCTGCGTTTTGCCGTTTTTATTAAGATTGTATTTACCCTTATAGAAACAATAGCAGTATGCCTGCTTTTCGCTTCTTCCGACTCTTCCTCTGAGCTGGTAAAGCTGCGCAAGTCCGAGTTTGTCGGCTTCGTGAATAATCATTGTATTGGCGTTTGGAATATCAAGTCCGTTTTCTATAATTGTTGTACAGAGAAGAATGTCGGATTCGTGGTTATCAAACCCGATAATAACATCTTCAAGCTGCTTTTCGCTCAATTGCCCGTGTCCTACTGCAATTCTTGCATGCGGTACGAGTTTTTGAAGCTCCAGTTTAAATTCTTCTATCGTTTCCACTCTGTTGTAGAGATAGAATACCTGCCCGTCTCTGTCCAATTCATTAACGATGGCATTTTTAACCGTCTGTTCGTTATACTCTCCGACAAACGTCTTGATAGGAAGTCTGTTTTGAGGCGGTGTATTGATTACTGAAATATCTTTGATTCCGGAAAGCGACATATAAAGCGTTCTCGGTATCGGAGTCGCTGACATTGAAATTATGTCGATATTTTCTCTGAATTCTTTTAATTTTTCTTTGTGCCTTACGCCAAAGCGGTGCTCCTCATCAATTACAAGCAGACCTAAATCCTTGAACGTAACATTATCCTGCAAAAGGCTGTGTGTCGCAATTACAACATCACATTTTCCGGTTGCAAGATTTTTTAAAGTTTCTTTACGTTCTTTTACGCTTCTAAAACGGCAGAGAAGCTCAACATCAATTCCAAACGGTTTAAATCTTTCCGATACGGTTTGAAAATGCTGGAGTGCAAGAACTGTTGTCGGAACGATTACCGCGACCTGTTTGAGAGAAGTCACTGCCTTAAACATAGCGCGCATGGCAACTTCTGTCTTTCCGAAACCTACATCCCCGCACACCAGTCTGTCCATAGGGTTCGGGCTTTCCATATCCGCCTTAATCTGGTTAATTGCTTTGAGCTGATCCGGAGTCTCAATGTATTCAAAAGTATCCTCCATTTCCAATTGCAGAGGAGAATCAGGCGCAAATTCAATACCTGTCTGCATTTTTCTTCTGGCGTAAAGCCTTAATAAATCGTAAGCAATTGTCTCGACTTCTTTTTTAACTCTGGTTTTTGTGTTTTCCCAATCGCTTCCGCCCATTCTGGAAAGCTTAGGTTTAACCTGTCCCGAACCTCTATAACGGCAGAGCATGTTTATCTGTTCCGCAGGAATGTGAAGCTTATCCTTATTTGCGTATTCAATTGTCAGATAATCCTTCAATTGCCCGTCAAACTCCTGCTTTGTAAGCCCCTTATAAATGCCGACACCGTGGATGGAATGAACTACATACTCGCCTTCCTGAATATCGTTAATATTTTCAATATACTCGGCTTTTTCTTTGTAATGTCTTTTTCTGTTTGTCGGAATCTCTTTTTGCCTTTTATTAAAAAGCTCTCTGTCCGTAAGCAGAAGTATTTTCCCGTCTTTTAACTCCGTTCCCTGAGAAGTTATATTCCGAATGTAGTTGATATCAAAAAGACCGTAATCGGCAAAGACTTCCTTAACACGCTCCTGAAAATCCGTTGCGATAGTTATTTGAAAACCTTTATGCTCCTGAATAAATTTTGCCGCTTCATCCATATTGGCGTCAAAAATCTGAACATTTCTCGCATCAATATCAATAACTTCATTATTTTCATCAGACAAAAAGTTATTCAAATAAATCTTCTGAAACCCTGCAATTTCGTTTGTAATTTCTGCAAAAATAAAATGATTGAGTTCCTTCAAAGGGTAAATCAGTTGTGTTTTAAGAGCCTCGTTATAACTGTTTATAAAATTATCATCAATCTGTCCGTACTTGGCAGAAACTTCTGCATACTCATCAACAACAATAATGTAATCTCTAAAATACTCAAAAATACTCACTAAATTATCGTTGAAATAAGACTGGTAAACATTTATTCCCTCAAAATACCCTTCATTATCAAACTGCTCCTTTAATTCCGGCGGAAAACCCTCCGGCAGCTTGTCCGGCAAAACAAATTTATACAAAGGTCTGATATTTACTTCTTTAATTTTTTCGATAGATTTCTGAGTCTCATTATTAAAAAATCTTATATCTACAATCTCATCCCCCCAGAACTCAATCCTCACCGGATTTTCTTCCAGCGTATATATATCTGCAATATCCCCTCTTATACTAAATTCACCTATATCAGAAACCATAGTGGAGCGTTTGTAGCCGAGTTTTATGAACCTTTGGAGCAATTCTTGCTGCGAGATACTGTCACCAATTTTTAAAGTAAAAGAATTTTCTTCGAGGAATTTACCGGAAGGAAATTTTTCCAATAATACTTTGACAGGCGCTATAACAATATCAGGTTTATCCGTAAGTGTTTTTATCTGTTTTTCATAGTCATACAAACTCCCCGCAACCGCTTCATAAGGCGAAATATTTTGATAAGGAATTGTAGCGGCTTCCAGCTCAAATAACCTCTCTAAATCTGCAGAATACTTTAGAGCAGCTTGCTCTGTAGAAGTTACAAACAAAACCTTCCTGCCTGAGAGTTTGTAAATGTATTTTAAAAGCAACAAACGGCTGAATGTCGTCAGCCCTGTGAGTGTAAAACTTTTACCTTTTTTTACGTTTCTGACAAAACTGTCAAAAAATGAAGCAAATTCTAATTTCATTAACTACGATTAGGGCTTTCGTATTCAATGCCCATTTCCTTTAATGCATTGATAAATCTTTCTGCGCAGGCATGTTGAACTTCAGGCGGCACAACCCGTAAGATTTCGACAGTTTTTGAGATAATAGGGTCTTTATCATACCAACGGGCGCCATTAACAGGCCTTACCAAATCATAAAACCGGTCTAAAGCTTCTTTAGAAACCTTTTGTTCTAATTTATCAAGAAAAACAACAGCATGCTCTTTGAGTTCATCCTGATAATTTTTTAATAATTCTATAACTTCTAAAAGTTTCGGGTCGTGATCATACCATCTTTTATAAGCGGGACTCATTCAATACCCCCTTTATTTGATTTTCGATTTCATCATTATATCTGCGGATTTTTGCGCCCAGATTTTGCAGTTTTCGTTCAAATTCTTCGTATCCTCTGTCAATATGGTGCAATTTTTCAACAGTAGTTTCGCCGCTTGCCATCAAACCTGCGATAACAAGTGCGGCACCGGCTCTCAGGTCGCTTGCTGCAACTGTTGCACCCGTAAGGTTTTTAACCCCTTTTACAATAGCGTGATTTCTGTCCTGATGAATATCTGCACCCATTCTTCTTAAATCAGGAACTTGCATAAAGCGGTTTTCATAAAGACTTTCCGTAATAATGCCGACTCCGTTTGCGGTTGTCAAAAGAGTCATTGCGATTGCCTGTAAATCAGTCGGGAAACCCGGATAAGGCTGGGTAACAAAATTTATTGAAGATAAGCGGCTTTTGCAGTTAACCTCAATTGTTGTAGGCTCAACCAGCTTAATGTTTGCTCCCATTTTAATTAACTTATCATTAAAGAATGTAAGATGTGCAGGGAAAACGTTTCTTATAATAGCCTTACCTTTTGTTGCAACTACGGCAGCCATAAATGTTCCGGCTTCAATTCGGTCAGGAATGGTCGTATATTCGGCAGAATGCAGATTTTCTGCTTTTACGCCGTTAATAATAATTTCTGAAGTACCTGCACCTATAATATCAGCCCCAATTGTGTTTAAGAAATTGGCAAGGTCAATGATTTCAGGCTCCTGCGCTGCGTTTTGGATTCTTGTAGAACCTTCTGCCAATACTGCAGCCAGCATTAAGTTTTCTGTCGCACCGACTGACGGAATATCAAGATAAATATCCGTTCCGACAAGCTTGGTTGCTTTTGCGTGAACGTATCCGTTTTCAATTTTTATTTTAGCTCCTAGAGCTTCAAGTCCTTTAATGTGAAAATCTACTCTTCTTTCGCCGATAGCGCATCCGCCCGGAAGCGCTACAATGGCTTCTTTACATCTCGACATGAGAGCGCCAAGGATAATGAATGATGCTCGCATTTTGCTGACGAGCTCATATTTGGCAGTGATTGAAGTGATATTTGAAGCATCAACTTCGACAGATTTTTCAACCTGATCGTAAACATACTTAGCGCCCAAATCAGAAAGTACGTTGAGCATAATATCAACATCGGTAAGGTGCGGAACATTGTATATTTTAGTTTTTCCTTTGACAAGAATAGTTGCAGCCAAATGTTTTAATACTGCATTCTTGGCACCGCCGATTGAAACTTCTCCTCTCAGAGTCTCTCCGCCTATTATTTTAAACTTTTCTGCCAAATTTCCTCCAATCTATATATAATAATACAATTATTAAGAATGAATGTAAAGTATTATTTAAAAGGACTTATATAACATATTCCGCCAAACTGGTTGAAAAGTATATTATGGCAGTAGTACAGCCTATTTTGCCATATTTCATCTCATCGCAAATTTTATCCTTTCATTTCTATTAGGTTAGATAGGTACCTACAAGTAACAAAATAGAGTTAGATAAAAACTGTAAAGAGAAAGGCTGTGGTTAATTTATAAACTCTCGAGGGCGGCAATTTTCATTGTTTTTGCATCCGGAGTTTTGCCTGTCCAAATATTTATTGCACGCTCTGCCTGATATATTAACATATCTAATCCGCTTATTGTGCGCAAGCCGCGTTTTTGACTTTCCTGAATAAGTACTGTCTTAACAGGATTGTACACTATATCATAAACTAATGTATCAGAAGAAAGTTTATCAAGATCTTCTCTCTCTAAAGGCATTTGGTCTGCCATAAAACCTTTCATACCAATTGGTGTGGCATTTACTATTATTGAAGTACCTTTTAAAGAACGTATATTTTGTATCTGATAAACATTAAATACAATATCAGGAAATTTAGCCCGCACATATGCAAGGGTTTGGCGTGAATTTATGATATTTCTGGTATAAAAATCGATTTCTTTAACACCTTTTTCCGATAAGCCGACTACAGCCGCACGCGCTGCACCTCCCGTACCTAAAATACTTGCATTTTTCCCTCGCAAATCTACGTCAGCTGGAATAGCTTTTTTAAACCCATAAATATCTGTATTGTAACCAAAAAATGATTTATCCTCTAAAACCTTTATTGTGTTTACACACCCCGCAATATTTGCATATTCGTCAATATCATCTAAAAACAAGGACATTGGAACTTTTAAAGGGATTGTCACATTAAAACCGTTATACCCGTTTGCTTTAATATATTTAATCCTGTTTATTAATTCTTCAGGAGGAGTTTCCATTACATCATATACACCATCTAAACCTATACTTTCCAAGCCTGCTTTTTGAATAACGGCAGAAATTGAATGCCCTAATGGATAGCCTATAATTCCTAATTTATACATCTTAACCTCTCCCAACGTAAAAATATTATACACGAGTTTTCAAAAAAAAGATACCTACTTAATATCTATAACACTAACCCCGTCTCCGCCTTCCGTATCTTCTCCGACTCTGTATTTGGCTACATAAGGTGATGTTGAAATAAAGTCACGAACTGCAGATTTTAAAGCACCAGTTCCGTGACCGTGAATAATATAGACAGGTGAAAGGTTCGCAAGACTTGCTTTATCCAGATATGCTTCAAGCTTATCCAAAGCTTCCTCTACTCTTTCGCCCCGCAAATCCAGTGTATTTGAAATATCATATTTTTTCAGAGAAAAAGAAGTTTCTTTCTTCATAGCGCCCAATGGAAGATTAACTTTCTTCGCAAGCTGAGGATTATAAACAGCCAGCTTATCTTTTTTAACTTTAGTTTTTATCATACCCATCTGAATGTATAATGTATCATTCTTATCCGGCAAAGATAAAACAGTAACCTGTTGATTCAAATCCTTAATCATAACCTTATCGTTAATCTGAACTTTATCCCAGTCAAGTTCCGTATACTGTTCTTTTTCTTCCAGAGAGTGCATGTCGGAGCGGAAATTTTGTTCAAGCTGTGCTAAACGTGCATAAGAACGGCGGGCTATTTTTTCTGATTTTTCTTGTCTTAATTCTGTCAAAATATCCTTAATTTCAGACTTAGCATCTTCCAGCTGACCTTCAAATTTATCCTTTATAACCTTTAGAGCTTTTTTCTTTTCCTTTTTATGCTCGCTTAACTCTTTTTCATAATGTTTCTTTAATTCATCTGCCTCAGCATTTCTGGTTTCAGCTTCTTTTAAATTTACATCCAGTCTCTGCTGCGTGTCTTGAAGTCGTTCTACAACCAAGCTTGAAGTGTCTCTTTGGGTTATTAAAAGTTCTTTTGCTTTCCAGACCAGATCTTCCGGCATACCTAAGTTTGACGCAATCGCAATAGCGTTACTGAGCCCCGGAATACCGATTATTAATTTATAAGTAGGGGATAACGACTCAACATCAAATTCCACACTTGCATTCTTAAAATAAGGATCTGTGTATTCAAGAGTTTTTAATTCGCCATAGTGTGTTGTTATAATTGACTGCGCCTGCTTCGTTACAAGATATTTAAGTATAACTTCCGCAAGCACAGCGCCCTCCTGCGGGTCTGTTCCCGCACAAAGTTCATCAATTAAGACAAAAGTGTCGCTGTCAGCATTCTCCATAATGTCTATGACATTTGTCATATGAGAAGAAAA
>CALUVJ010000049.1 GCA_944324195.1 Candidatus Gastranaerophilales bacterium
GCGGATGTTTTGTTTGACCGTCTGGTAACTGATTTAAGCTTTAAAGAATCGCTTGCGCAAAACGGTATTATGAATTTTGGTATGATGTTTGTCGGTGCAAGAATTAGCAATGCTGCAAAACTGCCGGATATTTCCGAAGTTAAAATAGAAAAAATGAAAGACGGAACATATAACCTCAAGGCAAACGGTAAAGTGTTTTACAAAGCAAAAAATGAAAATGAACTTGCTCTTGTAACTCTTGCTCTGGGGGCGAAGAATAAGGCTAAAACTGAGACAAAAACCGATAAAATCAAAAAAAATATTCATGAGAACGACCAAATAAATAATATTAATAAATCTGAAGAAGCAATTCCGTTATCTCATTCTGAAATTAAAAACATATTACAATACAAATTTAAGACTCGTGGAGATGATATTAATTCTTTAGAAAATAGAATGGACGAGCTAATAAAGCACTATGAAAATCAACCGGAAAATGTTATCAGATTAATTGATGCTTTCAAAACTAATACAGGAGGAGACCGCTCTCCCGCATATAGTGTAGATGAAATACTTAAATTATTATATAATCCTAAACAAGATTTTGTTCAGTCTATGCTCAATAAAAAATTTACGGATAGCTCTCAAGTATTCAATGCTGCAATGATTAATGACTTAAGTAAATCAAGCAATCCTGATATTATTCTTAAGCTTGCAGATAGTATTGGAAATAAAAATTATCACAATTGGAGCGTTTTTGATATACAGGGCATCTCTTCATTTTGTGCAAAACACCCGGAATTTGAGGCTAAGGTTTTACAGCTAGCGGATGATGATATCGAATATTTATTTAAGATTCAGCAAAATTCCCGCTTGATAAAAGATGAAGATTCATATATAAAATTATTGGAAATGGAGCCTGAAGAGGGAGAAAGATGTCTTAGATTTATAGGCGAAACTAAACAAGATGCAGCTACTCAAAGCAGAGTTGCAAGATATACAACAGAAGAAGTTTTTGTATTAAATGATTTGTATAAACAAAATCCTCAACTATTTGAAAAATTATATTCTTATACTTTACCGTCAAGTGAAAAGCGTTTTTCAGTCGAAGATATGGTAAAACTTACAGAATCTCATAAAAATGCTCCAGAGCTTACTGAGAAGCTTTTGGAAGAAAGACTCGTATCGCCGTTTGGTAATGACAAACAGTCAGATGGATTTGCATATTCTGCTAATGATATTGCCTTATTGTGCCAAGTGAATTATAAAAACAGTGATTTATTTAATTTCTTGCATGAAAGAATGCAGTCTGCAGAAGAAATAAGCGCATATGTTGATATCGGATACACGCCGGAAAGAACAGCTATAATAAAAGAAAAATTGGAAAGTTGTAATCGCAATGATCTATTATCCGATGCTACTATGATATGGAATCCTAAAACACTTGATGCATACTGCAATTTCCTGGATAGCGGTAAAAATGCAAAATTAGATGATGCTCTTTTAGTTTTCAGTAAAAATGCTGTAGATAAAGTATTAACAAATAACATTTCAAACACGCAAAATGTTGATTTTCTTAAAAATAATAATCTTTATGAAGCTTTTGCTGGTATAACTCCTGAAAATCGTACGAAAGTCTTAACACTGATGGAGAACTATTCTGTTTCAGGCAATGAGCTAAAAGAGGTTACTGAAAATATAGTAAAATTACAGGAAAATAATCCTGACAAATTGGATGTTTTATTAGAACAAATCAGTCCGGAACAATTTATAAGCATATCATTAAAAGAGGCCCTGGAAAGTGATATTGCGGCAAGAGTTAAATTCTTAGGGCTATTTAAAAATATATCCCAAAATACAAAATTAAGTTTGCTTAATTTCTATAGTGCAAAACCGCTCTCTTCAATGATAGCCAATATTTTAAAAATGCCGGAAGATATTGTTAAACATTCTATTGGTGAGAATAACAGGATAAATATTGAAACACTTATTCAATCAAAAAAGATGTATAACGAAGGCAATGGAACCCCAATAGCACAGATGTAGATTTAAGAACGGAGGAGGTAAATATGAGACAAGAAGCAGGCTGTTTTGACTATGATATAGTGTGTTGTGGTTGCTTCTTGAATCCACCGAACTCAAATCTTAAAGCTTTGTTACAATAAGGCAATTTTATATTGATTTGCAACTTTATTATATTAAAGGAGTTAAATTAAAAAAATGGTGGAAAGTTGCAGAGTTTTTTCATATTCGCCAAATAATATTTATGCAAGCGATTATTACAATGCCTGCCGGAAATTTGATAAAATCAGAAATGATGTTATCGCATACGAACATAAGACGAATGATAGAGAAAGTCCTGAATATAAAAAAATGATGGCGGAATTTGACTATTGGAATAATAAGGTTCCTGAAATTTCTAATATCGCCGGTGAATATGAAGATAAGCTAATAATGAAGCGGCAAGAAAAAAACAAAGAGGAGGAGTTCGCATATAATTCTAATCCTATATCAGGAACTTCAAAATTAGATTATTATGCATAATATTTTTGTTTTGTAACAATGATTGTAGGGCATGATTTTTACAGTAAATTATTTACCCCATAATATTTACCCCTTTATGTACAAAATTTCCTTTATATGGTATGATAAAATCAGTAGTAGTATAAAAATTTTTGAAGATATATGCGATAGAAAAGATTATTGAAAATATTTAATAGTTGACGGGTAGGTTATATGTACCCGTACCTCGTGTATATATAAAAAATAGAAAAGGAATAGGTGCTAGATGGATGCATTATTAGCTATTGCAGCAGTTGTATTAGTTATACTAATTGCTGTCATTGTTGTACAGAGGGTTAAGTACAAAAATCTTATATTGCAGACGGAGCAGTCAAAGAAAGATTTGCTAGAGAAAGAAGCAATTTTTCAAAAAGAAGCAATGATAAAGGCTAAAGAGGCTTTGCATAATGAAAGAGAACAATTAAATGCTGATGAAAGAGAAAGACGAAGAGAGTTTGCCGCTTTAGAAAATAAACTTTCAAAAAGAGAGGATTTTTTAGAGGATAAAATTCAGGAAATTACTGATAAAGAGTCTGAACTTGACAAAATGAAAGATCAGTTAATCGAGAAAGAGGATTTTCTTGCTGATATTGTGCAAAAACAGACTGTGGAACTTGAACGCATTGCAGGTATGTCTACGGAAGAAGCAAAGAAAATGCTTCTAGAACAGTTGAAAAGTGATTTGGCACAGGAGCAAATGCAGTTAATTAGAGAAAATGAAGCAAAAATTCGTGAAGATGCTCTGGAAAAATCAAAAGAAATTTTAACAACGACAATGCAGCGTTGTATGATGGAACAGGTTGTAGAATCTACTGTTTCTGTTGTTTCACTTCCTAATGATGAAATGAAAGGAAGAATAATCGGCAGAGAAGGACGTAACATAAGAACATTAGAAACCTTGACGGGTGTAGATTTGATTATTGATGATACTCCAGAAGCTGTTGTTCTTTCATCATTTGATCCCGTAAGGCGTGAAATAGCAAAAATTGCTTTAGAAAAACTTATTCAGGACGGTCGTATTCACCCTGTAAGAATAGAAGAAACCGTTGAAAAATCACGCGAAGAAGTTGAAAAGAAAATTATGAAAGAGGGTGAAAATGCAGCTCTTGATATGGGTATAATGGGGCTTAACAAAGAGCTTATCAAAAATTTAGGCCGCCTTTATTACAGAACCAGTTACGGGCAGAATGTATTGAAGCATTCGCTTGAAGTGGGGCATATTGCCGGAATGCTTGCTGCTGAATTAGGTGCTAATGTTTATGTTGCCAAACGCGCAGGACTTTTGCATGATATAGGTAAAGCAGTAGACCAGACTCAGGAAGGGACGCACATCCAGCTTGGTGTTGAACTCGCCGCAAGATACGGCGAAAAGCCGGAAGTGATTCACGCAATAGAAGCTCACCACGATGATGTTACTGCTAATACTATAGAAGCTGTTCTTGTAAAACTTGCAGATGCTATTTCAGCAGGACGTCCGGGAGCAAGACGCGATACTCTTGAAATTTATATCAAAAGACTTCAAAAAATTGAAGAAATTGTTAACGGATACGATGGAATTAAACAATCCTTTGCAGTTCAGGCAGGACGTGAGGTTCGTGTAATTGTTCAGTCAGAAATGTTTGACGATTTGGCTTCTCAAAAATTAGCAAGAGATATTGCAAAGAAAATTGAGGATGAGCTAGATTATCCGGGACAAATTAAGGTTACTGTTGTAAGAGAATTCAGAACAACAGAAATTGCAAAATAGGTAGTAAGCGGGAGGGAAGGCTTTCTCTCCTTCCCGCAGGTATTTATATGAGTGGTAATACAGATATTATAAAGATTTTATTTTTTGGCGATATTACGGGCAGACAAGGTCGTAATGCAATAAAGTCTTACATAAAATCTCTGGAAAGCAAACCTGATTTTATTATTGCCAATATTGAAAATGCTTCTCATGGCTTTGGGCTGACCAAGAAAAATTATGAAGATTTATCCGCTTCCGGAATCGATTGTTTTACTTCCGGCAACCATATTTGGGATAAGAAAGATATTTTCGATTACATAGAAACAGCCGATAAGTTAGTAAGGCCTATTAACTATCCGGCGGGTACAAAAGGTGAAGGGTGCCGTGTTTTTGATATAAACGGGCATAAGTTGGCTGTAATAAATGCTTTAGGGCGGGTATTTATGCCTCCGATTGACTCTCCGTGGGAAGTTGTAATGAAAAAGATTGATGAATTGAAAGAATGCGGTATCGATAGTATTTTTGTAGATTTCCATGCAGAAGCGACTGCTGAGAAAATTTGCTTTGCCAAATATCTGGCTGCTAAATACAATGATGAGAACTCGGCTTTAATAAAAGCTTTTGCAGGAACTCATACTCATGTCCAGACTGCTGATGAGAAGATTTATAAAGGTATGGCATACATTACTGATGCCGGTTTCTGCGGAGCTGAAGAAAGTGTTATAGGAATGGAATTTTCGACTTCTTTTAAGCGCCTTTCAACCAGTATTCCTGAACGTTACGAAATAGCAGAAACCCCTATCGCCTGTATTAATGGTGTTGAAATCCTGATTGAAGGAAATTTTGCAACACAAATAAAAAGAATTAATTTGATAGTAGATAATAGCAAAAATGAAAGTGAGGTAAACCTTGAAATCGGGTGTAAATAATAATTCACATCCTTTCATTCATCTTCCCCGCTTGAATTGCAAGGGGGTATAAATGAAAGGAGATTTTCATATACACACCTATTATTCAGATGGTGTATTTTCTCCGGAAAAGATTGTAGATTTATCGTTGGATGCGGGGCTGCAGGTGATTGCGCTAACTGACCATGATAATGTACTTTCTTATGATGTTGCATGCGAGTATTTAAAAACTAAAGATGTAGATTTTAAGATTATAAGAGGGATAGAAGTAAACACTCTGTATAAGGACTACGAAGTACACATCCTCGGATATTTTCCGGATGTTACTAAAAATGATTTTAAAAATATGCTTAAAATCCAACAGCATGCGCGTATAAAGCAAACAAAAGAAATATTGCATCTTCTTGCAAAAAAAGAAGGTATAAAAATTGCATTTGAAGATGTTAAAAATATGGTAGCAGAAGGCGGCAGTATAGGACGTCCGCATATTGCAAAAGCAATTACAAATGCAGGCGGCACAAGTAATGTTATGGAAGCTTACAGTAAATATATTCACAGAGCTTCGCCGGTTTATGTGGAAAGAAAAACTGTATCACCGTTTGATGCTGTTGAAGTAATCTATGATTCAGGTGGTATCCCTGTAATAGCCCATCCTTATGATATAGATATCGCCGAAAAGTTAATAAAAGAACTTATGAATTGCGGATTGAGAGGTATTGAAGCTTATCACAGAAAGCATTCGCCTGCAATTGTTGAATATTTTTCAACTATGGCGGAAAATTTAGGTCTGATAGTTACCGGCGGATCTGATTTCCACGCTCCGAATATTATGAACGGACAGATTATTCTGGGTAAGAATTTTGTGCCTGAATGGATTTATGATGAACTCATTAATGAGAAAAAACATTTAGATATGGCACGGGGTTAACTGATTAAGAAGAGGTATTTATGCAAAAAGGATTTACTATTATAGAAGTTTCAATATTGCTTATAATATTTTTAATAGTTGCATTGCTTGTTGCTCCTATGTCGCTGGATGATACGGTACAGGCAAAAAACACTTCCCGCTGGAGAAATGTACAAACGGATTTTGAGAATATATATAACTCTGTAAATTCTTTAAAAGATGAAGAAAATCAAGAGTTTATTACCCTTTTTAGAGAAGTACTTGAAAATGAAGTAAAAGAAGAGATAAAATCTTATAAAATTACATTTTTAAACGGAATCAGTTCCGGTGATAAATATAGTTTTACTAATTATAAACTAACATTAGCTAATTCCGTAATGGCATACAAATTGTATGATAAACCGATAAATAATGTTTACGGGCTCTTAATGTATGATGTAAACGGAACTTCCGGGCCAAATAAATGGGGGAAGGATGTTTTTGGTTTCAATATTCTTTCTGATAAATTTGAGCCTTTTTGTAAAAATGATTCTATAAACGAGCAACGACAAGATTGTTCTAAAAACGGCACAGGACTATGCTGTTCAAATTACTATCTGATGGGCGGGAGTTTTGACTAATGATTCGTAATGTTTGTGTTTTTGCTTCATCTTCAAATTTATTAGATGTAACCTTTTATAGGGCGGCTTCGGAATTAGGAAGTTTGCTCGGGCAAAACGGGATGAATATCGTTTATGGCGGAAGCAGACTTGGAGCCATGTATGCCTGTGCTTCTTCCGTAAAGTCTGCAGGCGGAAATATAATTGGTGTAATGCCGCAAAGACTTTATGATATGTCTGTTGGTAATCCTCAGGATTGTGATGAATTTTATATAACATCAGGTATGCGCGAAAGAAAAGCGAAAATGGACGAACTTTCAGATGCGGTAATTGCTCTTCCCGGCGGATTCGGAACTTTAGAAGAAATTGCCGAAATGATTGTGCAAAAACAGTTGGGTTATAATAATAAACCAATTATTTTCTTAAACACAAAAGATTTTTATACAAATTTAATAAAATTTTTTGACGATATAATAAATAGCAAATTTGCAAAACAAGATACGGGCAGCTTATATTATATTGCATGCTCTCCCATAGATGCAATAAACTACTTAAATAGCTATAATCCTGAAGAAGTAATTTTTACAGGTAAATTTAGCTAAAATATTAATAATTAATTTCATCGTGTAATATCGCAAAAACAGCAGCTTGCACTTTATTGTGAACTCCAAGTTTTCTGTAGATACTTTCTATATGAGCTTTGACTGTATGTACAGAAATATTCAGAGCCTTAGCTATTTCCGGATTACTTTTTCCGTTAATTATTAATGTTAGTGTGTCTTTTTCTCTTTGTGTAAGAATATTTATATCGTTCATATAAATATAATAATACCAATCTAAAAAAATGCTTTAATGTATTTTCCAATTACAAAATCTTTACAAAAGTTTACGTATTAAAAATTCTGTCTCCGGCATCTCCCATTCCCGGAACGATGTATCCGCGCTCATTTAGGTGGGAATCTACAGCTGCAACAATAAGTGTAATTGCGGGATAATTTTTAAATACCTCGTTAATGCCTTCCGGAGCTGCTATCATGCATACGCAGCAAATATTTGCTTCAGGTATTCCTTTGTCTACATATAACTTAATAGCTTCTTTTAACGAATTTCCCGTAGCAAGCATCGGGTCCGTGATATAAACGTAATAATTTTCCGGTATATCAACCAGCATAGGTACTTTGTTATAATACCATACGGGTTTTAATGTTTTTTCATCACGATACATTCCGATATGCCTGATTGTAGCTTGCGGCAGTATATCAACAGCTTCGTCAGTAAAAATAAGTCCTGCCCTTAATATTGGTGAAATTATTATCGTAATATCAGGATTGATGGTTTTTGTTTTGAATTTAGCAAGAGGAGTTTCTATTTCTATATCCTTTTGCGGCAAATTTTTTGTTGCCTCGTATAACAAAATTCTTGTCAGTTTTCTTGCGGATAACCTAACTCCTTCGGTATCAGTATCTTTACTACGAATTGTGCATAAGCTCTGATTAACAATTGGATTCGTAATAATTTTCAGGTTACTTGTTTCTATCATTTTTAACTTGTCCTTTGTTATTGTATTTTGTTAATTTTTTATTTAAATCTTCTGCTTTTTTGTTTGAATCATCAACCATTTTATCTGCATATTCTAAAAAATTTGTAAAACTTTGGTCATTGTTAGTTTTTGGTAAATTTAAAAATTTTATTTTATTACTGAATGATGATGAAGTGTATATGATAGAACCGAGTTTATCAAACATATCACTTAAGAGACCGGCTGCATCGTGTAATCTTTTAGGCGGATGAACATTTAATATGGGAACATTTTTATCTATGTATGTATTTTTGTCAGGAAGATATAATTCAAGCGATTTGGAGCCTGCCATTCCGTTGAATTCTACGGTTGCAATTGTACCTTGCGGTATTGTAATATTTTTGTCCGTTAGAAGAAATTTAATATAAACTTCATCATTGGTTGGTTGAATTTTAGTAATATAACCAACTTCTATTCCCATCATTCTGACTGGCGAGCCTTCTATTAAACCGTCAACATCGTTCATAAATATTGTATAATCATTATCCTTATTTTTTATGGAAGATTGCACAATTGTTGTGATTGAAATAATTATTAATACAATTAAAAGCCATATAAGAAGCTCTATTCGATGTGTGATATAAAAAGTATTATGTTCATTATTTGGCCTGCTCATATTAGATTTATTATATAAAAAATTTGGTTTTTATACAAGATGAAATATTGCTATTGTTTAATTTTAATTGCTCCCCAGGCCCTTATGAAGCCTTTTTCATACATTATTAAATAGTAACCGCCATTTTTAACATACTCTATAGAAGCTTCCATATGTTTATATTCTTTAGGCGGTGTGGCTCCTGTTTTTGCGTATTTTGCATCAATTATTTTTTGGAACTTTTCTTTTCTTTTTTTCTTTGCAAGCTTTTTTTTAGTTTCTTTGTCTAATTCTTTAGTATTTTGATAATACTGCTTTAATTCTTTTTCATTTTCAGCTATTTTAAAAACCGGAATAACTGCTATTAAATCCTTTGATTCAATAAGATAAAGGAATTCCCTGTCATCAGATAGTGCAAGTTCATAGTGCCCCGGTTTAATAAAGTTACCATTATAATCGGGGATGTAATTTTGTATCGTAAGAGTCGGCTGTTCATCTGTAGGTATTGCGTATCTGTATATGGGATTTTGGTGTACTGTTATGCCGGAAGGTGTTGCAGGATACGGGGCAGAAGGTGCAAGGTAATCAATATCGCGCAATCTCGGTGTTATAATCCCATCTATCATAATTTACCTGCCAAATTTGTTATTGCAGAATTTATATATCTAAAATCCTTGCCTAATAATTTTGTTGAAGCTGCAAAAATGATTGACATATATTTAGTTGAAGAACCGTTATTTTTTACAAGCAATCTGTAACTCTCTCGCATTAATCTTTTAATCCTATTTCGCTTTACGGCTCTTTTATGTATTTTTTTACTTACAACAAAGCCGACCTTGGTTGGCGCTGCATCTTTGCTGAGCCTTCCGCAGAACATAGTTATTCCATCCTTGTGGAAAGATTTTCCTGTTTTGTATGTGGCAGCAAAAGCGCTGCGTTTTTTTAGTCTTAAATTTTTTGGCAACATAATATGATAATACTTCTTTTGTAAATCTTTGTAAAGTTTTATTTAGATTTACTAAAGTTTTATAAAAAAATGCCGTAAAACAAATTATAAGGAGCATATGAATAATGACTGACGAAAATTTTAGAGTTGAGAAAGGTAGTGTTAACCAGCAGGATACATCAGCACAACCCGGTAAAAGGGTTATAGACGAAGCATCATATAGAATTCATGCTCCGCGTGAAAAGGGACCAACTGCAGTAGGAAAAGGCGGTGACCCGTTATTTAGGCGTATTTCTGCTACAAAAGAACAGCTTTTGGAATTGATGGAGGAAACTCAAACCGTTCAGGATTGGGTTCAGCGTGAAACTTCCAATAATGTTGCTTTATCTTGTTTGGATAATGAAAATCTAAAAGAGATTTATTATGAGATTAAAGACGGTTTTGGTGAATACGGAAAAATCTCATTAATGGGCTTTAAGACTCCTTCCGGAGTTGAAATTCCGAGGCTTAAAGTTTACGATAAAAACGGTGAAGTTCTTGAAGTTTTAACGGGGCCTATGGCTATGGATGAATTAAACAGGCGTGCTTTAGCTTATAAAGAATCTTTAAATAATTATGAAAGTATTCCGGTGACAGAAGAAACAGAAGGTGTTATTGCCGATTATTCGGGGAATCCGGAAGATTATATTACTTAGAATTTTTCTTTAAAATTATGCCATGCAGCTTACAAAATGCTGTAAACACAGTAAATTCATCCTTTATTAATTTTTGTAAATGAGGATGGGCTTGTACTATTTCAACACTTTTTGCCAGCTGGAACATTTTTAGTGCATGCTTTACATAATTAGAGCGTAAACTTGATTTCGGCAAAGCTAACTCTTGATATAGTTTTGCATTCAAAAGATAGCCTTTAACAAGAAGGGTTAATAAATTGAACTGCTTAGCAATAAAGATAGATTTTTCTATATATACTTTTGCAGATTCAAAATCCTGTTTGGCCATGTAAATTTCGCCAATTAACTTATTATACAATGCAATGAAATAAAAGTTATTAATACTTGGTCCTTGTGCTATGTCCAGCGCTTTTGTTGCAATATCTAAGGCAAATTGCGTTCCGTTTGTTATTAATCTTGTTTCTGCTATTAAATACCAGGATAGTAAAACGCCGGTTGCAATTTTTTCTTTTGCAAAGTATGCAACTTGTTCTTCTAATATTTCCAGTGCTTTTTTATTTTCGTTTTTATCTTTTAACATTTTTGCCAGCAAAGTTTTTAAAATGTTTTTAGTGAAGTTATCGTTAACATTATTGGCAAATGCTACTACATTGAATAATTCATTATACAGACAGCTATAATCTTTTTCAATAAATTTGTTAATAATATCTATAAAATTCCATCTTGATACAATAAACGAATCCATACTGTCAAGAGAGTATTCATTTAACATATCGTCCAGAATTTTCATCGAAGTTTTAATATCACCCTTTATAGTATTAGCCAAAGCAAGTGACAAATTTGCTCTGCATAAAGTTTTAGCTTCTTTTATTTGATTTTTTTCAAGAATATCGAAAATGAGCTTTATAGTATCAAACATTCGACTGTCACCCTGAAAAGTCAGAGCTTCTGCTAAGTCAAAATATATATCAAGCCAAGTGTCAAATAAATCCGTTATTTTAATTACAGGTGTATTTTTTCCTTTAGAAAGATATTTTTCTATTACAGGTTTTATTTCTGTGTCAATCAGGTTTATAACTTGGCCATAGTTGCCAAGTTTTAAGAGCGGCCGGACTTGTCTTGATTTAACAAGAATGTATTCTAATTCCATGTTTTCGGGTATTTTGCTTAAGACATTGTTAGTACATTCAATTACGCCCCAATAATTTCCGTTTTTCATTGCGCAAGAAGCTAAATAACCCAATAATTCAATGTGTTCATAGTCTGCCGGATCTTCCAGCATCATAATTCCGTTTTGAAGATATTTAAATGAAGTTTCATAATCAATAGGTTCTAATAATTTCCCAACTCTGATATATATATTCCTTTTGACATTTTGGTAAAAAGGTTCTGTCTTGTTTTCAATGAGCTTTAGTGCCTGTTTTTGGGAAATTATATACAAACCTATATCACCAATGTATGATGCTTGTTTCATTAAAAGTGTCCATATTTCAAAAGCTTGAAGCTCGTTATTTAATTTTTGTACAATATACCCAAGCAGTGCAATTGATGATTGTTTGTATATACTTAGAATTTCATATAGAATATTTAAAATTTCATTTATTGACTCGTCATTTTTTAGTATTGAAACAATTGTTTTCCATATACAATAGCTTTTAAATTCAAAAGACAAATTATTTATTTGTCCGATAAATCCCTTTTGGACAAGCGCTTCAATTATTCTTTCAAATTCTTCAGGAGTATTATTATCAAAATGCTCCAGCATTGCAGGGTAAAATTTATTTCCTAAAACAGACATAGCCATAAGCATCCTATAGGAATTAATATCTTCGTTTTTTAATATACTTAATCTTGTATTTAAGATATTTTCCAGAGAATTATATTCAATTCGTTTCAAGTTATTCCTGACGGCATCTTTATGCAGCAGAATCATTTGCTCTATAAATGCAGGATTACCGTTTGAAAGTTTAAATGCAAGATTTTTAAAATCTTCACCGACATTTATACTGTCATATTGGTGTATTAAAATATCTACCTGATTTCTTGTAAATGGTGCTATTGTTAAATCTGTATAATTATTTTCTGTCAATTTAGGTGAAGTTATACACCCTAATCCGGGTCTTTCAATAGATGATATGATAATGAATTTACATCTTTCAAGAACATAGTCATCTTTTAATAATTCCTGCAGAAAATCAAAGGACATTCCGTCAATATTTTCAAAGTTATCTATGATAAAGATAGCTTTCATCTTTTCTATAATTGTATTGATAACTTTTTTCATTATAAGAAACATTTTTGCTTTATTTTTATAGATATTTTCATAGATATCTATACTTTCTGGATATAAAAAATTCAGTAAATCCAGTATTTCTTGATTTGTTAATGCAGGAAAATCTTGTCTGAAAAACTTAATAGAATTTTTTTTCAGCTGTAATGTATCCGGACAAAAATTATTTATATTAAAGAAAGTAAGCAGTAAATCCTGAAAGTAACCAAAAGGCGAGAGTTGTGTTACTTGGGTGCAAGTTCCTAAAAGCCATATTAGCTTTGCACTTTTTAGTTCATTAATTGTATACCTGAGTACCAGATTTTTACCGATACCGCTTTCTCCGTTGATTGTAATAATAGTTGAGTCAGCATCTTTTATGGCTTCCAGTAATTTCGTTTTAACCTTTTGCTGAGAATTAGCATTAGCTTTATATTTAAGTTTAGTATCCTGTTTTGGTTTTACAAATTCAATCCCGCATTTTCTGCATTTTTTTGCACCAGGAAGGTTTGCAGCTCCGCATTCACTGCAAATCTTTATTAATTCTTTATGACAACCGGAACATTCAGTAGAAGTTATAGGATTAATAGTCCCGCAATTTTTACATATGGATGCTATTTTGGCACCGCAGCTGCTGCATCTAAGAGCGTTTTTATCTACTTCATTTTTACATTTGGGACATTGCATGAATACAGTCCTTATACTACAGAAATAATTTCATTTAAAGCTTCTATAACTTTACCTTCGCTCATGTTCAATTCAGAAGCAATATTCAATATTGACTGATTGTCTTTATATTTCAAATTATAAATTTTTAAAATATTCAAATCAGGATTTTTATCATTTAATGTTTCCAAATCTTTTACAATTAAATCGACATCAATACTATCATCAATATGATTCGTATCAGGAACATAATTAAACTTTGAATAATCTGTTAATGAGGAAGCTGTTTCTTCAGAGCCGGACATGTCAGCAGTTGACATTGAGTCTTGAGAACGCACGGATTCTTCTATACCATCACCTTCTTCTTGAAACAGTTCCAGCTCTTCCGTTGAACTTTCCTCACTTAATAAATCATTATCATTAGAATCTAATGACAAATCGTCTTCAAATTCTTCATCTGATAACAACATGTCATCGTTATCTTCTTCTAATAAATCCGTAGATATTAGTAAATCATCCTCTGTATTACTGTCAACATCTTCTGAAATATCATTAAACTCCGTTAAATCTGTATCAATATTATCATCTTCATTTATTGACTCTGTGCTATCATCAATGAAACTAACAGAATCAGAGTTATCTTCACTTAATTCAAATTCGTTGTCACCTATCAAACTGTCATTGCTATCTTCATTTAATTCAAACTCATTATCACTGATTAGACCTTCAGAAGTATCCTCGCTCAATTCAAGTTCGTCAGAACTGTCAGCATTTTCGGTAATATCCTCACTTAGTTCAAGCT
>CALUVJ010000050.1 GCA_944324195.1 Candidatus Gastranaerophilales bacterium
CGGACGCAAGGGGTTCAGACTCATGAGGAGTTGCTCTATTATTTATTAATTTTAAAAGTCTATCCTTAATCAACATGGCTGCATATATCCTTATATATAGTATATGCCACATTTAAATATTCTATAACACTTTGTTAAATTTTTGTTACATTTGCTCTTTGAAAGAATCTTCTCTCCGTATATTTCTGTTTTTGTTATAATAAAATTAAATAATAAGTATTTTAAAGGAGACATTATGCTGGAATTATTAAAGAAAAGTGCCATGGAACAGTCTAAAGCACTTAAAAATAAAGAAGTTTCTGCTGTTGAACTGACTAAAGCTTCTATTGAAAGAATTAAATCTATTGATGGTAAAATTGGTGCATTTAATTCGCTTACAGAGGATATTGCTCTGAAAACCGCTAAAGAAGTTGATGACAAAATCGCAAAAGGTGAAGAATTGCCGCTTTTAGCCGGTGTACCGCTTGCACTTAAAGATAACATGAATCTTATAGGCTCAAAAACTACCGCTTCTAGCAAAATTCTTGAAAACTTTGTTTCACCTTATAACGCAACAGCTACTCAAAAACTTTTGGATAACCTTATTCCTATTGTAGGCAAAGCTAATCTGGACGAATTCGCTATGGGTTCTTCTAATGAAAACTCTGCTTTTAAAAAAGTTCACAATCCGTGGAATCTGAACAAAGTTCCCGGCGGCTCTTCCGGAGGTTCAGCGGCTTCGGTATCTTCCTGCGAAACAACCCTCGCCCTCGGTTCTGATACCGGCGGAAGTATCAGGCTTCCGGCAAGTTTCTGCGGGATTGTTGGTATGAAACCGACTTACGGAAAAGTTTCAAGATACGGTTTAATTGCGTTTGCATCATCTCTTGACCAAATAGGACCTTTTGCAAGAACGGTCGAAGATGCTGCAGCACTTCTGGAAGTTATTTCCGGATACGATAAACACGATTCTACATCGCTTAAACTCCCTGTAGAAAATTACAGAAATAGTCTGAATAATGATATTAAAGGTATGAAAATCGGTGTTATAAAAGAACTTGTATCAGAAGGTCTTGCGGAAGATGTTCAAAAAGCTATTCAAAATGCAATTGAAACATATAAATCTTTAGGTGCAGAAGTTGTTGAAGTTTCACTGCCGAATCTTAAACACTCAATCGGTATTTATTATATTCTGGCAACGGCAGAATGCAGTTCAAACCTTGCCCGCTTCGACGGGGTTAAATACGGACACAGAACCGCCGATGCCAAGAACCTGTTGGAAATGTACTGCAAAACTCGTGCTGAAGGTTTCGGACCGGAAGTTAAGCGCCGTATAATGCTCGGAACTTATGCCCTCTCATCAGGATACTACGATGCTTATTACAAAAAAGCTCTGCAAATGAGAAGAGTAGTAACAGAAGATTTTATCAAAGCGTTTGAAAAAGTAGATGCCCTTATTGCACCTACCTGTCCGAATACTGCTTTTGATCTCGGTGCCAAAACAGAAGATCCGCTTGCAATGTATCTGACTGATATCGCAACAATATCAGCAAATCTGGCAGGGCTTCCGGCAATCTCAATCCCTGCAGGCTTTGACAGAGACGGTATGCCTATCGGACTCCAAATTATGACACCGCAGCTTACAGAATCTAAGTTGTTTAATCTTTCATATAAGTTTGAACAAGCACACGATTATTACAAGCAGCTTGCAAATATATAATTTTAATAGAACAAAGGGGGCGGGTTTTTCAAACCCGCCCCCTTTGTTCTAATTTGTTTTACCGGCTCGATAACCGCAATACGCATATATAAACGGCAAAGCACGTTCCAGATGCAGCTTTCCTACAAATGGGAATTTTGCAAGAACAAGAACTCCAAGTGCATCATCAATATTTACAAGGCAATCCAACAATGTCAGTTTTCTGTCCGGAACCTTGTCGTAAGGATCACAAATTACATTGGAAACTGAAGCCGCACCATACATTCCTATTATTAACCCGCCAAGCATTGCCATGATTTTTCCGGGAATATTATTAAAATTTTTGCTTGACTCACATAATTTCAATCCCCCGCCTACAACCCACGCAGGAACAGATGCATTCAAAAACTGAAATACGCCTTCTTTCATTTTATTTTTATTAGTTTCTTTATCCTCACCTATCATACCGGCAGCAACTCCGCCGAGTACAGACGTTGCAGACATTGTTACCATTTCTGTTAATCCGTAATGTACGTTAAAAGGATTTTTAACTTTTTGCTTTTTCATCATGAAAATCATAGGTACTATACAACCCGCTACAGCCCCAATACCTGCTTTGATTCTATCTTGCATAGTAACATTTCGAACATGAGTTTTGTTTCTTTTTGAGATAAAAGCATCTACTACAGAACCGCTTTTTGTAACATAACGTTCGCTAAATTCGGGATAAGTATCTATTTTCTCCAGTGTAGGGTATTTATAATTAATGCTAGTTATCATATACACATTCCTGCAAAAATTATAACGTAACATCAAAGACTTTTCAAGATTAAGATTTGTAAATTTATTTAAAATAAAAAGCAATCTCAAAGATTCACTGTTTTTACCATGGTAAAGGAGTGTTATATATGAGTGTTGATGCAAAAATTCTGAATAAAATTGACAGTAACAATGTCCAAATTGAAATTAAAACAGGAAAAAATGCCAATTCAAAATACTATAAAGTTCCTAACCAAAACATCGACTCTTTTATAAATGCATATAAGAAAAATGATAAAAGAACATCAATTATTGCAAACACCGCTTTTGTATCTTCAGTTTTTGCAGGCGTAATTCTTGTTAGTCTTGCAACAAAAAAAATCAAAAATAAAATTTTGCGCGGTATCCTTGGAACGATTGGAGGGGTTGCAGGAGCAGCACTGTCAGTTATTGGCACAAGTAAATATCTCGAAAGCAGCAACAAAAAAATGCTTAAATCACAAAATGCACAGGAAATAAATTATCATGCATAAACGCATTAATTAAGTGCCGGCAATAATACTAATATTTACCCCTTTGCCTTTTTACCCCTGAACTCCCTGTGCACCGGATACAATTTCAACAAGTTCCTGAGTAATTGCGGCCTGACGGGCTTTGTTATAGTCAATCGTCAGAGTATTAATCATTTCTTCTGCATTATTGGATGCTGCAGACATTGCAGTCATTCTGGCCGCAAGTTCACTTGCGTTAGCTTCAAGAAGCGCTTGATAAATAGCATTAGAAATATACATCGGGACTAATTGCTGCAATACTGCGTGAACAGAAGGTTCAAACTCCATAACCGCATCCAATTCGTGAGCTTCAGCCATTTCAACCTTTACAGGTAATATTTCCCAAGACTGAACACTATATGACATCATATTATTGAAACGAGTTGTAACAATATCAATTCTGTCAATTGTTCCTGATACAAAATCTTCTGCAATATCTTCCGCGATTATATTTGCGCCGGTTGCAGTCGGATTATTAGCAATGCTTATATAACTCTGTTTCAATTCAAAGTCACCGCTTCTGTGCTTAAATGCAGAAACCGCTTTTTGCCCTACCGGGTAAATTACTGTATGAATCCCGTTTTCACTATTCTCTTTTATTCTTTTTAAAGCAGCTTTTATAATATTAGCATTATATGCACCTGCCAAACCTTTGTTAGAGGTTATAACAAGCAGACCTTCAGCTTTGATATCCCTTTCCTTTAACAATTCCGGATAGTTATCCAAAGCTCTGGAAACATTCAATCCGACAACAGAATACTCTCCCGCAGCCGTAAGCATTTTTCTGAACATCTGCATCAATTCTTCCGCAAACGGTCTGGCAGCTTTAACCGTAGATTCGGCCTTTTTTACTTTTGCTGCTGCAACCATCTTCATAGCCTTAGTAATTTTCTTTGTATTCTGAACACTTGATATTCTGCTTTTTATATCTTTTAAATTTGGCATCTGCAATTCAAGTAATTTAGTGAATAAGTAATTATGCGAATACTGAAAACGTCACATTACACATAAAATTCTTATACTAAATCACTTCTCCTTTCTTTTTAAAAATACTTATGACAGGTTTTTAGCATATGATTCTAAGTTTTGTCTTAATGCTGCCATATCTTCATCAGATAATTTATCACCGGCATTTAATTTGGCGCTCAACTCCGGCATATTTGCTTCAAAATATTCAAACCAGCCGCTCTTGTAATCATTGATTTTTGCATTATCAACCTCATCAAGATAACCCTCGTTAGCTGCAAACAGAATTGTAACCTGCTGCGCAACCGTAAGCGGATTGTATTGCGGCTGTTTTAATACTTCTGTAAGCTTTTGACCTCTGAGAAGCTGTTTCTTAGTTGCAGCATCCAAATCAGACGCAAACTGTGCAAAAGCTTCCAATTCTCTGAACTGAGCTAAATCCAAACGCAATTTACCGGCAACTTGTTTAATACCCTTAGTCTGAGCGGCACCACCAACACGGGAAACTGAAATACCTGCGTTGATTGCCGGTCTTACACCCGAGTTAAACAATGCTGATTCTAAAAATATTTGACCGTCTGTAATAGAAATTACGTTTGTCGGAATGTAAGCAGAAACGTCACCGGCCTGAGTTTCGATAATAGGAAGCGCCGTAATACTTCCGCCGCCAAGCTCGTCATTAAGTTTAACCGCTCTTTCCAACAATCTTGAGTGAAGATAAAATACATCACCCGGATACGCTTCACGTCCCGGCGGTCTTTTAAGAAGCAAACTCATTGCACGGTATGCCTGAGCGTGTTTGGTTAAATCATCATATACAATCAGAACGTGTTTTCCCTGTTCCATAAATTCTTCAGCAATAGCAACACCCGCAAACGGAGCAATATATTGCAGAGGAGCAGGTTCGTTAGCTGTTGCGGATACAATGATTGAATAATCCATAGCACCGTGTTTTTCAAGAGTTTTAGCTAATTGTGCAACAGTTGAAGCCTTTTGACCAACAGCGACATAAATACAAATAACGTCACCGCCTTTTTGATTCAAAATTGTATCAATTGCAATAGCTGTTTTACCGGTTTGTCTGTCACCGATAATTAATTCTCTCTGGCCCCTTCCGATAGGAGTAAGAGCATCAATTGCAGTTAAACCTGTTTGAAGCGGCTGATGAACGGATTTTCTTGCAACAATACCAGGTGCAACTCTTTCTATCGGACGGGTTTTATCTGTTACAATTTCACCTTTTCCGTCAATAGGACGTCCTGTCGGGTTAATAATTCTTCCGATAAGCGCATCACCTACCGGAACAGAAGCAATTCTTCCGGTTGTTTTTACCGTCATACCTTCCTTAATATGTGTATACTCACCCAGAATAACAACACCGACATTGTCTTCTTCAAGGTTTAAAGTAATACCCAGAGTACCTTTTCCGTCTTCAAACTCTACAAGCTCGTTTGACATTACATTACGCAGACCGTAAATTCTTGCAATACCGTCACCGACCTCAAGGACGCTGCCGATATTTGAAATCTCTGCCTTTGCTTCATAGTTTCGAATGTTCTCTTTTAATATTGAACTTATTTCATCAGGATTAATTACTGCCATATTTTACCCTTTCTGTTATCCGGGTTTAATTACCCTATCCCTTTATTATTTGTTTACCTAAATTTTCTAATCTGTGTCTGATACTATTATCAACAATAGTTTCATTGATATTAAAAATCAATCCTCCGATTATACCGGAATCCACAAACCATTCAGGAATCACATCTTTTTGAAGTTTTTCCGCAAGTCTGTTTCTGATACTGTTTTTCTTGTCTTCGCTTAAATCAATTGCAGAAGTTACACTGACTCTTACAATATTTTTCAACTCTTCAAGTTCTCTTTGAAACTCATCAGTTATAGCTGCTAAATAGCCCAATCTGTTTTTTGAATTTAAAACAGTCAGGAAGTTAAACACAATCGGCATAACTCTTGATTGAAACAGTTTTGTTAATACCGCGAGCTTTTCTTCTTGTGATACAACCGGATTCACTAACATTTCCGCAAGTTCTTTTGAAGAAGAAATATTCTCACTAACATCTCTAAGATTAGCAAGAATATCTTCTTTAGAAACTCCGCCCTCTTCACCGGCCAAGTCCATAAGAGCTTTTGCCCATCTTTTTGCTATAAGTTCTGAACCTTTTTGTTGTATTCCGGATGTCATTATACCACTGCTCCATTTATAGCTTCTACACTCTCATCAATAAGCCTGTTGTGTAAATCAGGATTATTTCTAAGCTCATTGATGATATGATTTTTTGCAACTTCAATAGAAGCAATTGAAGCTCTTTTCAAAATGTCGTTCTTTAAAAGACCCGCGCGAGCTTCTACCGCTTTCTCCGAATTTTCTTTTATATTTCCTGCAGCCAACTCCGCATCAGCAAGAATTTTATTTCCGACCATTTTAGCGTTATCTTCGGCTTTCTTTATGATTAAATCAATTTCTTCTTCAATATGAGCAACAGACTCTTCTATTTTTCTTAATTCTTCTTCCGAATCAGACTTAGCGGTCTTGGAATTTTCAATATTATCAACAACAGAAGCTCTTGCATCTTCCAATTTTCCTGCAACATTAATCTTGTTGCAAACCCAAATAATTATTGCAAGAAAAATTGCAAAGTTAAAAAGATTTGTTCTTCCTATATAATTAAATATTTCACCAATACTGCACATTGTCTATTACCTTCTATTGATAAAGAATCTTGTTTACTTCATCGTTATTAAAGCCTTGAACTTCGCTTCTGTAGCCTATAACTTTTTCAACAATATCATTAGCCAAATCAGTCATTCTGCCCTTTAAACCTTCCTTGGTTTCATTAGAAAGATTAATAAGCCCTTCATAAGCTTTATTAAACTCGCCCTCCGCATCTGTCTGAGCCTGTTTTACAATACTCTCTTTTTTTGATTTAAATTCATCTACAGCTTCTGAGTATTTGTTCTTAGCGTCGCTTCTTGCACCCTTCAAATTTTCTTCTTTTTGAGCAGAAATCTCATCAGCCTTTTTATGATTATCATCTGCAGCCTGCAGATTCTCATCAACAAAGGCACGTCTTTGAGCAACAATTCTCAGCATTGGCTCGTAGAGAATTTTATTCATCAAAAAGACAAATACTATAAATGATATTATTGTTACTAAAAAAGTTGCATTAAATTCCATCTTTTTTAACCTTTGGGCGGGAGACATCCCGCTATACTACTAAATTGTTTTGTTCCTACCGGTCTCCCTTTTGAACAGACTACTGACTAATTCGCGCCGGTTAATTTAACCTTTGGGCGGGAGACATCCCGCTATACTACTAAATTGTTTTGCGCTTACCGGTCTCCCTTTTGAACAGACTACTGACTAATTCGCGCCGGTTAATTTAACCTTTGGGCGGGTGACATCCCGTATAAAACCGGATTTACCCCTGAGGATTTACCCCCGAGGATTTACCCCTAGCCCATCATACCTGATAATTTCATACCGATAACTAAAGCGTAAATCGCACAAGCTTCAGCAAGAGCAGCACCAACAAGGAAGAAACCTACTGCTTTACCTGCGATTTCAGGCTGTCTTGAAATAGCATCCATCAAACCTTTTGTTGCAACACCAATACCAAGACCGGCACCGATTGCACCAAAGCCCATTGCAATACCTGCACCTAATTGTGCTAAATCTGAAATTGTTTTTACTTCTTCCATTTTTTTCTCCTTTTTATTGAATTATATATCTTTTTCTTTAGTGCTCATCATTTACCGCAGTTGCAATATAAACTGTTGTCAGCATTGTGAATACCAGCGCCTGTACACAGGCAACCAGAATTTCGAAAAACATTATAGGAAGAGGAAGCCCCCAAGCGCATAAGCCTAACAATGCCGTAATAAGGATTTCTCCGGCAAGAATGTTTCCGAAAAGTCGTAATGCAAGAGTTAAAGGTCTTGTAAACAATTCCAATATCTCAACAAGCATTGAAATTATACCTACAAAGGAAAATTCATGAAGCAAGAATCTGCCTTTTTTCTTTATTAACCCTGCTGTTACATAATATATGAGTACTATTATTGCAAGACCGGCCGTTAAGTTTATATCATTTGTAGGGGAAGCAAGTTCACCGTGCTTTAATTGAAGCATTTTAAACGGCAGCTGTCCCATTAAATTTGCAGTCACAATAAACAAAAATAATGATGCAATAAGAGGAAAGTGCTTTTTACCTTCTTTAGGCATCATACCTGTAACCAAATCCGAAAAATATCCGAGAATATTTTCAAATACTAATTGAAGTTTTGTCGGGAAAATTGTAAGTTTACGGGTTGCAATAAAAGAAACAATCAGCAAGAAAATCATTGCCGCCCACATTGTAATCAAAGTATCCATATTAAACGCCATTGAATGCCCGGCAATTACTTTATTTACAATCCAATGTCCTTCGCTCATTGAACAACCTCTCTTCTGTTAAAGAGGAACCCCGTTTCCCTCTTCTGTAAAGTAAATGAATACTACCATTTACCCCCTCACGCTATGAATACTAGCACAAAAATTTTTGATATGCAACGAAAAAATTTTTTAATCCAATCTTATTTCCGCATTTTCATAATTTGTAACTTCCGCTTCTGTCTCGTAGTATTCATCCTTCAGGTCTGTCTTAGAAATCTTGACATCAACAAGCTTTTGCAGGAGTTTGATATAATCAAGACACTCCTTGCCCTTAACTCCCACCGTTTCCATCTGTATTTCACCGTTTGGCAGTAATCTTATTTTTAACTTTTTTGACATTGCCTACTCCAAATTAATTGTCAATACAATCGTATTATCATCACAAACTTCTTCATTTTCTATTTGCATATTATTTTCTTTAAGCCGCGCAACAATATTGTTATAGCTCTCTTCCTGAACGTTTACCGCATACTCATTATTTATATCATTTAACTTTGTTTCAATATCATCGGTATCAAGAGCCTTAATTACAACAAAATAAGGCTTATTCGTCTCCATCTTCTCGAAATTCAGCTCATAATTCCCGGTATAGCACTTAATCTGCCCATACTCATTCTCGCTTAGCCCCCTTACACCATGCTCGGTTAAAGTTTTTATCAATAAATTCTTATCCATAAACGGCGTTTCAAAACTTCTTTCTATAAAATGTTTTTCAGATATTATTTGAGCGTCATCACAACACACCTCTACCGTTTCGTTACTATTGTCAGCTCTTTCCTTTGCAGCAGCAACACCTGCAACAACAACTCTTGTTACAACCCATGCCAGAGCAATCGGAAGTGAAATTACCGTACAAGACATAACCTTTTCTCCTTATTAAAAATCTAACGTTCTTCCGCCTCTTGAAGCTGCAACATTTTCTTCATTATCTTCACGCTTATAATGCTTCATATCGGAAATCTTGGCAGCTGAAACTGCTCTGACATTTGCCCATGCCCTTAATGCAAGAATTTGTTCTCTCTGGGTCATCGAAAGCGGAACCGTATTTGCGATATTTTTTTCTAAATCCTCAAATTTTAACGGTCTGTTTTCAAAAAATGCATCACATAGAGAGGAAATAACAACTTGTTCAATTTCCGAGCCGATAAATCCTTCTGTCATTTTTGCAAGCAGGGTGCAAATGTTTTTTACACCGGCAATTTCACTTGCAACTTCTTTATCTTTCAAACGCTTTTCCAGATGTAGTTTAAATATTTCTTTTCTTTCCGCAAGCGTCGGAAGATCAACAAAAAATATTTCATCAAAACGGCCTTTTCGCAAAAGTTCCGGCGGAAGATTGCTGATGTTATTTGCTGTCGCTATAACAAACACCGGTGCTTCTTTTTCCTGCATCCAAGTCAAAAACTGGCCGAAAATTCTTGAAGAAACTCCGCTGTCGCCGTTTGAACCGACCCCGCTTAAACCCTTTTCAATTTCGTCTATCCAGAGAATGGAAGGCGCAACAGCTTCTGCGGTTGCAAGCGCCCGCCGCATATTTTCTTCCGAACTCCCTACAAGACCTGAGAATACTTTTCCGAAATCCAATTTTAAAAGCGGAAGCTGCCATATTTTACTCATTGCTTTAGCTGTCAAACTCTTACCGCAGCCGGGAACCCCGGTTACTAAAACACCTTTTGGAGCAGGAATACAATATTTTTTGGCACTCTCCGACCACGAATTATTTCTCTTTAAAAGCCAGTTCTTCAAATTATCCAGTCCGCCAATGTCTTTGAGAGAGTAATCTGACTGGATAAATTCCAGAATGCCTGATTTTTTTATTACCTGAACTTTTTCTTGAAGAACAACCGGTAAATCTTTTATATCTATTTTTCCGTCGTTAACCATCGCAAGAGCAAAAGCACTTTCCGCTTCCTGTAAAGTAAGCCCGAGAGCAGCTTTGCATAACTTATCCTTATCTTCTTCCGTCAAGTTTGCTTCGATTCCGGAATTTTGTTTCAGCATATTATCAAATTTCGCCCTTATTTCTGCTAAATTCGGGAGCGGAAAATCAAATATTGTAATCTCTTTTTGCAAAGCTTCAGGTATAAGAAGCTCAGGAGAGATAAAGAAAATCGTTTTTCTGAATGTTCCGAGTTTTAAATCAGGAATAATATCTCTGATTTTTCTTATTACATTATAATCAGGAGCTCTGTTTTTAGGCCCAAAATTTACATAAAAATCATACAGAATGAAAACCGCATCCTTGTCGTATCTTCTTATATATTCAAGCATTTTGCAAGGGCAAGTTGTATCTGCGACGGTCTTATTTGTTGTGTCATTGTGAAGTCCGTTTGTCTGAGTCCAGCTAAAAACCTCACGTTCATACTTTACCTGCTTTACATCCGTTACAACAGATTTAATGTACTTAGTAACCCTATCCTCTTCAAAAGTTGAAATATAAATAAGAGGAAATCTTGCTCTTATTAAATTTGATAATTTGTATGCACACATATTAATAATCCTTTTTTATTATTTATATCATTTATTTAGCCGCACTAAATCAATCTTTTGCAGTATCTCATCGAAATTTCCCATCCCGTTCATAAAAATAACGCCGTTTTTTGAGATATTTACCTCCACTTTATTTTTATATTTTTCAAAAATTTCTTCATTATACCTGTTTGTTAAAAAATGATACCTTTGATTGGAAGATCCGCACCACGGGCGGGAATAATCAACAAGTTCCTGCTTAAATTCCCCGTCTATCAACAAGTCGATATTATCAAGAAGAAGCCGATTTTTCTCTTCTCGCCGAAGTTCTTCCAGCAAAAATCCGGTAAAACACAAAACACTTAACCCGAACTTCTGAACCTCTTTTGCAATAATTCCAAGCGCTTCTGCCTGCTCGAAAGGCTCCCCGCCAAGAAACGTCACTCCCTCAATATTTTTCTGAGATTTAATATCCTCAATAATACTCTCCGCATCAATCAAAATTCCGCCGGTATGCGGCCAGGTATGAACTGCCTGACAGCCTTTACAGTGCCTGGAACACCCCTGAGTCCAAATACAATAACGAACTCCCGGCCCCTCTACTTTTGTTGTTTTTAAAATATTAAATACCCTTAATTTCAATACAAACCCTACTTTTTTAAACCCGAAAAGAAATTTTCTTTCAAAAATTTATACAAATAAAATAATGATGCAAAAATAATTATGCACCAGAATATACTAATTGAAATACTATTATCTAAATACCTGAAAGGTGAAAACACGTTTATTTCCCCATAAAAAATCTCATAATTTTTCTAATTGTATACTCCTCCGGGCTGAAAGCATCCGTCACATCTTTATCCTCATCATTAAATCTGGAATTTACCCATGAAAAAAACATCCACCAGCCAAATACAGCTACAATAATTGTTGCAACAATCTCAAAAAATGACAAAAAATCCATTTTAAAAATCAACTCTCCTCTCTGTTGAACGTTTTTCGGAGCTCTGTTCGGGCTTCTTACCTGCATAAATAATATCTTTTAACTGTTCCTGCATGTGTGTTTGAATATTTAAATCCGCAAAAAATTCATCTATACTATTAAACCCGCCCATTTCATTACGCCTTTTCAAAGCTTTTTTTGCCATTATTACGCTAACCCCCGGAAGAGCCGTTAAATCTTCTTCCGTACAATTATTTATATCCACACGATTTAATACCGGAGCGGGAATCCGCGGCACATTTTGTTCAACAGATTTTTCGAACAACTTCTCTTCAATAACAAGTTTAAACCGCCTGCAATCTTCAAGAAGTCCGTCATAAGATTTATTATAATTAAAAGTTTTACAAAACATATTCCATAGTTCTTCCCAATCATGAACATTTGATTTTAAAACTCGGAAACTTCTGAAAGTCCCGCCCTTTGTTTTTTCAAAACCTTCAATTGTCAAACCGTCCATACCTAGAGTTAAATAACAATAAGGATTTGTAAGTTTTAAATCTCTCCATATATCATCGTAAGGAGCAAGATACACCTTTGCTTTTTTTAATGCCGCTTCCCTCCTTGCAACACGACCGTTTGCAACTGTTTTATTAGGAACGTAAAATTTAAAAAACAAAAAGACTCCAAACAGTGCAAGCATGGTTATTGACGTCGGAATCGGAGCTAATTGAAAAAGCATGAAACAACAAGCAAATAATAAACCTATTATACGGTATTGAATCAATACAAAATCTCCTTTAGCAAATCGTAAATACTTTTCTGTAATATAACCCCGCGCCTGCAATTGATAATATTATATCAGGCATAAACGCCGCCATTACCGGAGGAAGAGATCCTGCTTCCCCAAAAGATATTGACAAAGCTCTTACGAGATAATACGCAAAAATAATCAAAATACTGAATAGAAAGCCCCTGTTATATCTTACCCTAGGCGGAGTAATTGCAAGCGGTACACCGATTAAAACCAGTACAACCGTTGTTATAGGTAATGCAATTTTATCAAACAAACTTATTTCCAACTCTGCTCTGTTTTCAATATCAGATTTTGCAAGCACACTGCAAAGTTGAATAAAATTATGCTGATTTGCCAGATTTTTATCCAATTCCTTTGACAAATCCATGCCGAATTTTACATCAGTATTCTCAAAAAGTGTAGTATCCAGAGTTTTACCGCTGTCAGTCACCGTATAAATGGCGCCCTTTTGGAACTTCCACCCGCCCGGAGTTGTAGCACCCTCTCTTGCTTGTAAAATTTGTATAGTACCCTCTTTGGAAGCATCAAGAACCGTTATATTATGTAATACACCATCAGTACAGTCTCCTACGTAAAACAACCTTTTCAATAACCCGCCGTCCTGAGTTTCTTTGAATGTAAAATTCTGTTTTCCTTCCGGAACATTCTTTTGGCTAAAAGCCACACCCGCAAGTTTAGTTGACAGCCGCGTAGATACAGGTACAATAGTTTCGTTAATAACAAAGCTTACACAAGACATAACAATTGCAAAAATAAATATAGGTTTTGCAATACGATTAAGCCCAATGCCGCATGCACGCATTACAGTAATTTCAGAATTCAAACTCAATCCGTTTAGTGTCATAACCGTCGCCAGCAATACCCCCATCGGAATTGTCATTACAAATACCTCCGGAAGGTGCAAAATAATCATCAATATTGCATACTTAAACGGGATTCCGTACATTGAAATCTGTTTGATTAAAGTAATAAAAGTATCTGACGCAAAAATGATAGAAGTAAATACAAGCACACCCATAATAAACATCTCGATAACCTGCTTAAGGATGTATTTATCCAGATGTGTCATATTTTGTAATTTATATATTAAATTCTTAATTAACTTTTTCATAAGCTCATTTAATATTATATCAAAAAGGTTTTGCAGGGCAAAGGGGGGGGGGGTAAATATATTGGGGTGGGTGAGTAGGACTACAAGTTTGGCGTCTTTAGGTGGGGGGGGGGAAATGGTGGATGTGTGTG
>CALUVJ010000051.1 GCA_944324195.1 Candidatus Gastranaerophilales bacterium
TGGAATAACAACCTATGTCACCCGATAAGTCAAAGGCAGCCAGTTAGTAGCAAGGTCAGCAGAGGGTGACAAGGAAAGACAAAACAAACATGGAATGACAACCTATGTCACCCGATAAGTCATAGTTAAAAAAAAAATTAAACCGCACGCTTGATATCATCAACAAGATCTGTCAAATTTGAAACTACATTTTTTGAATATTTGCTATAAAAATCTGTTGCTTGCTTTTTTGCAAAATCAAATAACTCAGAACGTGCATTCTGACCGTCAGCACCCATATCCAAAAGTGAAGTAAAGAAAGTTACAGCTTCTGATGTTGTAACATCTCCATCACCATTCATATCAAAAGGGTTGGTTGAATTATCAGTTTCTATGTTATTTGTTTTCTCCCCGACAGCATCCATTTGATCCTGAACAGTATCAGAAAACTCTGTACCTTCAAGGGGTTCTATCTCAATTCCCGGCGGCATACCTAATCCGTCCATAATACTATTTGTTGGAGTTGAATTATTAATATTATTGTTCAATTGTTTTTCCAAAAGCTCGGCAAAAGTCGTGTCATTCAAATCAAATTGAGAAGTAACACCGTTATTTCCGTTTATCCCGGGATTAAAACCTATTCCACCTATAAAATTAGATACTAAACTCATAGCTATATAATAAAATATTTATTACACTTTCTCATCCTGCAAAAAATGTATTTCAAACAGCATTCTCCAAGACAATAACTTTATGCTAAAATTAATTTATGAATGAAAAATACTGGATAGCCTTTTCTGCAATAGAACAATTGGATTCAACATTTATACAGCGTCTTTATAATTATTTCGGTAATATTGAAACGGCATATAATGCACAGTTAAGTGATTTAAAACAAATAGAAGGACTCAGCATAAAAAAGGCCGAAAATTTTATAGAAAAAAGAAAGAGTATTAATCCGGATAAAGCTCTTGATGAAGTTCAAAAACGCGGTATAAATTTTGTTACCTTTGATGATTCAAAATATCCATATATGCTTTCGCAAATTTACAATCCGCCTATGACTTTGTATTATAAGGGTGACTTATTTAGTTGTAACCTTGAGAGAACTGTTGCCTTTGTCGGCTCACGAAGGGCAAGTTTTAACGGTAAAGAAGGAATAAGAAAAATTATAAAAGATCTTATGAATACAGATATTTGCGCAGTTTCAGGGCTTGCAGCCGGAATAGATTCCGTATCGCATGAAAGCGCAATTTTGGCTAATCTTAAAACAATAGGTGTTATTGCAAGCGGGTTTGACTATACTTACCCTGCTTCTAACAAACATTTATATGAGAAAATAGAAAACGGCTGCGGTGCTGTTGTTACGGAATATTACCCGACATTTGAACCGCTCAAATTCAGATTTCCTCAAAGAAACAGAATTGTAACAGGGCTTTCATTCGGTACTGTTGTAGGAGAAGCGGCACTAAAAAGCGGAGCTTTAATTTCCGCAAACCTTACACTCGAACAAGGCAGAGAATTAATGTGTATTCCCGGTGCAATAAATAATACAAATACAGAAGGGGTTTATAAATTAATAAAGGACGGAGCCAGTATAGTAACCTCCGGCGATGATATTTTGAATATTTTAAACTGGGAGAGAAGAAATTTAGCAGAAATTAATTCTGCACAAAAAGATTTCTCCGAAGAATTAGCTCAGTCCCCTGTACAAAAATTAATTTTTGATATAATAGGAGTTGAGCCGAAAAGTTTCGATGAGATTCAGGGTTTAACAAAATTAGATACAGAGAGTCTTTTAACCGCTCTAACCATGATGGAGCTGGAAGGCTTGGCGGAAAAAACGGAAGGTGACAGGTATAAAAAATTATGACAACAGCAGCAGCTGAAAAAAAGACAACGAAATCAAAAAAAGAAAAAGCGCTTGTAATCGTTGAGTCTCCTGCAAAATCTAAAACAATTAAAAAGATTTTAGGTGACGGTTATCAGATAGAAGCAAGCTTCGGGCATGTCAGAAATTTGCCTGAAAATATTCTTGGTTTTGATGTTAATAATGATTTTAAACCAACCTATGTAATTATTCCCGAGAAAAAGAAAGTTGTAACTAAATTAAACGATCTTGCAAAGCGTTCAGATAAAATTTATCTTGCATCCGACCCTGATAGAGAAGGAGAAGCTATTGCATGGCATGTCAGAGAACTTCTGGAAGTGCCTGATAACAAGGTTTACAGAATTGAATTTAATGAAATCACACCAAAGGCTGTTAAATACGCCGTAGAACATTCAAGACAAATTGATATGGACAAAGTGAAAGCCCAGCAAACAAGACAGATTCTTGATAAACTTGTAGGCTACAAATTATCACCTGTTTTATGGAAGCAGCTCGGGAATTACAGACTGTCAGCGGGAAGAGTTCAATCTGTAGCGCTTAGAATGATTTGCGAGAGAGAAGAAGAAATTGAAGCTTTTGTTCCGAAAGAATACTGGTCTATCCATACGATTATGGATAAAGACGGAAAGCTTTTTGAAGCAGAGGTTAATAAATACAAAAATAAAAAACTTGAAATTAATAATGAAGAAGAAGCAAATAAAATTAAAGAATACCTTCTTAATCCTGAAACAGAATTTATAGTTGAAAAAGTTACTAAAAAAGAAACTAAAAGAAAGCCGACCGCTCCTTTTATAACCTCCACCCTGCAGCGTGCTGCCAGTTCCAAGCTCGGTTTTGGAGTTTCTAAGACAATGCAGGTTGCTCAAAAACTTTATGAAGGTATAGAAATCGAAGGCACTCCGGTAGGTTTAATTACCTATATGAGAACTGACAGTGTCAGAATTTCAGATGACGCTCATCAGATGGCAAAGGATTTTATTATTAATAATTATGGTGAAAAATATTATCCGCCGTCAACAAATGTTTACGTTAAAGGTAAACAAAACGTTCAGGATGCTCACGAAGCTATCAGACCGTCATATCCGGAAAGAACTCCTGAAAGTATAAAGCAGTATTTGTCATCTGACCAGTATAAACTTTATAAGCTAATCTGGGATAAATTTATGTCATCACAAATGGCGCCTGCAGAGATTGCAAACAAGATCATTGATATTAAAGCAGGTGACTACAACCTCAAAGCCGGAACAAGCAAAATTCTTTTTGATGGTTTTCTAAAACTCTATAATGATGCGGAAGAAGATGAAAAAGATGCTGATGCAAAAATTCCAGACTTGGAACAGGGTGATAAAGTTAAGTGCAGGGAAATTAATCCTAAGCAGCACTTTACACAACCTCCGCCGAGATACAATGAAGCTTCGCTCGTTAAAGCGCTGGAAGAACACGGAATAGGACGTCCGTCAACCTATGCAACGATTATTACCGTCATTCAGACAAGAAAATACGTTGAGAAAAAGGATAAAGCTCTTGTTCCGACACTTCTTGGCCGCACGGTTTGCAAGCAGCTTGTCAGCCAGTTTGCTGATATTATGGATTACAAATTTACTGCCGGCATGGAAGAAAAGCTTGACTTGATTGCGGAAAAGAAGGCGGTTTGGAATGTTGTTTTAAAGGAATTTTATACCCCTTTTATGGAGGTTGTAAATTCCGTAATGAAAACCGGCCAAAAAGTTGTGATAGAGAGCGACAAAAAATGTCCGAATTGCGGCCGTGTTATGCTTGTAAAGACAAGCCGTTTCGGAACCCAGTTTTTGGGATGTTCCGGCTATCCTGAGTGCAAAACGATAATTTCGCTTAACAACAGTGTTGAATTAGATAGTGTTGACGGCGAAAATAAAGAAGCAACCGTCGAAGAAAAATGTGAAAAATGCGGCGGGGAAATGGTTATGAAAATCGGTCCTTACGGTAAATATCTTGAATGTAAAGAATGTAAAAACCGTAAAAAATACGTCCGCTCAACAGGTGTTCAATGTCCTAAATGCGGTGAAGGAACTATTATTGAAAAAAAATCAAAATACGGAAAAATATTTTTCGGCTGCAACAGGTATCCTGACTGCTCTTATGCACTGTGGGATGAACCTACGGGGAATAAATGCCCTGAATGCGGGGAGCTTTTGGTGAAAAAGAGTACCAAAAACGGATTATTTGAAATTTGTTCAAATAAAACGTGCGCATTCAAGCGTGAAATCGAACCAAATGATTCTAACAATCAAGAATCTTAATTTTATTATTTTACCGGTTCATAATTAATATTAGATTCTTCGTCAGTTGTTTCTATTTTGAATATAACCGGACGCAATCCGTCATTGCAGGAACATATTGCCACTCCCGGTTTTCTTATCCAATCACCGTAATAAAATAATTCATTATTTTTTCCGACACCGTGAGCAAGTGCAAAAACATATTGATAAATAGCTTTCCATGCTTCGTTACAAAACCCTTCCGGACAAGCATAGTCAGCATAAAAGACCTGCCCCTCTTTCAGCATGGGACAAGTACTTAGGTTCTCAATACCATATTCTTTTGCTAAATCTTCCTGAAAAGTTTTTCTCAAAACAGTAATTTTACACTTATTCATATTATTGCCTCATTACATAAACCTGTTATGTTCTTTTTCCCATTCAACAGAAGTCATTTTTCCGTGCCCCGGGTAAATTAAAATTTCAGGAGACAGGGTAAAAATTTTACTTTCAATGCTTTCTACAATTTGGTCAAAATCTCCGCCTTCAAGATCACACCGGCCGACACTTTCTCTGAAAATTGTATCACCTGAGAATAACTTACCGTCCACAAGATAACAAACCCCGCCTTGCGTATGCCCGGGAGTATGAATAACTTTAATTTCCAAATTTCCCAGCTTAAGAATATCACCGTCATTTACAAATATATCTATTGTTGGAATCGTCATTTCCGGCATACCAAACATCGGCATATATTGATTAACTTTATTAAGCCATCCCAAATCAGCCTTATGCATTACAATTTGTACGTGCTCATCGCCTTCACCGCCATAAAGAGCTTTTGCACCCATATTTGGTCTTATTCCCGCAACGTGGTCAAAGTGCCCGTGAGTTAATAAAATATACTTTAATTTTGCACCATTTTCTTTTACGGCATTTTCAATATCTTTATCGACTGCAGAACAATCAACAAGTGCAGCTTCTTTAGACTCTTCATCTATTATTAAATAATTATTATTGCCGATAGGCGGTTCAATAAAAGTTTTTAAAATCATACGTTAATATTATAATAAAAACTTTTCACACGCAATGATATCAGAGCAATACACCAAACGCGCAAGTACTGTTGGAGTAAGTGTAACTAAATGTAACAAAAAGTTAAAAAACTTGTTATAACAATACGATAATGTGGCATAGATATAATATAATAATCAAAGGATATGATTAGCGATGTCGTTTAAAGAAGAAGAAATAGTATTAGAGCAAACCACATTATACCCGGGCCTAGAAAGCAGCCCTGCCGCTGCAGTGCATTTAGGGGGGGGGGGGTAAAACCCTCTTATAGTGCTGCTTTTGGACGTTTCTATAGAGTTGAGGAGTTTAGAAGTTTAGGAGTTGAGAAGGAAGGGTTTCAAATATCTTCCCTCGCCCCATTGGGGAGAGGATTAGGGAGAGGGACCAAATCTTTTGAGCTGGGAAGTAAAGTTACCAGCATCATGTCATTGCGAGCGCAGCGAAGCAATCCAGTGGACTGCCGCGAAAATCAAAGATTTTCTCGCAGTGACAGGGGGAAATATTTTGGCTGGTTGGTCATTTCCCCTCTCCCCAATGGGGAGAGGGGTGTCATGCTGAACTTGTTTCAGCATGACACCAACATAGCGTGTGACTTACAATATTGTAAGATCCTGAACAGCTTGAAAATCGAGCCGGAAATAAAGGTACGAAACTATATTACAAAGAACGCTTTTCTACGCTTTCAGGATGACAATGAGCACTTATCCCGGCCTTCTTGTTTGCCGGCAGAGAGCGAAGGAATTCGCGCTATCGTTCAATTATTATCAAATCCGATTAGCGTGTCCACATCTGCCCCCCTTGCGGGGGAAGTCCCCGAAGGGGAAAGGGGGGTATATGATTAGTATCAATACCAACCTTGGCTCATTAATCGTCCAATCAAGCTTGAATAAATCCACAAACGCCCTCAATACAGCAATCGAGCGTATGACAACAGGGTTTAAGATAAACGGTGCAAAGGATAATGCGGCGAGCTATTCTATTACGGAGCGTATGAACACTCAGATAAGTTCTTACGAAGTCGCGGAAGATAATGTATCAACGGGTCTGAACATAGTAGAAACGGCTTCAAGTACTTTAGCTATTATAGAGGACAGATTAGCACGCCTGAGAATGCTTCAGGAACAGACAATGAACGGAACTTACGGAACGGAGAGTCTGGAAGCCATAAACAAAGAGTGTAACAGTCTTGTAGATGAAATAAACCGGTTATATTATTCAACAGATTATAACGGTATAAGGCTTTTTATTGATACAACAGATGTAAATGATGAACCTCAGTATCAAGAGTTGAACGCTAACAGGGATACGACTTTTGAAGAACTCGGGGTAACATCTTACGGTTTTTCTGTATATGATTCCGGAAATTCTTTGCTAGACGATATTACAATGTCTGCAAATGATACGATAGGCAATTTTTTCGGACGTCTTGCTGCGTATGATATTAGCGGAGATATATCCGGCGGTGTTATTACTTTATCCTCATCAAACGGTAATTATATAGCAGGAGAGCTAGTTAATGAGATGGGAATTTCAGTAAATGACGTAACCTATATTGAATATTCAAGCCAGAGCTCCTCTTCTCCCGTAACTTACGAAAAGACAACCACAGCAGATATAAGCACAACGTTTGCAACTCTCGGTATAACATCGGGTTCGGATATTGTAATTACGGATGAGTTTCAGAATGTTCTCGGAACAGTTACAGTAAGTGCCACAGATACGATAGAAAACTTGTTTAATGCTCTTTCTGCGTACGATATTGACGGAGAAATAAAGAACGGTGTTATAACTTTAGAATCAGATTCCGGAAACTACGCGTCAGGAAATTTGCTTACAAGCCTTGGAATCGGTGTACAAACTTCTCCGGCGGTAACATTAACCACAACAGCAACACTCAGCAGTACAATATCAGATTATTATAGCGGCAGTTCGTATAATATAACCATTGTCAATCAGGAGACGGGGGGTGAAGATGTAATTACACTTGACAGTAACTCGACCTTTAATGATTTCAAATCTGCTCTAAACGGTCATAATATGGAGCTTGGTATAACAGACGGAGTGATGACAATTTCGAGCAGTAATAAATATCTTTATGCCAAAGGAGATATGCTTGACACTTTTGGTATTTCAGAGACTCCAAACGGTACATATACCGTAACGACAGTAAATTCAATGACCTCTTCTACCAAAATGACATATACGGTAATGACGACAAATACTGTTACCCAGACGGTTACGGGCGGAACATTCTTGCAGTCAGTGACTCCGATAGATACTACTGGAATGCAGTCTGTTTCTGCTGTAAACTTACAGTCCCTTGTTGATTCGGGTGTTACGGAAGGAACATTTGCTATAAGAACCACATCTGATTTAGACAGTATTGCAAATCAAATCGATGCAATAGATAGTGCGTCGTTTACTTTTGTAATGGCAAATAATATTGATTATGGCGGTGGGTCTTGGACTCCAATACTAGGTTTTCGTGGTGTCTTTGACGGAAATGGATTTATAATTTCAAATGTAAATTCTTCTTCAGGAGGTTTATTCAGATCAATGGGTAGCCGTTCAACAGTAAAAAATCTTGGTTTGGAAAATATAGAAGTTACAGATGAGACACAATATGGATCTGTCGGCGGTCTCTGTGATAGTAATAACGGTGTCATCTCTAATTGCTATGTTTTAGGAGGAAGTATATATGGTGATTGGGTTGTTGGTGGACTCGTAGGAAAAATGAGCTATGGCACAATAACCAATTGTTATACATCTGTTACGGTAACAAGCAGTGTAGCTGGTGATACTGCTATGTACGCAGGTGGAATTGTGGGTATAGCGGGAAACTATGGGCATTCAGTAATAGAAAATTGTTATTCAGCTTCAAACATAATAGATGGTATTGATATTGGAGGGATTGTGGGTAATTCAGAAGCTTATGATTTGTATATTAGTAATTGTCAATTTTCTGGAACAATATCAAATATGAATTCCGATTATGTCAATGCGGGTGGTATTCTCGGTACTGCTCAGACAGGACATCTGCATCTGGAACTTATTAATTGCCTGGTGGAGGGTTCAATAAGAGTATCAGGTGCAAATAGTACTTCCGCAGGGTTGATTGGAAGTGCCTATGTTGTAAGTACTGGTTCAGGAAGTGGTGCAACCTATACTGCTGCTATCAGAAAGTGCTATGTGAGGGCTGGCGGTACATATGACTATGGACTTATTGGAAGCTACTCTACAGATAATCAAAGCTCGTCCGGGACTGTATTAGAAATTGAAGATAGTGGTGTTTCTAACGGAAAAAGTTTATATGACAGTTCTAATTCTTTTATTTCAAGTGATGGCCGTTGGAGCTCATCTTATACTCCTGTATTTAATTACTATACAACAAGTGCTCTGACAACAGTTGTACAAACAGGAACTTCTGTTATTGATGCAACAAGCGGAGTTGCTCTATCAACACTCGGTATAAATTCAGGTGCTTTAACATTGATGGTAAACGGAGTTTCCACACAGCTTCAATACAGCTCCGGCTACACTTTGCAAGATTTTATTAATTCTCTGGGAACTTACGGAATTACAGCTTCCATATCCGGAGGGAAACTGACTATCGGGCAAAACAGAAATGCATACATTATTTCTGACAGCGGTAATCTAGCGCAAAAAGCCGGTTTGGATATTTCAAATGCCTACAATATTTCAACTAACACTCTTTATACAAATACTTCATCAAATGAACTGTCAATAACTCAGGTTAAAGTACCGGGAACTAATACACCATCAAATACTCAGGATTATATATCAACCCATACTCTTAGTGAGTCAACAACGCTATCAGACATAAATCTTGGAGGCAACTATCAGGTAAAAATAAACGGCAAGGATGTAAATATTTCCGTCAACTCATCCGACAGTCTTGCAGATTTTATCGTCAAATTGAAGAATATCGGAATAGAAGCAAGTGTAAACAATGGTATTTTTACCCTCCGTGGTGATGGCGAAAGCGGCATACAAGATTCTGCCCTGCTTTCAGCCTTAAATTTAGGACAAATCTCCTATACGGAAGGAGTCCGAAAAGTAAATACAGAATCCGGTCAAATAACATATTTGTACGAGTTACCATGGTTAAACCTTGATGAGATTTACGCCCCGGGAAGTTTTGTCTTGCAGGTCGGAATAACTTCTGATGAATCATCTCAAATTGCAATCGGTACAGCTTTCAAACTCAGCCCTACAGAAGCTCTTAGAGGAATCGGGCTTTATAATGAAGATTATTTGTCGGCTATTGATAAAATGCTAAATGAAATAGCCATGAAACAAACAGAACTGGGTGCTGCACAAAATCGTCTGGAATCTGCTTTGGATGAAATATCTGTTCATTATGAAAACCTTGTATCATCCCGCTCAACTTTACGTGATACGGATGTAGCAGAAGTTTCAAGTGAATATATCAGAAATCAGATTTTACAGCAAGCATCTGCGACCTTGCTTGCAACTGCAAACCAAACGCCTTCAATTGCTTTGCAGTTGTTGTAACCCGCTTTATTTAGCCCCTCACCCCTACCCCCTCTCCCCAAAGGGGCGAGGGGAAGAAAAATCCCCCACCCTAACCCTCCCCGTCGGAGAGGGAATACACGCAAAATGTGCCGCGTCATTCCGAGTCCAATATCCATTTAGGGACGAAGAATCCCTAAATCTTTAAAAGAAAGAGATTCTTCGGGCTTCCGCCCTCAGAATGACGGCACTCCCGGAAGTTTCATAGCCTCCGACCTAGCCGACACAGGAGAGATGGCCGTGCGGACGTTTCTCATCTTCAAACCTCGGTGAAAACCAGCCAAATTTATATCCTGTAATACCCAATCCTGCCAGAGCAGCCAGCCCAAGAGCAGCTGTTGCAAACTTTTTGGCCTTACCGTTAAAATGGATGTTGCCGGTTCCGTCACCATTTCTTACACTGCGCCCAAGGTCCGAAAAATCAAGATTTATTAAATCTTTTTTTGAGATATTTTTACCTTTGTTATTGAAATGGTATTCAAAATATAAATCTCCGGAAGATTTTCCGGTTTTGCTTAACCATGCATTTCCAAACCAGGTCGTATCAGCTTTAATCTGGTTGGCAAGAATGGTTTCAGCATTTGTACCATTTCTGTCAGTAATAAGTGCTCTTTCCAAACATTCAGCCATGTCATCAGAAATCACGGAGTCTCTGAGTTTTCTGAGAGCTTTTTTGTAAGTCTCATTTCCTTCCAGGGTTTCTTTTAACAGTTCCGCAGGAATTTCTTCGTTTACCTGTCCTTTATACTTGTTGCTGATTTCTTTAACCAATTTATCTCTTGTACTTACAAATGATTTTTTAGCATCTTCATTTGCTGCCTTAAGAGCAGTTTCTTCAGACATAAAGTATTCATATTTACCCTTATAAGCATCCATCAGCTTTGCTTCTTCCGGAATTGAAGGATCGAAATTCTTTTGAGCCATGCCCTGAACATTTGGAACAATAGGGGTGCATAATGCTTTTTTAGCTTCCAAATCAGTTAGTTCGCAAGGCGCAAATCTTGAAGGAAGAAGCGCCGCATCTGCGCACATTGCCCAATCTTTACCGGGTGCCCAGCCTTCAGAAAATAACATTCTGCCCTTTAATTTTGGCTTAGATTCCGCTAACTGAAATTTTTCGACAACGGCCTTAGCTTCATCATTTTCCATTGGCCCGCCCAAAAGTAATATTGCATCATCATCCGGATGTTTTTCGATATACTTTTCAAAAGAATCGATAACTGTGTCCATACCTTTTTGAAGGTCGCCTCGGCCCCAGCTTACAACAAGTTTTACATCTTTTCCGTTTTTAAGTTTTGTCAGATATTCATCCGAAATTCCGCCATACAGTTTTGCATTTTTACCAGGCAGACCGGTTAAAATCTTCATCCTGCCTTCATCGGGTTTACCGGTAACATTACCATCTTTGTCAAAATATTGCGCATTTAAGAATTTTGGATTAAATCTCTCTAAAAGATTTATTTTATTCTGGCGTTTTATTTCACGTACGGTTTTTAAGTCGCATTTGTTTTTGTCAAAATGCTGAAGTTTATTTACCGTAACTGTAGAACCGTCTGCAAGTTTTAATTTGACATCTTCTCTAAAACCTTCAAGGAAAATACTATCTGAAAACGGAGTTACTTTAGGGTCCATCAGCGGATTTGTCAAGCCTTTAAACCTGCCGAGTTCATCAAGTTTAACCAAATCATCATACATCGCGGATACAAGTTCATTTGAAATCAGTGAGTCATGATAACCTTCCGAAACGGTTGTTAACATCGGAACATATCCGGCTTTTGCATAATGTACAGCAACATTATAAGCATTCATGCCGCTCTTTGGTCTTACAAAATCTTTTAATACAGTCTCACGCAGAAATTTTTCCTCTTCTCCATTCATTACTGCTTCGATATATTTAGGACTGTTTTTTATTTTTAATAAATCTTTTTTTGTAGCACCAAGGTTAACAATAGCCTGTCTTGCGCCCATTGGCTGGTCATAGCCGGCATTCATATTGTGCCCGACACCGCCAAAAAATTTATCCTGCCAATAAGCTTCACCGGCCGCATTTTTCTGTGCGGCATAATGCATTGCAAACATCGGCTGGCCGTCTGATATTAAAACATATTTCGGATCTATATTATATTTCTCTTTCAGGGCCGGCATTAATTCTATTGTAGCTTTAGATTCTTTGGCGTAAGGCTGTCCCTTCCAGCCGGATGCAAATCTTTTTTCTAAATCACTTCCGCTTGAACTTGAATAACTGAATTCATCAGCATATTGTTTTGGCATACTTGCCGTTGAATCAACATATGTAAATATAAATTCCAGTTTATCCTGAAGTTCTTTTCCCATACCATTCTTAGTCATTGCATTCTTTAAATGTTCATCTTTTTGTGCTCTGAACATTTTTATAGGAACATCCTCTTCCATACCCCAGCTCATATTTGAAGATTTAACTTCTTCCAGAAGAAAAATATTATTTTGTTTTTCCTTCAAAAATTTAACAAGATCCGTCGAATTATCTATTGTCTGCCCTGTAATAAACGGAGTGCCTTCTTTACCTTTAAACGGATGGTCTGCAGGCAGATTTTTAGGAATATATCTTACATTCACACCTTGCCCTACAGGCGATTTTACCTTACCTGTTTTAGAATCAATATCTTTTTTGTAATCCACCTGCTGATTATACATTGGTATGAACTTAACAATTTTATCAACATCCTTGTTGTCTAAAAAGTTGTAATCATTAACAACAGTACCAACTCCGCCGCCGTTAAATCCAAACAAAGGTTCTTCCGAAACCATATGAGCGATGTGTCTTGGGTTTCCGCTTCTAAAAGATATCATTGACATGCCTTTTGGCAGTTTCGGGTTGCCGGATATTTCAGGTTTATTAATTTCCGATCCTCCGGTTTTTCTTGCTCTCACGCTTGCATAATCAGCATTACTAATCGCGTTAATCTTCATAAGACGAACTCCTTACACACATAACTTCTATATATATAAAAAACCACACACAAAAAAATTTAACTTTTTATCCCCAAGTATTACGAAATATTAAGTAAATTTTTGTTAAGTAATTTCTTTAACAAGATTAACAAAAACAAAAATTGTTTTCAATATAGACAACTGAACTATTGAACCTGATTAATGTAAACTTTTGTAACAAAAACATTTATGATTTATGAAAAGAGACAATTTTTGCACAAAAAAAGACTTTATATAAGTAAGGTTAGATAAATATAGGTTAGGTTAGTATGATTAATAATATTTCGACGACTATGGACGTCCGTCCGCAGATGGCCGTTGCTAAACCGACGCCTTCGGTGTCAAGTTTCAGCATGCCCCCGATTTTAGGATTTAAATCGATTCCGCTAAAAGAAAAAGCTCAGATAAGAGTCAAAAAAATTAAACGCGGTGATAATATAATTATTCCGGGCGAAATAGATGATGATTATGTCGATATTGTGGAAGAAAGCGGCTCTCCCGATTCGGGCGCAAATTTCTTTACGTCATATGAATTTGTGCAGCCGCAAATGAAGCGGAAAATAAAATATCTGAAAAATTGTTATATCATAGACTATATTCAATCTCCTAAGCCCCGGTGCGGACTCGGAACAGAAGCGGTAAAAAATCTGGCGGAAAAAGCGATGTTTGATAATAAAGCAGAAGGGCGAATTGTAACTTTTTCTGCGCCTATAGTCAAAGAATCATCACCGGCAATTTTCTTTTATAAGCTGGGATTCCGGTTTACAAATCCTGAAGCTAATCAGTATATGGAGGAATGTATAAACAAAAAGATTCCCGATATACCGGCACAGGTTGGAATGATGTTCTTACCAAAAAGCCGGCTTCACAAACTCTTACGATACGGAGAATTATTCTAAATGAGTGAAATTCAAAATAATATTCTTGAAGGACATTATTCAACACAGGTAAAAGTTAAACGCCCTAAAACTTCGGTTGCGCAGGCTCCTGAGGTTCTGCCTAAAAACAACTTATTCTCCGAAAAAGAAGATGAACAAAAAAAAAACGCAAT
>CALUVJ010000052.1 GCA_944324195.1 Candidatus Gastranaerophilales bacterium
CCCGCCTGCCGCTATTGCTGTCCGGGGAGGGAAAAGTTTTATTTGTTTTTTAATGTACCACCCGAATTTCTAAATCCGCATTCGCTCATTAAGAAATTCTACCCTCCCCGCCTGCCGCTATTGCTGTCCGGGGAGGGAAAAGTTTTATTTGTTTTTTAATGTACCACCCGAATTTCTAAATCCACTTTCACTCTTTAAGAAATTCTACCCTCCCCGCCTGCCGCACTGCTGTTCATGATAAATTATATTGTCATGCCGAACTTGTTTCAGCATCTTGCCAACTTGGCGTTATACTTGCTTTTGGGTAAGATCCCGAAACAAGTTCGGGATGACATTTTAGTTTTTTGTCTCTACAGGATTTCTGTTTGTGTATAATACCTGTCTTTATTCATATTATTAGCTTTCTATATGAAATTATTCGAGACAGCAGTGCCGCCTGCCGGCAGAGAAAGATATTTATTATCTGACTTTGTTCTCGTTACCGTTTATCAGACGTTTTATATTTTCTCTGTGCAAGTAGACAATATATATTGCACCAAGTGCACAATAACCTGCATACGCGATAGGTGCGTGAAGAAAGAACATTACAAACGGTGATAACACTAAAGCTATTATTGAACCTACAGATACGTATCTGGTAGTATAAGTGATAACACCCCAGACAGCCGCAATTATTAAGCCTGCTATCCAATTGAGTGCAATAATTGTTCCGACGCCTGATGCTACGGATTTTCCGCCTTTAAATTGCAAAAATACAGATTTACTATGCCCGATAATTACCGCAATAGCTGCCGCAACAGGTATAAGTCCTATTGATGTTCCGCGGGTTGCAAAAATTTGTACCAAAACTACAGGCAAAGCACCTTTTAGAGCATCCAAAAACATTACTAAAAAGAAGTAATTTTTTCCTAAAACTCTTTTTACGTTAGTTGCCCCCGTTGAGCCGGAACCGACCGTTCTGATATCCTTACCGGTTTTTGCTTTTACAATTAAGTAACCTGTTGGAATTGAACCTATTAAATAAGCAATAACCGCTGCTAAGCATAGTTCTACAAATATATATGACATTAAAGTATCCTCCAAGTCTTTATTATACCGCAAAATTTATTATACCAAAACATTTGCAAAATACATAAATATCATTTAAAATCGTTGTATGGATTATAATTTTTTGGATAGCGCGGTTGACGTTGAAAACATTAATTTACAGGAAAGCGTTAACATAAATAAATTTCTGTTAAAAAATAATTATGCGGAAATAGTAAAAGCTCTCGAATTTCTTACTTCTGGAGATACATTTCTCTATATTCACGGTTTTTTAGGAACAGGAAAAAGACAATATATAAATTATGTTTCCGAATTTTTTAATAAAGAGGTAATAAAACTGGAGTATTATTGCAAAGCTGCTACGGTATGTGATGATATTCTTTTATTTTTTATTGATATTATTGAAAAAACTGCATTATCCAAAGCCGTAAATCAGAATGCAAAAGTTACAACGTTATCGGTAAAATTACAACAATACGTATCTTCTATAAAAAAACCGTTTGTTATTATTCTTCATTCTTTTGATGATATTTTGGAAGCAAACAGGCCCTTAGTCATCGATTGTTTGGAACATCTGGCAAATTATGCGAATGTTAAAATCTTAACTTCAACAAGGGCAATGATGACAAGCGCTTTCGGAAAGGTAAAGGTAGACAAAAAAGTTTTTCTGAAGGCTTTTTCTAAAGATATTTTTAAAGACTTTGTGTCTTCTTATCAGATAACATATACAGACACCGTTCTGGATGATTTTTATAAATATTCCAGAGGATATTATTACTACACGGAATTAGCACTAAAAATTATACAGGCTATGAAATTATCTCTGAGTGATTTTCTCAATAAATATAATAAATCCGGCATGAGTTTTGATTCTTATTTAGGATTAACTTATATTAATCTAATTCCGTCTACTATCAGGAATTTTTTCTGGTTCCTGAGAACAATAAGACATGGTATATCTATCAATGCATTGGCAGTATTTGATCTTTATGATGAGTTTTCACTGGAATATTTAAAATCTAATCTTATGATTTTCTTATCCGGAGAAATGGTGTACGTACAGGATTACTTCCAACAAAATATCGATATATCTATACCTGCAAAAACAGAAATAAAATTACACAAGTATATTATAAATATTTATGAGAAACAATTAAAAGAATCTTTGCAAACACGTGAGATAATGATATCAAGACAGGCTCTCAGGGCAGAAATTGAATATCATAATAAAAGAATTGCAGAAATAGAATACGGCAAACAGCCGCAGGTAGAAGTTGTTGAAACCGTAACACCCCATGTTCCGGCTGAAAATGTCGAAAAATCTCCTACTATTGATGAAAAATTAAACCGGGCAAAAAAACTTACTGAAGAAAAGAAAAATACAGATGCAATTGATTTATATACAGAAATTTTAAATTCCTCAGACATTGATTTGCATACGCTAATTGAAGCAAGAATGTCTCTTGCAAGGCTTTACAAAGACATTGGCAATTATCCGATGGCACAACATTATTACGAATTGGTTGAAAATTTTTATAAAAAGAATCATGAAGTAATTAATTTAAATTATTTATATTATGAGCTGGCAGATTTGTATTTTTTAATGTACAAAAGCGAGCGTGCTATTGAAACAATAAAAAAAACAATTTATTCTGTAGATACTCCGCAATCATTAATGGTATCGGCTTGTACCATGTTAGGAAATATTTATTCCAGCATGGATAATCCTGATGAAGCTTATTCTTATTATCAAAAAGCATTAGAATCATTAGACGATAATACGGATGATGACACTCTTGCTGAGTTATACTTCAAATATGCATTGGCGAATGACGATAGAAAAGATGAAAAACAAGCTTTTGAATATTATTCCAAATGCATAACTCTAAACGGAAACAACCCGTATAAAGCACTTGCTTATTCTAATATGGGTTCCTGTTATTATGATAACGGAAATTATTCAGATGCCAGAGATTGTTTTCAAAATGCATATAATCTGGAAAAATCAAAAAATAATTATGACGGAATATATTATACAGCTTCTTATTTGGCAAAAATATGCGAGAAAGAAAAAGATAAAAAAGCTTTGGATTACCTTCTTGAAGCAAAACAAAGCGCTGAATTCATTAATGAGGACTTTTATCTGTTAGAAGCGACACTTGCTCTCGGCGATTATTATTACAATAGTATTTCTTTAAATAAAAAGGCGCTGATAGAGTATTACAAAGCTCGCAGACTTGCTCAAGCTTTCGGAGATTCAGTAGACATTTCCAAAATTGAAAACAGAATAAAAGACATGAAACTGCGTATGGCAAAAGATGTTTTTGATGATATAGAGAAAAAATATGGATAAATTTAAAATTACGGCCGACTTTGATAAATACAAAGAAGTTTTCCTGCTGGAAAACTCAAAAGTGAATCTTATATCAAAAAATGATGAAAAGTTTCTCTTTGAAAAGCATATTTACGATTCTCTCAGTATAAAGTTATTTTTTGAAAAATACGGAATAAAATATGCCGACATCCTGGATATCGGCTGCGGCGGCGGTTTTCCCTGCGTTCCTGTAGCTATTGAGTATCCGCAGTTTAAAGTTACCGGAATAGACAGCATAAGAAAAAAAATTAATGCAATTAATGAAATGAAACTTGCATTAAATCTTCAGAATTTGGAAGTTATTTGTGACAGGGTTGAAAATCTTAAAGGCATAAAATTTGATATTATAACAAGCCGTGCAGTTGCAGACTTAAGCAAGATTTGCGAATATGCGCTTCCGCTTCTTAAAAAGAACGGGTATTTTATTGCGTACAAATCCAGAAAAACTCCTGATGAACTTGACAATGCAGATAAAGTATTAAAAAAATTTAATGCAAAAGTAAAAGAAATTATAACTTATACACTTCCTCTTGAAGAAGTTTACGAGCGTAATCTGATTGTTATTTCGTATTAGTTATATTTTTTATTTTGCTGATAACAAAATCAATTGCACCTCTATTGGATACAAAGACATTTTTGCATGCATTTTTAGTTTTGTCATATATTTCAGGGTTTTCAAGCAATGTGTTTAAATACTCATAAAACTCTTCAGGAGTTTTTACAACTTTTCCGGCTCCTGATTTGCATAAAACATCATAAATATCTTTAAAATTAAATACTGCAGGACCTGACACAACAGGCTTTTCAAAAATTGCAGCTTCAAGCGGATTATGACCGCCTGTATTATTAAAACTTCCGCCAACAAATGCAATATCACATATTGAATACATTTTCTTTAATTCACCAAGTGTATTTAAAATTATAACATCGGTTTTATCAGAGAACTTGTCATCTTCCGACCTTAACCCATACGCCAAGTCATACTTTTTAAGAAGCGTTTTAATTTCTTCTGCCCTCTCCAGATGTCTCGGAGCTATTAACAATTTTAAATTACTAAATTTCTGTTTTAACTTCTTATATGTGTTAATTACAATTTCGTTTTCGGGTTTATGCGTGCTTCCTGCAAGAAAAATCCTGTATCCATCCTGCCCTATTTCAACATTTTCTTCAGAAGGTTCTATATCAAATTTCAAATTTCCCATAACTTCCGCTTTTTGAGGGTCCAGCCCGATTGAGATAAATTTTTCTTTATCCTCCTCGCTCTGCGCGTAAACCGCTCTATAATTTGCAAGCACCACCTTAAAAAACATTTTGGCTCTCTTATAAGACGAATAGGACAAATCAGAAATTCTTGCATTTATCATAATAAGGGGAATATTTCGTTTTTGACAGCTATAGGCGAAATAAGGCCAGATTTCTGTCTCCGCTATAATAGAAATATCAGGATGGATTTTAGATAAAAATCTCTTAACAGGAATCGGATTGTCAAACGGAAAATAGGTTATGTAATCCGCAATATCTTTAAACTTTTTTTGCGCAATCTGCTGACCTGCATAAGTAAAAGTCGTAACAACAAGTTTGTAATCGGAGAAATTTCTGCGGATTGATTTCAACAGGTTCTCTATCGCGAGAGCTTCCCCTACCGAGCAGCAATGAATATGTATGACTTTATCTTCCGGGAATATTATTTTTTCACCGTTTTCATCGAGCCCGACACCGCCAAACTTTTCCTTCCAGCCATGAGATTTTTTATGAATAACACGTTCAATATAATAAAACGGAAGAAACATAGAAAATAAAATAGTCATTAAGACTTCTAAAATTAGCATACTATCACCTACTTGTAATACTTGTCCAACCATTTTGTCGGCTTTACATATCTGAGCCCGCCTTTACCCATAAATCCGTTATATGCCTGCTCCGGAGTCGGACGCCCATGAAATACAATAATTTTTGCATCAACAGGATCCTTAGGTTCCAGAAAGAAATTCAGCGGAAACGGCTGCAGGCAATTTCTCTTAAAGCTTACACACCAGCTCTTATCCCAGTATTTTAAAATCCCTTTTCGTTTCATTTCGTAAGACAAAAATGCCTGTTCGTTTTTGTAATCATGCCTGATTTCATTACCCAGCTTATAAAAATTCTGTAAAACATCAGGGTGTTTGCCGATTTCAAAACGAAAAACCGAAGAATTGCCGATAATATCATCCGGAAAGTCCCAATCCTTCACAATAAGAAATTCACCTTCAGCTTCAAAAAACGGAGTAAGATCGCTTCTGATTACTATATCCAAATCCAAAAACAGTGCAGTACCTTCTAGATCTGCAAGTTTTTCATTAAAGAGAGAGAGCTTTCTCCATCCTTTGTCTCCGATATTGGGATTATCTTCATATGGCGGCAAATCCCGTGTTTCAATACCTTCTGCCAGACCTTCGGAATTGTCTGTAAAACATACAAATCTATGCGGCAACTTTAGATTTTTTTCCACCATATGGTAAAGTCTGTTCACATATTCCGCGCCAAACTTTGTTCCCCATTTGATACAGATAACATTATTTGTCATACTCCCTCCTGAAATTCTACAACAAAACTATTATAATACAAAAATATACACACGTGTGAAAACAGGACAATCGCGCCACTAAAGCTTGATGTGTCAATCTTTTTATTAATTTCAATTTTGTTGCAGTAACTCAAATGTTAGGATATAATAATTTATCAGGAGAGTTTTTAATGAAAAAGATATTTTTAAGTTTGTTAGTTATAGGCAGTTTGACACTTGTCTCTCAGGCTGCTGATTTAAAAAATATTCACTATAAAAACATCAAGGAAGAAGGCAAATTAAAAATTGTTAATGATGTTTGGACTGATAATGTAAAAAGAAATGACAATGATTATTTTATAAAATTTGTCTCTGACGGTACCGGAAGTTATTCGGAATTCTATAATTCAGACGGCACATTTGCGTTCACGACCGGATGTCAGTATGAGTTTATCAAAAACGGTGATTTAATCGGATATTCCAATCAGGATTTGAAGTTTTATGATTATACTTATACTGACGGCATATTGAACCGCAGAGAGCTTACTGAAGAAGAAGTGCAAGCGCTTTTCCCTGATTTTGAGATAATTAAGATTTCCGAGTTTTCACCGAATACCAATTCTTTGAAGGTCAAAAAAGACAAGATTAATTACAAAATAATTCTGTTGAATGATACGGACAGAAATTTCTATCATTATGGATTTACTACGGGAAATTCCAAGATAGAAAAATACCCTCTAACAGGCTTTTTAAAAATCAAAAAGCGCGGCATGATTCAGTTTTCGCATTTTGGCGATAACACAAAAGCTAACCCGTGGTTTGTGCTGTTAGTTAGATAGTTTGATATTTTCTGCTGCGACAAAAGCGGTCGACCATGCATTTTGGAGGTTAAACCCTCCGCAGAAACCGTCAATATCCAGAACTTCTCCGATAAAATAAAGGTTCGGATATTTTTTTGCGTCCATTGTTTTTGGGTTAATTTCAGATAAATCAACTCCGCCTGCGCTAACCGTTTCTTCTCCCTTATTTGTTCCCGTAACGGTCAGTTCAAAATTATGAACTTTATTCAGAATATAATCTCTTGTCCTTCCGTCAATTTTGCAAGCTTTAATTTCCGCAAACTCACCGAGAATTGCTTTTGCAAAATTTAAAGGAAAAATTTCTGACAGTATATTTTTAAAATCCTTATGGGGATAAAGATTTAAAAGTTTTTGCAATTCAAATTCAAAAGAGTAAAGGTCAAAACTTAATTTGTAAGGGAATTTTTCCCTGGCTTTTATTGAAGAAATTGTGTATATCAATGGCCCTGAGACTCCAAAATGGGTGAAGAGTATATCATCTTTTATATTTAAATCTTTTGATAATACATTTTTGAGCACGATCCCTGCAGGCATCTTAATGTCGCAATTAAGACCCACAAGAGAAGGAACGGGCGGTATTATTTTAATATTTAGTTTTCTTAGAAAATCAAACGAAGATTTCCCACCTGTTGCAACAACTACGTGAGAGAAAAAGTAAGAATTTTTCCCTCCGCTTGAAGGACTTGATATTATTTTGTATCCGCCTTCAACCACCTCAATCGCAGTAACTTTTTCTTTCACAAATTCTGTTTTTTTTATTCTTTCAAGAATTTTTTCCCTGACTTCTTTTGCACTGTTAGAAGTCGGAAAAATCCGGCCGTTTTCTTGCGTGTAGGTTTTAATTTCCAATTCCTCAAACAGTGCAATTGTGTCATAAGTAGAAAATCTTGAAAAAACTGAATACAAAAACTTTTCGCCTCTTGGATAATTTTTTGCCAGTTCTTTAAAATCATATTCGGCATGCGCAAGATTGCAGCGTCCGCCGCCTGTCGGAAGAAGTGTGGCTAAAGGGCTGCCTTTGTCAAAAACAGTAACTTCATATCCGGCTTTTATAAGAAAATATGCACACAAGCACCCTGCTGCGCCGCCTCCGATAATTGCAACGTTCCCTCTCCTGCGGGGAGGGTTAGGGTGGGGGATGGCTTTTTTAAATCCTTGTTCCATACAAAACAACCATTTCAGGATTTTCAAGTTCGTCATACAGTTGAGCAACTGTTTTTCCAAAAAGCGGATGTACAAAGTCCTGTGCAATTTCAAGCATCGGAACCATTAGAAAAGCTCTTTTGTGAAAAAATTTGTGCGGAATAGTTAAATCAGGAGTATTAATTATTTTGTCATCATAAAATAAAATATCAATATCGATAGTTCTGTCGGTATAACTACCGTTCTCACTCCTGTGATTTTTGCTTCTGCCAAGCTGTGTTTCTATCCGCTGACATTCTTTTAGCAGCTTTTCAGGAGATATTGTGGCGGATATTTGTACAATTGCATTTACAAACCAGTTATCGGAATCCATCTGCCACGGTTCGGATTCATAAAAAGATGAAGTGGCAACAATTTTTATTTCGGGAACGGCACTTAAAAGACTGGTTGCTTGCTGAAGAAAGCCAACCCTGTCGCCGATATTTGAACCTAATGATAAATAAACAATTGCCATAACTCGATTTTACCTTGATTTAATACAGGTTGTCAATAAAAAAGACCCGAATAAAACGGGTCTTTTTTATGTAAAATCTTAACGAAACTATTATTTTGCACCGTAACGTTTTTTGAATCTTTCAACACGCCCTTCAGAGTCAAGAATTTTTTGTTGACCTGTGTAGAACGGGTGGCAGTTTGAACAAATTTCAACTGTAAGATTATCTACAACGGAACCTGTTTCAATTTCGTTACCGCAAACACACTTGATAACAGTTTTTTTATAATCTGGATGGATACCATCTTTCATTTTTAACCTACTTTCTGTTTTTCAAGATTCCAAACTTGATAAAAATATTCGACCAATTAACATTTTAAGTCGCTAAAAAATAATTATCAAGTAGTTTATTAATAAATATTTGTAAAAAAATGTTAACACTAATATTCTTATGCGTGAAGCTTATTAGTAACGACCAACTTGATTTCTGCCGTGTTCTTTTGCATAATACAGTCCTTTATCCGCCCATTCAATTAAATCCTGAGGGGTTTGCGCGTTATCGGGGAAAGTTGCAACTCCGAGACTTATTGTAACATTGACTTTATCGACCGGAGTAAGATGAAACGGCGTATCAGCTACCGCTTTACAAATTCTGTTTGCATTGAATAAAGCATCTTCTGCAGAAGTGTTTGGAAGTATAATTGTCATCTCTTCACCGCCGTATCTGCAAACATAATCCGTTGCACGGGAATTGTTTTTAAGAATCTTTGCTACTTGTCTTAAAACAGCATCCCCGGTCTGATGTCCGTATGTGTCATTGAATTTTTTGAAAAAATCTATATCTACAATGATTAAGGAAAAAGCCTGATTATATCTTCTTGCAATGTCGATTTGTTTCCTTAAGGTATCCTGAAAATATCTGTGATTATAAAGTTCAGTCAGTCCGTCAATTGTAGCCAGTTTATACTGGTATTCAAAATCACGGGCCTTCATAAGATATTTTGCAAGGAATGAAAGCGCAAAAGCTGCCATTATTGAAATTACAGGAAGTACAACAGGTATCCATAAGTTAAACAATTCCATCGTGTAGTATGATATGAATAAATAAGCAATTCCAAAGAGTATAGTAGATAACAGGGCAAAAAGTGTGGAGGTAGATAACATGACAATACCGCCTACGATTGCAATTACCCCCGCGATTATAAGTATGTCAATAATAAAGCTTGTTTTATGTATAAAATTATTATCTATAATATTATTTAAAAATGTTGCGTGAACTTCTACGCCGGGATATACACCTTCCTGAACCGGCACGCTTTTTGTATCATGCAGACTTACTGCAGTTGTACCGATTATTATGATTTTATTCTCAAAGTCAAAATTTGTAATACTTTTTTGATTCGGATTTGTTATATCCTTTATTACTTTATACATTGGAATAACGGTATGTGTGCCGCTTGGCCCGTACCAGTTCAGAATAGCTTCTCCGTTTTTTGAAAGAGGGATTTTAGTCTGTAAGATTTGTAAGTTTGCATCAGAATCTATAACAAAATCTTTTTGATTCTGTTTTGCAACATAATCTGCACCCGCTTTGAATGTAAGATAAGGATAGTATCTGTTTTTGTATACCATTATCGGAGCGATATACCTTATAATGCCGTCGCTGCTTCTTACAATGTTAGTCATACCGACATTTACATTTCCGTCAAGAAGCCCTTGCAGGATTGGGCGGCAATTTGAAAATCCGTATTTTGTTTTTATATCTGTATTGGATTTGTTCTCTATATTTATAGATAATCTCTCGGGCAATTCAATCGGCTCTCTCAAATCCGAAGTCTGATTGTCAAAATTCATTGCGGTATAGATATTTTTATACTTATTCATAGTATTCACAAGGTATTCGTCAGCTTGTTCCGCTGCACGGATAGACTTTATAAACATTAAATCAAAAATTATTGCCTGCGGATGTTTTTGTTCAAGATAATTTATTAAATCTGCATACACATTTCTTGGTATAGGCCATTCTCCGTATTTTTCCCACAAAGATTCCAGACTTGCATCATCGATTGCAAGGACAACAATATCATTGTTAGGTATCGGACGTTTATGTACTACCTGCAGAGATTGTCTGTAGTCGAAAGTTCTGTTTTCAGCAACTTCAAAAAACGAGACAATGACATTTTTTAAAGTTTTGTTGTTCTGTAAAAGGACAAAACCGATTAATAAAGTTGCTAAAACAAGTAATAAATAAGTACCGTATATAAACCATTTGGTTTTAATTAAATTTTTCATTTCTGGCTCTCTCCCGAAAATAAACTACAATCTAGTATAGTTAATATTAGATTTCTTTGCAAGGAAATTTTCCCCGTAAAGATTCTTTTCTATCAAATTATTATTGATTTTTAACGCTTCTGTTGATTGAAGCAAATCAAGCGGATGGAGTAAATATTTTAACAGACATTCTTCGTGTAAATTCATAATATTCCTATTCTTTCTCGCCCTTTAAGGCGGCAGGGTAATGATAAAGTATGGTATTACTAACGGTAAATATTGACATTTCTTTAATAATTATTAAAACGATAGTACAAATGGAGTATTTTAGAATAATTATCTAAATTATTTTCCAAAATATCCGATAACCAAAATAAAAAGAGGTGAAAAATATGTTTAACGGGTTTTATCCGAGATATGATTTAGAAGCAAGAATTCAGCACACAAAACTTGACAGCTGGGGTAGTATTCCTTCAGCAAGAATGAATAGGGTTGAAGAGCCCGCAACTGCTGATTTTCAAAGCGTAATGTCAGGTCTTGTGGAAAACCTGAATACAACAATGGAAGCTCCGGATAATTTATTAAAAGATGCAATGATGGGCTCTGAAAATGTTGATATCCATGATGTTATGGTAGCAATGTCAAAGGCAGAAATTGCAATCAATGTTGCAACGACAGCAACCGGAAAAGTCATACAAGCGTATGATAAAATAATGCAAATACAAATTTAGACTTCTCATATTATGTAGATATGTGTATAATATTTATTATAGGGCAGGAATATGGATTTTAAAAAGTTACTGGAGAACAAAATTCTTTTAGCATCAATAGCGGGAGGTCTCGTCCTCTTGCTGGTTGTGTTTATAATCATCGGCTCTGTTGCGGCTTCTAAAAAATCCGGAGAACCTGTTGATGTAAGTAAAGAACCTTTAAAAGAAGATGTCGACTTATTAACAACTGATAATTTGGGTAAAGCATTGGAAATCCAAGCATTACTTGCCCGCAATAATATAGTGGCTTCCAGAGCGGTTGACGGTACAAAATCTGTTTTACGCCTTAAAAAGGGTGATTGCACTCCGGGGATGAAAAAATGTACAACAGAACAAAGAGACAGAGCCATTATGGTAATTGTTGAAAGCGGTTTGTACGATCAAAATGTCGGTCTGGAGATTTTTGATAAAGGTGATTTTACTTCTACTAAAGAAGATAAAAGAATTAGACTTGTAAGAGCTATGAACGGAGAATTAGCCCGTTTAATAAGAAGAATTGACGGTATTGAAAATGCTTCCGTATTCATCTCCATTCCTGAACAAACGATGTTTTCTTCCATGCAAAAACCTGTTACTGCAACTGTTCAACTGCAGGTTGCAGTCGGAGAAACTCTTGGTATGAGTACTATTAAGGCCGTATCAAACCTGCTTTTGGGAAGTGTTTCCGGACTTACTTCAGAAAACATTTCAATTACGGATACAAACGGGCATGTTTATAACAGCCTTATTGATGCACAATCCGAGATGCTTGCAAGGCTGCAGGAAAATGACAAGTATATGCAGGAAAAAGTTCAGGCGCAGTTAAACAGACTTATCGGGCAAGGCAAGTATGTTGCGACAGTAAGCACCTTCTTAAAACAAGCTCCTGTAGAAAAATTTACTATAGAATATGATCCCAACAGAAAAGCTTCAGTTACAGAACAAACTTTTTCAGAAGGTTTGGGCGACCAGACAATGGATACAAATAAAAATACAAACGCGGTAAGCGTTTATCTTCCAAACGGTCTGCCGGCCGGAAGTTCTGATTCTTCGCAGAACAGAAGCTATTCAAGAACGGCCCGTGAAACTCAATACGGTGTTACAAAAGTTCAGACTAACGAATATATGTCACCGGGAACACTGGAAGAAATATCTATAGCAGTAACTCTCGAAAAAGACGCACTACCTGTAGAATTAACTCTTGAAGAGTTGAAAGAACTGGTTGCACATGCAGCAAGCCCAAAAGCAGATCCTGAAAATGTAACAATCGCATTTGCAGATTCTCTGGATCCGTTTATGGCCGGTGACAAAAATGTTAAAGCTCCGATTAAAGCAGAACACGGAAACCCTTGGTGGCTTGCAATAGCTCTTCTGGCTTTCGGTTTGTTCTTCGGGCATAAAGCACTTACCCAGAAAATTAATGCTGCAAAGGCTGCTCAGGAAGAAGAACTTATGCGGCTTAGAGAAATGAACGAAGCTCAGGAAAAACAAATTAAAGATTTGAGCGTTAATGCTGCCGATTTAATCCAGAAACAGTCACAATTACAGCAAGGTTTATTGGAACAGCAAAACAGACCGGTACCTATACCTACTTCCGGCGCAGAAATTCGTGAAGCGTTAAGAGAATTAAAACGTGAATTTGACGGTGTTGACGATGCCGAAGCCGGCGAAAAAATCCGCAGTTGGATTGAGCAAGGCTAAGAAGGGGGGGGGTAAATGGATGGTAAGCGTGAAGAGTGAAGGGTGAGGGGTAAAGAGTGAAGCGGTGGTTATGTGATTGTCATTGCGAGCGCAGCGAAGCAATCCAGTGGACTGCCGCGAAAATCAAAGATTTTCGCGGCAGTGACAGGGAAAGAAATCAAGTATAACGCCAAGTTGGCAAGATGCTGAACCAAGTTCAGCATGACAAATAACAACCAATGTCACCCGACAAGTCAAAGGCAGCCAGTTAGCAGCAAGGTCAGCAGAGGGTGACAAGGAAAAACAAAACAAACATGGAATAACAACCTATGTCACCCGATAAGTCAAAGGCAGCCAGTTAGTAGCAAGGTCAGCAGAGGGTGACAAGGAAAAACAAAACAAACATGGAATAACAACCTATGTCACCCGATAAGTCAAAG
>CALUVJ010000053.1 GCA_944324195.1 Candidatus Gastranaerophilales bacterium
ATACCAAACTCCTTGTCTATAGTAGATTTTAGAGTTTGGTATTATACAATAAATACTTTCGAAAGGAAACTATAACCGTCATTTCTTCAATTCTTAAGTTTGTCATATTATACAATAAATACTTTCGAAAGGAAACTATAACCGTAGTTTGTTGTAGCAGGCAAAATCACAGATTATACAATAAATACTTTCGAAAGGAAACTATAACTTAGAGGTTCATACGGATGAGGCAGATATTATTATACAATAAATACTTTCGAAAGGAAACTATAACACGTCCTGCGTTTAAGCGTTTGCCGCCGTGATTATACAATAAATACTTTCGAAAGGAAACTATAACATTATTGCAGACGTTATTCATGATTGTGTTATTATACAATAAATACTTTCGAAAGGAAACTATAACCAGTGATAACCCTTCTCAACATCCTTTGCATTATACAATAAATATCTTCGACATAAAACTATAACGATCGTGAAACTGGTTTAAAATGAAAAATCAGATAAAACAGTTCTCCGTCGCCAGCTTGCCCTGCTCAAAGCGTAAGCCGATGCTCGCAGTGTCACCTCGTGAGAACGAGGGGAGCAGGCGAGCATAATATCACCGCCGTTTCAAATCTTTGATTTGTCAGGCGGGATAACGCAGGTCAACCCGCTTTCCTCTCGCAAAACAATTCACCGGATTGTTTTGCTCGGCAGAATGCCACTCAAAAGACTCGGCCACTGAGTGGCTTCCGCATTTGGCTCATACGCTCTCGGTAGCGATTGATACAAGTATGGCTCCGGCTCAGCCGGGCGCGAGTCTTTCTCGGACAGTTTACAGCTCGTAATATTGCTAAAGATTAGTGGCCTGTGTTCCGATACAGGTAAATGTAGTATTATAGGAGTGTAAATATCATGGGTGATTTTTCTGATTATACATTTGGTAAAAAGAAAAATGGTGTAAGTTTTAATCTTGATAACATTAAGGGCGGCATAAAAATTGATAAATTATCCGATGAAAAGATTAAATTATTTTCAGGCGTCATAAACGAAAACAATGACGGTGTTATTGACAACGAAGAAATTGATAAATTTATCAACAAGATTAAGCTATTCGCCAAAAATAACAATTTATCCATGAAAGAAGCTGCAAGGCTTATAAGTGATTATAAATTAGAAAATATCACACAGCAGGATTTATTTAATTTTTTGGAATTCCTCTCTCAGGAAAGCAAGAATATTAAAGAATCCTCTGTACTTACAGACGCTCAGTCACATAAAACTATACTTATTACGTATCAGGACGGTACAAATGAAACAATTTATCCAGATAAAAGCTCACAAATTAATACTACAGGAGATAACGGTGAAGAAATAGTAAGAAATTACAATGCTGACAGAACACTAAACCGCGAAGTTATTACTTACGCTGATAAAAGTGTAAAAACAACAAACTTTAAAAATAATCTGCCAGAATTTAGTACATTTGAAAAAGATGGTACGATAACAGAAATTAATTATGATGAAACTGGCAATCCTGAGCAAAAAGCAATTAAAAGTGCGCTAAAAACAGAAGTTTTCCAAATTGAAAACAACAAAGAGCTGCTTGTATCACTTACAGAAAATGTAAAAGGGGTTGAGCAGGTTACAAATTTCGAGTATAACGACGACGGCCAGCTTGTATACAAAGAAACAAGATTAAATCCGGAAGAAACAACAGATGAACAATACACGTATCAGGACGGTAGATTAACTCAGAGAACAATGCATCATCAAAGAAAAAATGATTATTTTACAAAAGAAAACACCATAACGCTGAACTATGGTGAAAACGGCAAATATACATCTGGCCATTACATGAATCATTCTCAGTATAATTATCCTATAAAAAACGACTACAGCTATGGATTTGAAATAAGATTTGATGAAAATGGCAATTTCTATGGATATGCACCTAACGGGCTAACTTTAAATGAACTTTTTAAGACTCTGGGCATAGAAAAAGGCACACCTCTTTACGACAAATTTATTGAGGTAAATAAAGACGGAATAAAATCATATAATGGCGGACGGGTAAAAACATTTGATGTGGGTGGTGTAATTAAATTCCCTGAAGAATTTATTCCAAAGGTAGAAGATTTGGCAAGGTATATAAATTGTTCTCCTCAGGATGAAAAAGAAAGCTATAAAATTCAGTTATATGACAAACTGGATAGCTCGGGGTATCAAACAACGAGCATTACGTTAGAAAAGGATTCCAGCTGGTGGGAGATTGCAAAACAAAACTTGATTGATATGGGGAACAAAAACCCTTCAAAATTGGAAATTACAAATAATACTAATTTACTAATTGTATTAAATGATGCTGCTTGGAATATGAATGAAGTTGTAAAAAAAGGCACTCCTATTACAGTACGAAGCAACGGTGGAGGATTGAAACAAGAATTTGTAGTAGATAACTACAGACCGGAAAATTTAAGAAAAATGTATCCGTCCGACAAGTATAAAATTACAAGAAAGAATGTCGCACCTGAAACGGATGAATATATGGGCGCTGTAAGACCGGTATATTCATATACTGTTACTGACAAAGCAACCGGCAAAACAAAGCTTGCTGTCACTCCGGAGCTTGGTGATTACGGGTATACGGCAGAAAACTTTAATGTAAAAGAATACGATAATACAGGACGTGTTATTAGAACTCTAACGCTGCCGGCTGACATCTATGAATACTCCGAAATTGTTGAGGTCAGCGGAGGTAAAACAAGGGTTTATAACTGGAAAGGTGTTTTGCAAACAGAAAACTATAAAGACAGAAACGGTAATAATATTGAAATAACTATACGAAATAGTTCGGAAAAAGAACTCTGGGCAGAAGATAGCAAAGGTCAATTCTTGTATTCTATTGAATATAAAAACGGTAAACCAACCAAAAGAATTGACAATAAAGGAGTACATTATTTTAATAAAAACGGAGATTATATCTATACAATCAAACATAAAAATGGTGTATCAACAGTAAATTCGCCAATAGCTGACAACTTAATGAAGTTCTTGGAAACAAACGATTCAAAACAATTTATTGCGAACTTAAATATGATTGATTTTGAACACGCACCGTTTATATTTGCTGCCTATAAAAAGGCAACAGAAGGCGGCGACTTAATTAGTGATATTAAATCCTCTGACTTAGATGATAGAACAAAGCAATATGCAGCAGCTCACCTGAATGAATTTATCAAACAATATACAACTACAAATTTTACTAACAAACAAAGCAGCGTACAAAATAGTAATTACAGAGGTGCAAATTTTACTGTTAGTCTAAATGGTACTGAAATTAATATTAAAAACAGCGCAGGCGAAACTTCAAGTATAGATCTTGCGGATTTGCTTGAGAACACAACAGAATATGAACGTGCAGCGCTGGAAAAAACTATAAGTGAACTTCCCGGAGAAGTCTTATGGGATTTAAGCAAAGAATGTTCTAAAATGAAAGTAAATGATAATCCATACTCAAGGAAGAATAGTGATGTGAGAATAGGAGGGTATTACTCATTACTACATGATGATATAACAATTATTGACGCTGGTTTATATAATTTCCCCAATATACTCTCTAAAGATATGAAGAAATCGTTCGATGCTACAAGTCTGCGTGAAATAGTAATCCATGAACTCGGACACGCTATTGATTATAACGGATATTTGAATAACAGTCCTTCATCAGAAAATTCATTTAAAGATACGTTTGAGCAGGAACTTAAAGGCTATCTCGCCGCAGGAAAAGTTCAATATAAATCTGAACCTGATTTTACTAAAATAGTAGATATTGATCAGGGTATAATCGACTATAACACATGTTATGCAACCTTAAACCAAAAAGAAATGTTTGCAGAATGTTATACTCTGCTTATGAACGGTGATTGTCAGTCAAAAGACCACATAGAAAAATATTTTCCAAAAACTTTACAGGCTGCAAAGGCTCTGCTGCAAGAAATTAGAAACAAAAATGATTTTGAAAGACATAATCCGATACACATGTAACGGGTTAAATTCTTTTCAAGATTAGAGATGTATTTATTCCGCCGAACGCGAAATTATTACTCATAATATATTCGGTTTGGAGTTCTCTTGGTGTTGACATTATGTAATCCAATGCCGCGCAGCGTTCATCAGGTGTGTTTAAGTTCAATGTCGGGCAGAACCAGTTATTATTCATCATCTCAATACTAAGTATTGCTTCAATTGCTCCGCAGGCGCCGAGGGTGTGGCCGGTGTAGCTTTTGAGTGTACTTACGGGGCATTTATCTTTAAATACGCTGTATGTTGCCTGAGATTCCGCGATATCACCGTTTACGGTCCCTGTTCCGTGAGCGTTAATGTATCCGATTTCTTGCGGGGAAAGATTCGCTGAAATAAGCGCCTGTTTCATGACTTCTGTCATTGTTTCTGTATTCGGGTTTGTAATGTGTGTGCCGTCGGTATTGGTTGCATAACCGACAATTTCTGCGTAAATATGTGCGCCGCGGCTTTTTGCATGTTCATATTCTTCTAAAATTAAAGTTCCGGCGCCTTCTCCGATGACAAGACCGTCCCGATTTTTGTCAAAAGGTGACGGGGTTAGTTTCGGGGTGTTATTTTTAACACTCGTTGCAAAAAGGGTATCAAAGACGCCGATATTGCTCGGACTGTATTCTTCTGCTCCGCCTGCAATCATAACGGTCTGCTGGCCGGATTTGATTGCTTCGTAGGCGGAACCTATTCCCATAGAGCCTGCAGTGCAGGCTGTTGAGGTCGGTATTAGTCTGCCGTGGGTTTTAAAATATAACGAAATATTCACAGCTGCGGTGTGTGACATCATACGAATGTAAGAACCGGAGTTTAAATTTTTTACTTCGTGATTAACGCACATTGAATAAAAGTCCATAATAGCATCCGTTGAGCCGCTGCAAGAGCCGTAACTTACGCCGGTGTGTCCGCTGCTAATAATCGGATTACCGGTCAAGCCTGCATCTTCAACAGCCTGCTTTGCCGTAACAACCGCCATAACCGCAACATCGCCCATTGTACGCATTACTTTGCGTGTAAAATCTTCCGGCAGGACAAAATCCTTTACTCTGGTATTCAATCTTGTGTGAAGTCCTTTGTATTTATCCAGATCTTCTCCGTATTGAACGCAATTTTCCAGAGTATGAAGCCTTTTATATGCGGATTTTACGGTGGAACCTAACGGGCTTGCGATTGCCATTCCGGTTATTACAACTCTTTTTGTCATTGATACATTCCCCCGTTTACGGAAATTACCTGACCGGTAATATATCCTGCATCTTCACTGAATAAATAGTTTATTGCACCGGCAACTTCTCTTGCGGTTCCCATTCTTTTCAATGGCACCAATTCTTTAACAATCTCTGCCGGAATTTCTGATGTCATATCGGATTCAATTATCCCCGGAGCAACGCAGTTAACTGTTATATTTCTTTTGGCGACCTCGCGGCTGAGAGCTTTGACCGCGCCGATAATTCCGGCTTTTGAGGCGCTGTAGTTAACCTGCCCCCTGTTTCCGGTTAAGCCTGATACTGAAGAGATTGCGACAATACGTCCTTTGCGGTTTTGAATCATTGACATAATAATCGGATGAAGAGTATTATAGAACCCGTTCAGGTTAGTATTAATAACTTTATCCCACTCGCAATCTTCCATTGCAGGGAAAGGATTGTCAGCCGTAACGCCTGCGTTTACAACAACGCCGTAGTATGCGCCGTGAGCTTCAATATCTTTTAAAAGAGCTTCCCGTGCGGCTTCGCGGTCAGAAACATCAAATTGCAAAACCCGTACTTCTCTGCCGGTTTCTTCAATTAGTTTTTTTACCTCCAGAACTTTTTCCAGCCCCTTATTGTAATGTAATACTATATCAAAACCGTTTTCAGCAAGATAAATTGCTGCCGCTCTGCCGATTCCTCTGCTGGAACCTGTTACTAGAACTGTTTTACCCATTCAAAATTTCCTTTATATTATCCTCGTTGTCGCTCTGATAAACATTTATTGTTGCGCTGGCAACTTCTTCTCCAATACTATTATAGATTAAACAATCAAATGAGTAAATCTCTGCAACGAAAACTTCTCTGACAAGGATTTCGTATGTTTGTCCGGATTCAAATTTTTTGATTGCGTTGTTGTAAAGTCTTGTTCCTAGCAAAAAGCCTACAGACGGTTTCGACAAGTGTTTACGGAAATAGGCGTAGCAGCCTATTGTTTGCGCCATAAATTCAATGCCGAGAACAGAATCTATCCCGTTAAGCTCTCTGTCAAAAAATATGCTGTCAGGACGGATTGTAACACAGCTTTTCAGCCATTTCTCTTCAATAGAATAATCTATGATATCATCAATTAATATCATTGGTTTTTTATGTGGAAGTATTGTTGCTAAGTAGTCTTTGTTATCCATTATTTTGTCCGAGTATGAGTATCGCGTTGGTTCCGCCAAATCCAAAAGAGCTGCACATGCAGATTTTGCATTGCGGATAATGTTCTTCTTCTTTTACAAGTTTTATCTCCGGCAGGTTGTCATCATATATTCCGTCATAAATATTTGGATAAAACATACCTTTAAAGTCATCAAGCAATTTGCAGCAGAGTGCGGTTTCGATTCCTGCTGCGGCACCAAGACAGTGGCCGGTGAGAGGTTTTGTAGAACTGATAGGCGTTTTATTCCCAAAAATGGCAGAAATCGCAGTGGCTTCCATAAGATCGTTGGCAGAAGAACCGGTTCCGTGAGCATTAATGTAGTCGATATCTTTAGCGGTAATTTTTGCATCGGTTAACGCAGTTGATATCGCCTTTATTACCTCCTTTGCCTGTGGATCCGGTGTGGTCGGGTGATAAATATCCGAACTTTCGCCAAGCCCCCTTATTTCGATGCCTTGCGTATCTTTTTCTACAATAAATATGGCGCAGGCTTCACCGATATTCATGCCTTTGCGGTTTTTGCTGAAAGGAAGTGAAGGCTTGTCTGACAAAACTTCCAGCGAATGAAAGCCGAAAACCGGTAATTTCGTAAATGAATCTACGCACGCAATAATAACAGCGTCTGAGATATTATTGTTAATTAAATCTCTTGCAAGTGAAAATGCTTTAATTCCGGAGGAGCATGCTGTTGAAACGGTGGTATAAAACCCTTTCAAATTAAGGTGTTTATGTAAAAAGCAGGCAGAATTCCCGAGTTCAAAATGTGCAGGATTGTGTGACTTTTCGTATTCTTCAACGCCCGAATTTGTAGTTGCTGCAATAACACCGATTTTGTCAGGAGAATATTTATCAAGCAAGCTGTTGATTTTTTCTTTCAATAAATCAAGGGTTTTCAATATCAGCCTGTTGTTGCGGATATTGTAATCCGGCTCATAAATCTGCGGAAGTTCGCAATGGATTATGCCGGCATGGACGGTGGTATCTTTAAGGTATCCGGTTAAATCCTCAAAACACGAAGCATCACCTGCAAGAGCTTTTTCGTAGATTGAATTAATATTATTGCCTAAATTACATAAAGCTTCATAACCGGTAATTACAATACTCATTTTCTCTCCATTTTTATAATATAATAGTACCATGAAAGAAAAATCATTTGAATTTTATGTAGAAAAATGTAACGTTATCAGCTCTTATGAGCAGGCGGATGTGAGTTTTTTGCCTCCGATAGTGCGCCGCAGGCTCAGTAAACTGGATAAGTGCGCTTTATCTGTTATGAATTCGGTTTATGATGATGATATACAAAATATCGTTTTTTGTTCGCAGTACGGGGAAGTGGAAAGATTAAAGAAAATAATCGCGCAGTATAGCGAAGCCGGTGAAGTTTCGCCAAATACTTTTGCCGGCTCCGTGCATAATTTTCCTGTGGGATTTTTTCTCTTGAATACGCATAAAGCTGTTCCATATACTGCAATATCCTCTCACGACAGGTCAATATCTTCCGGGCTGCTGACCTCCGTCATTGCGCCTTACAGCAAAACTTTATTATGTTATGCGGAAGAAACTCCGGAGGAGAATTATCGGGCACTTGCGCTTAGATTATGCAAAACGCCTTCTCCGGCTGCGTTAAAATATAAAATGACAATGAGTTCCGCTTCCGGAAAAGATGTTTTTGAACAGTATGCAGAGTTTTTCTGTAAAAATAGTGGTCTAATTCGCACACCGTTATTTACATTAGAGAGTGCAGGGTGATTAATGAATAAGATAAACTCTTTAATCAGAGCATTTCTGGTGTTATTTTGTTTTGCCTTTTTCGGTGCCGGCGGGCTTGTGATAAGCTATATTATTTTCCCGCTGCAAAAAGCTTTTGGCAGAAAGGATGAAGATTTAAGACTTCGTTACGGCGAAACACTGCAAAAATCATGGCGCTTTTTTGTAAACATGCTTCTTGCCCTGAAAATTATTAAAATAAAATCGGATGATATGGAACGCCTGAAAAATATAAAAAATTCAATAATTGTTTCCACACACCCGAGCTATATTGATATTTTGATATTGATTTCTATTATCCCGTGTTCCACCTGCTTTGTGGCTGAAAAATTAATGCACAATCCGTTTTTTAAAAGAATTGTAAGCAGAATTTTTATTCCGGAAGGCACTCCTGCGCAGGAGTGGACAAAGGAAGCCTGTGAGATGTTTGAATTAGGGTTTAATCTCATAATATTCCCGATGGGAACCAGACATAAAAAAGGGGAATACCCTAAGATAAGACGCGGTGCAGCGCTTATTGCACAAAAAGCCCGCAAAAATATTGTCATGCTTGATATGGAAACAAGTTTTGATTTCTTACAAATTCACGAACCGGTATATAAAGCAGGAGTTGAACCGGTAGAGTATTCAATTTCTTATCTGGGGGAACTCGACACGGCACAGCTTATGGAAAAATATCCGGACGAGGTTACATTTAAAACAGAGGTAACTAAACTGATTGCAAAAAATTTATACCATGACAAAAATTAATTTTTATGATAGGATACTGTATTATGGAATTAGAAGTTCAGATTAAACAATTAATAATAGATTCCCTTGAGTTGGAAGATATATCCGTTGACGATATTGCAGATGATGAGCCTTTATTTAATGAAGGTTTAGGGTTGGATTCAATTGATGCATTAGAACTGGGTATGGCATTGAAAAAGAAATTCAATCTTGAGATGAGCAAAGATAAAAACGAGAATAAAAAATATTTTTATTCTGTAAAAACAATAGCCGATTTTGTAAGGAAACAGCAAAATGGATAAAAAATATTCAAAAGAAGAGATTTTTAATAAATTGTGTGAAATTCTGGAAGAAGAGTTTGAAGTGGATAAATCTCTGCTTTTTCCGGAGGCGAATTTGTTTACGGATTTAGAGCTGGATAGTATTGATGCGGTTGATCTGGCTGTTCGTTTGCAGCAGTTTACGGAAAAGAGAATTTCTCCGGAAGAATTTAAAAAAATCAGAACACTTAATGATATTGTAGAAACAATATACAAACTTTTATAATTAATTATTTACGCCGTGCAAGCTTTGCGGCAGGGGCTATAAGTTGTACCCCGTATAATATAAGGGATATGGATGAATAAATTAAAACCTGTTATACCGATTTTAATAACGTTGTGTATTGTGTTTCTTTTTTACATAAAAAGAATTGTTTTGTTGAAATTTTATCCTCCAATATGTAATGCATTTATCTTTTTGATGTTTTTCGGCTCACTCTTTTGCAGGGAAACTATTATACAGAAGTTTGCAAGAGCCTGCGGGGATAAGCTTGAACAACCGGCGTTTATATATACCAGAAACTTGACTTACGTATGGTGCGTGTTTTTGTTTTTTAATTTAGCCGTATCAATCTGGACGATATTTCAATCGGACGAAATATGGATGTTATATAACGGCTGTATTTCATATTTTCTTGTCGGGCTGCTGTTTATGGTAGAATATATTGTACGAATTATATGCAGAAAAAGGAATTTGATTTGATGCTGGAAATCTTTACGACATCCGAATATGACAATAAAATTGCCGTTATTAACGGTGACAGGGCATATACATTCGGAGAATTGAAAAGAAGAATTGCCTTTCAGGCGGTAAAGTTAAAAAATAAAGATAATATAATTCTTCTTGGCGGGGACAATTTCAGTTTTATAATAATGTTTTGGGCTTCAATTTTCAGCGGTAAAAATATATATCTTATATCTGATAAAACAAGACTTAACGGAATAGATTTTGAATATGATATTGCGGAGTATGAGTCTGACGGCGAGTTGGAGGGGTTTGATTTTTCCGGAATTGATGTTAATAAAGCTGTGATTAATTTTTATACTTCCGGCTCCTCCGGCTGTGCAAAAGTAATACAAAAATCGTTGTTTAATCTGATACGGGAGGCGGAAGATTTAAGTAAGACATTTAAGATAGAAAATAAAGAGTCTGCGGTTGTAATGTCTACGACATCAATGTGTCATATGTTCGGATTGACATTTCACATGATGTTTCCTCTCTATAGCGGTTTAAAAATTTCTACAGACACTGTTACCCTGCCGGAAAATGTTACGGCGGAAAACGGTATTCTTATTTCCACACCGGCTTTTCTTGGCTGCCTGCAAAAGTATAATGCACTATTCACAAAGGCGCCGGCGTATATATTTTCTGCCGGCTCAACGTTAAGTGATGAGAATTTTGAATACCTTGAAAAATTTTCAAATGTAACAGATATCTACGGCAGTACCGAAACCGGTACTATTGCATACAAAAATCACCCTAATTCCCCGTTTAAATTGTTCGGGAATGTACGCATTGAAGTCAAAGAAAATTGTATTGATGTGCTTTCAGATTATGTTTTCGGCGGGAAAGTAACCATTAATGATATGGTAGAGCTTAGAGGAAGTGAATTATATATTAAACAGCGTACAGACAGGCTTTTCAAAATAAATGAAAAAAGGATTTCAGCCGATGAGCTTGAATTGAAACTGAAAAATAATGAATTGGTTAAAGACGCTTATATTATGCAGAATGACGGGAAGCTGGTTTGTCTTTGTGCATTGTCGCCTGAAGGACAGAATTATTTACTAAAAAACAGTGTTCCGGCATTAATAAAGACTTTAAAACAGCATTTGTTAAAATATTCTGAAATCGTCCCGCAGCATTGGAAGTTCATTGACATTATACCAATGACGCAACACGGAAAGGTTAACAAGAATTTGATTGGACACCTTTTCAATGTAAATCTGTCGCTTCCGGTAATTCTTAATAGAACGATAGATGAAAATAGTATTACATACGAGATGTTTATTTATAATCAGTGTAACTTTTTTCAGGGGCATTTTCCGAGATTAAAAATTGTACCGGGTGTTGCACAGCTATATCTGGCAAAAGTGTTTGCAAATATCCATTACAACTTAAATCTCGGGGAAGGACAGTGGAAAAGGATTAAATTTTCAAATATCATTGAGCCGGACAGGATTGTTAATTTAAAACTGGAAAAGAGTGATAAGCAGGTTTCATACGAATATTTTTCAGGCGATAAAAAATACGCATCCGGTGTATTTTTATGCGACAATATATTTAAGGAGCTTTAAGATGTGTTTAGCTAAATCCTCTTATGAAGTATGGGTGTCTTTTGAAGATCTGGATCCGATGAACGTGGTATGGCACGGGAATTATATGCGCTATATGGAAAAAGCGCGCTGTCATCTTTTTGCGGAGCTTGGTTACTCTTATAAAGATATGAAAAAAGACGGGTACGCCTATCCGATTGCAAAAATGGACGTTAAATATATTAAGCCTGCAAAATTTGAGGACACCTTGCTGGTCAAAACGGAAATCCTTTCAATAGAACCTGCTCTGAATATTAAATATTTTATGTATAATAAACGGACAGGGGAGAAAATTTTTGAAGCTTCAACAATGCAAATCGCTGTAAATCCGGAAACCGGCGAGAGTATTTATGTTCCGCCGTCAGGGTTAGTGCGGGCAATCGGAGGTGCCGTCGGAGATGAAAATTAGTAAGTTAGCTGCATTTTTTTTATTTGCATTTGCTTCTCTTCCGGTTTTTGCAGATGTTTATGATTACCCGTCAAGGCTTGAGGATATTGTGCAGAAACTTCCTGCCTTAGAGAGTGTTAAATGTAAATTTAAACAGGAAAAAACTGTACAAAATCTTGCAAAACCTTTAATTTCCGGCGGCGATTTTGAGTTTGTGAAAGATAAAGGTGTGTATTTCCATACAACGTACCCGATAGAAGCCAGCGTTGATTATACAGGTAAAAATTATAAACAAATCAATGATATCGTGAATGCGATTTCTACTAAAAAATATTCAAGATTAGAGAAAGAATTTAATTTCTACCATACCGGAACAACGGATAACTGGACTTTAGGCATGAAGCCGAAGGAAGAATCTGCGGCAGCGGATTATATTTCTTCAATTACGGTAAAAGGTAGCAACTATATAAGCGGGATTGAAATTTTACAAACAAACGGAAACAAAACAGTAATATGGTTCACCAGATAAAATTTTTAAAATTAATAGTATTATTCGCTATTATGGCGTTATTTGTATTCCTGAGTTTTACTCTAAAAGGAAATGTTGAAACTAATTTGTTAAAGACTATTTTGCCTTCTGATATTGCGGCGTCTACAGATATCATTCCAATCGCTAATAAATCCGCATCGGTTATAAAAGTCGTATTTGAAGCGGATAGCGTTCAAAACCTTGATAAATTAAGAGATAATTTTATTGATTCTGTAGATAAAAACTATTTTGAAATTAATAAACCGGATGTTTCCAACTTACTAAATCAATATCTTTCACATCCGGCAAATTTCCTCTCTGATAGTGCGCGGGAGCTACTTAAAAATGAAAAATATGATGAAGTTTATGCCCGCAGCCTTCAAGCCTTATACAATCCTACGGGAATACAATTGAGTGCGATAGATAAAGATCCTTATCTTTTTGTTGATGATTTCATACTCGCAAACAGCAAATTTTACCGGACTGTTAGTAGTAGTGATGATAAATATTATGATTTTTTATCTGTTAAGATTAAAAGCAAAGAGGGATTGTCACCTGATTTAAGCAACAAAAAAATCGCTGAAATCGTTCAGCTGCAAAAGAGCCTGACAAATTCATCTTCTAAAATTTATCTGGCGGGAAGTCCCGTGCACTCGTATACAACAAGTACAAATTCTGTTGTAAGTATTAATATTATCTGTTTTTTGTCGACACTTCTGATAGCAATTATGACTTATTATTACTTTAGAAGTATAAAAGTTTTAATTCCTATTGCGCTTAGCATAATTTTCGGTATGCTGACGGGTTATGTCGCAACAAAGCTGTGGTTTGATAACTTCCAGATTATTACAATGGTTTTTTCAACGACGCTTATCGGTATCGGAATAGATTATTCATATCATTATTGTTTTGCTGACAAATTTGATAAAATATTTATAAAAAATTTATCTTTAAGTCTGCTGACGACAATAGTGCCGTTTGCACTGTTATATTTGACCGGCATCGAACTATTAAA
>CALUVJ010000054.1 GCA_944324195.1 Candidatus Gastranaerophilales bacterium
TTAAAAATAACACAACTCTCTTATATAATCTTACATCTTACTAAAATAGGTTTTACTCCCGAATGGGAGTTTTTTTTGCACCCAAAAAGTAACAGGGTAAAGTAATTTTACTGTCGCGGAATTAATGTGTTGTCCTGTATATGCCCCTGATATTTCCAAAATTATCAGTCATTACCCCTCTGCCCCCGGGATATGTTCTGAAAGTTCCGACCTGGTTTCCGCGATTATCATAAGCATAGCCTCTGTTACCGGCAAATCTCTTAATGGTCCCTACATGATTGCCCTGGGCGTTAAATATTTTTGTATTACTAGCGGGATAACGAGACGAAGAACCAAAATTGTTCTGAGTTTGGTCATACATATCACTATCCTCGTTAAAATAAGGGCTTATCAGTTCTTCTTCATCCCAGTTTTCATCATATAATTCATAATTTCCGCTTCTTGTTTTTTGCATGGTGCCAACACGATTAAAATTGTCATTATTATAAACATTAAATGTGTCGGCATAAACCGCAATGACAGAAAAACTAAACAATACTAACAATAATTTCTTCATATGAATATTATAACAAAAATAATATTAAGATATAACCCCCTCTCTGACTAATTGTTCTTTTATCTCTTTTTTAGTTTGAAATTCTTTTCCTGATTTATCCGTTAATCTTTTTATCAGCATGGCAGCAGGAGTTATTACGCCCAAAGCAAGAATACAAGCACCAATATTATTTCTTATTGATTTTCTTTTCAGTTTTCTTACCCCGTCAAAAAATTTATCAGTTGATTCGCCTTTAGTAAGGGCCGTTTTATACTGTTCATAGAGCTCTGATACTTTATCATTTACCCCTTCAATATCTTTTAAATCTATAAATGCTCTTGTATCAATTTTGCCGGTTCCTTTTAATTCCTTTATCAAATCAGACTGTTTAGCAATTTGAACGATTTTATTTTCAGGATTTGTGTGTAAAAATTCATACAAATTTGCTTTTGAAGTATTTGCTTTTTTAAATTCTTCAATACTTGCCGAAATAGAGCCATCCTCAAAAGATTTTTTAAATAACTCATCTTCTAATACTCTTGAATCCAGAGTTATGGATTTATTATACTTTTTGGCGGCGTGATTTTCCATAAGTTCCTGAATTTTTCTTCCCGCATAGTATAAGAAAAATAAACAAGACCCCTCTTTTATTGCATAACCGACAAATTCTTGCATATTTCTGGAATCAGTAAGTCTTTCAGTCGTAATAAAACCATCCATAATGTACATATTTTTGACTGGAGAGAATGCAAATTCTTCTACAATTCCTCCGATTCCTTTAAATGTAGGATTTTGTTGATTTTGTTTCTCTTTAGCTTCTCTTGCTTTTTTTTCATTATGTTCTTTAATTAAATTCTTTCTGATTTTATTTTCTGTATATTTTTGTTTTAGTCTTGTCAATGTTACGTAAGATAAGGCCGCAAGTACTGTAGATACAACAAACTTAGTTGCCGCAAGATTTTTAAACAATTTACTGTTTTTGCCTGCTTTTTCTAAATTATTTTTTATCTCTTCAGTAGGGGCAAACTGTTTAATTTTATCAAAAATTTCTTTATCTTTTAAATTTCTCGGGTCAATTTTAGAATCCAATCCGTAAGCTTTAAAAACGGTCTTGTCAAATATCCACTTAAAAGCCGGAATACCGCCCAACCATAGAATTTCCGTTCCGAATTCATCTATAAATCTGTCTGCGCCTTCTTCTTTGCCTGTTGCATATGAGCCGGCTGTCATTCCTAAACAACTTGACGCATCTTTTACTCCAAGCGGAATAAGCGAATTGGGGTTACCTAATGTAGAGTATATTTTTGCTGCATTTACCAACATAGTTCTACAACCCCCATATTAAATTCATAAGTTTTTTACTATTTTTGTTCATACATTACCATCCTTTCGTTGTAAGTTCTGTAAACTTTAAAAATTGCTATAGTATTAACATTTTTTTACAATAAAAAAGAACTTCCGCTTATAGGAAGTTCTTTTATTTTTAACAATTTAAACTTAGCCTACAAGTTCGGTATCATCTGACTCGGAAGCTTTTACCATTATAGCGTGTTCAACAGGATTTTCCTTTTTATAAGCGCTTTCAGTAGCAACTTCCTCAAAACCAAACTCGTCTCGGGCTTTTTTCATCTGAGTTTCATCAACAAGTTTTTTTGCAAGTTCTGCTATTTCATATACAAGCTTGTAACGATTGTCTGTATTCTCATTTAATTCCCAAGCTATTTTAATAATCTGATCCATGTCTAACCTCATTTTATAACTTACACTGATTGTATAACACACATAATTATTTGTCCAGAGGTATTCTTATTAACATTACTTTACATTTTAGCAATTATTTTAAGCTTAAATACTTTATATATACATAAGCGAGATAATTAAAGGAGAAAATATGACAATAGGCGGCAAACTGACTGTTACAAATAACAGTGCATACAAAAATTTTACGGTTAACTTTTCACGAAACACTGAAATTACCAATTTTACCCAGAGAGAAATGGGAGAACAGGGTGATATAAGAACAAATATAAAAAGCGGATATAGCGGAACAACCGAAAAAATATACAGCAACGGTAAAAAAAGCGATAAACTTGCCACGCTTGATTTGAATAGTAAAAGATACGCAATTTTTGATGCATTGAGAAAACTTGACGGAAATGAAAATGATTTAAGTGATAAAGATTTGGCAAATGCTAATAAACTTATAGGTAAAAACGGTGTTACAGGAATAAGACGCGACGCAGCAGCCGGAGTTACCACAATAGTTTGTGACGACGGTGCTGTATTAAGATTTGATGTTGAAACGGACGCAGAAAAAGAAATTCGAGAAAAAAAGGAAGCTGAAGAAGCTCTTAAACGTCAGGAAGAAGCAAAACAAAGAGAACTGCAAGAACAACAAAAAGCAGCCGAGTTTAATGAAAAATGCAAGAGTGACCTTGAAAAATTATGGGATTGGTTTGTAGGGTTGTTTTAAACCCTATAACAAAGTTGTCATTAAAACAGGATCGCCATCTGTAGCAAGAACGGTATGTTCAAAATGTGCAGATGGTTTTCTGTCTTTAGTAATGACTCCCCACTTATCGTCTTCAACAAAAACTTCATCGCATCCTAAATTAAGCATAGGTTCAATTGCAATTACCATACCTGATTTTATAAGAGTTTGATCGCCCACTCTATAATTAAATAAGAACGGATCTTCGTGCATGGCATGACCGACACCGTGCCCGCCATACTGTCTTACAATACCCAAGTTATAGCTCTTTGCAACATCTTCTACCGCTCCTGATATATCATCAAGTACGTTTCCGGCTTTCATTTTTGCAATACCTGCAAACAAAGCTTCTTCAGTAGCTTTCATTAACATTTTTTTCTCATCAGAGATTGTACCGACTGCATATGACCAAGCACTGTCACCAACCATGCCGCCATATGTAGCGCCAACATCTATTGCAATAATATCACCGTCTTTTAAAATTTCGCTCTCAGACGGGATGCCGTGTACAACCTTTTCATTTATAGATGTGCAAATACTTGCAGGAAAGCCATTGTATCCTAAAAAGGTCGGAATCGCTTTATTTTCCTTAATAACTTTCATTGCAATATTGTCAAGTTCTTTTGTAGAAATTCCCGGCTCCACAACTTCTTTCATTTTCTGATGAACAAGTGCAACAATGTGGCCGGCATGTCTCATTCGTTTTATTTCGTCACGTGATTTTCTGTTAATCATAATCACCTCTTAGTACCACATTCTTGAACTTATTGTAATCTTAAGAAATTTTGATTTCAAGTTTTAACTAAAAATAGCTAATTTCGACAAAGTATTCAGAATTTTGACCGGCACCCATCCCAACCTTCCCTCATAAGGGAAGGAGTGAGCTCAAACTGTTTTAAATCCGTTTCACTACTCACTCTTCACCCTTCAAAAAAAAACTCTTCACTAATCTGCAATGACACAGAGCCTGTAGTCTCACCTACCAACCGAATACATTCCCCCCTCCCAATACATTTACCCCCCCCTTGACTTTAAAAATTGATTTGATACTATAGAAATTGTCGAACGAGCCCCCATCGTCTAGAGGCCTAGGACAACACCCTTTCACGGTGTAGACAGCGATTCGAATTCGCTTGGGGGTACCATATGATTATAAGACACCTTAAAGGTGTCTTTTTTAATGAATAGGCTTGAGATTTCAGCGGTTCGAAAATCATTTGAAAAATACCTCAAACCTTTAGGGAAAATTAATCTCTGCAATCTTTGTTTCAAGTCTAAATCTCCATTTTCCCATAATGTATCAATATTGCTAATTGCTCTACAGGCATATTTAAGACACTTTGATAAATCTTCGTCATGCACTTCAAATTCACGTAAGCGGAACTCCTGCTCTTGTATTTCCTCTGCTAATTGCTCTGTTTTGAACTTATAATCTTCTTCGCTTATTGTTCCATCTATTCTAAAATCAATTAACTTACTCTTTTTATTTTTAAGTTCAATTAGTTTGTCTTGCACTCGTTTTTGACTGTTTAATCTTACTGATAATTTTTCGTTATAAATATCTTTTACGGTAACCTCAAATAAATTAAGTAAATCTCGTTCAGGTTTTATTGAGTTCAAATAATTCAGAAAGTTTTCTTCTAATATGTCTTTTCTTATCCTAAAATGGATAGAACAATCTTTATTATGACAATGATAATATGGATATTTTTCTTTTCTACCTTTAGATTTACTACCTGTTAACGGTTGGTTGCAATGAGGACAGGTAATGAATTGACGTAGTGGAAACTCTGGATTATTCCGTTTATATGCAGTAATAAGTGGTCTTCTGCCTATCAATATGTCTTGAACTTTTTTAAATTCATCTTCCGATATAAGTGGTTCGAAAATTCCTCTGATGGGTTCCTCAGACCATTCCTTTTTGTACATATAACCGTTATAAAGCGGATTTTTCAGCATACGACATAACATATTAGTATTAATCTTTAATCCATCATCAGCCATTATTTTAATTATTTGCACCTGCTGATACAATCCAGTTGCGAAAAGTTTAAAAATCTTTTTGATATGATGTGCCGTTTTGGGGTCTGGTTCAATATTACCGTCTTTCATAATATACCCAATAGGAGCTTTCCACATCCAATGACCTTGTAAAAAAGCGATTTTCATGCCATTGGTTACCCTTTCTGCTTTTTGGTCATTTTCATATTGTGCTAAAACACCCATCAGATTTCGGGTTAATCTATCGGTTGCGGAATCTCCGTTATTCTCTTTCGCAAATAAAACTCTAATATTTAACTTTGTAAAAAATTCCTGTAAGTCGTAAAAATCCTTGATATCTCTGGTTAATCTATCAATTTTCCAGATTATGATTGCATCAATATTCTTTTTGTTTGCAACACAAAACTTCATAAGATTTTGCAATTCGGTTCTATCCTGTGTTTTAGCACTTTCACCTTTCTCAGCAAACACTCTTGACACCTTATACCCATTCATTTCAGCAAATGCCTTACAGTCTTTTTCCTGACCTGCTAAACTGTAACCTTCTTCTGCCTGATTTTTCGTTGAAACTCTTGTATAAATAATTGCATTACTCATAAATTTCTCCTTTCATTTGGAGGCGGAATTACTCCGCCTTACCCGCTTTTCTTAATTTTGCCTCTCTAATTCCTGCTTTTATGCGTTCACTTCTCATTCTCCATTCGTACTTTTTAAAAGCCTCCTGTAAACTATTTTGAAGTTCTCCTATGGGAGAGTTTTTAAACTCAGGGTTTTGTAATAACTTCATAAAATCATCGTCTTTCATTTTTCTTCCTTTCTGCCGTAATCGGCACAACTTTAGAGCATTTATTTAGGTAATCTTCTACCACTACAAATGCTAATTGGTACATTAAATCCCTGATAGCCTCAACTTCGCTATCATCCAAATTTTTGGCATACTTTCCAAGACTACGTCTGCACGCCTTAATACTAAGCATGGTTGTCCATCCTTTTGTCATTGTATTAAGGTTCAGAGGGTTTCTGCCGCCTTAAAATAAAATTGTCGTACCTGCTTAAATTATTCGGAGGGTTTCCGTCATAACTCAGCCTAAAATTGAATTTTCTTCGCTCAATATTGTTATCTTTCCATTTTGCAATGAAATTCTTATGTCTTTAAAACTTTCTTCATCAAGATTTTGTATGTATTTTATAAAATCTTGCTTTGATACATTCTTATTAAACCGTTTTGGTTTAATATTTAATTTGCCATTACTCTTTTTTAAACTTATTTCTCTGCATTCTTCATCAATTAAGCAATCCGCAATTACGCCTAAATTAGCTCTATTTTGCTCGTTTACAACCTCAGAGGTAGTTACAGTCATTTTATAACCGTTATGTGGCATAAATGGCATACAGTAGTCGTAAAATGGCAGAATTAAAACAGGTTTACAACAGTTTTTATCCATTTTTAAATTAACGTAAGCAAAGTCCTCAAGATACAAAGAAGCACTCCCATCAAATTCCACAATAATAACGACTTTTCTTGCTGTCGCACATATATTTAAAAATGTTTCAAATAAATACTGTCGTTTCGTGTCGTTTAATTCAAAAATACCAGTCAGTGCTTTTTGTATTTGAATATTAGACATTCCATAAGTTTTTAAATCCTGAATAATCCGTAACCGAACGACATCAGCAAGTGAAAACAACCGCCAGCCGTTGTTACTCTCTCGATGTTTAACCAGTAATCCCTTAGCATCCCAATCGTTTAATTTTCGTGATGTTATTTCGGGTATTAATTTAATAATTTGTTGAGGATAGTAACGAGGTTTATTAACATTTTCAACTTCGGATAAGACTTTTTCATAATCTATAGTTCCAACTATGTTATCAAATTCCAAAAGGGAATTAATTTGCAAAAATGTCTTTTGACTTATGGAACTTAGCTTTTTAGAACTTGTCATATTAATAACCTCTTTTAAAATTATACGCTAATGTATAGTTTTATATTGACATAGTTAAATCATACATGCAAGTATAATTCTTTAGAGATTTAATAAAATTTTACAAACTCCACCGTAAGCCACCGTTAAATTAATCAACAAGAGCTTTAATAATTCTATAAGCATCCTTTACTCGTTCAGGATTATCCTTTAAGATTGTTGTAATTTCTTGGATTAAATCCTCAGCGGGTGCATATTGTGCAAATTGAAACACATCAAAATATCCAACTCCTAATACCCGCATTATATTTTCTAATGTAATAAATGATGGAAAATTTCTGCCATTTTCAATATTACTGAGTGATGTTGGCTCAATACCTGCTTTTTCTGCAAGAACTTCCTGACTTAGCGAAGCCCTTTTGCGTAATTCTTTTATTCTCAAACCTAAAAGTTTTCTGTTATCCACTATTAATACCTCAATTTAAGCATTACTATAATGGTATTAAATTAAAATGTTAATTTACATAAATTCAAAATGGAGTTTTGGCTTGATTAAATTGTTTCACTTGAGATATAATCATTTTAAATTAATATTTTTATTTGTTTTTACAGCTGAACTTGAAAGGAGAACAAAATGAGTTTACTGCTATGCCATATTGCAAACAGTGTTGGAACATCAACAGAAGACATTGCAACAATGAGCCTGCATTATATCCTACAAAGTTCAACAACCGCTCGTGATACTCTATTGGACTATATTGGAACTGAATTAGGACTACAGTTTGAAAAAGACGTACACTTTGAGCTCCAATCCTGCGGAGAAAATCTTGAAAGACCTGATATGTCATTACGGAATAGCCATAACGATGAAATACTTATTTTTGAAATGAAGTTTTGGGCTGCTCTTACAGACAATCAACCAAACACATATCTTGAACGTTTAAAGAAAAAAGGCGGAAACGGGCTTGTATTTGTATGCCCTAAATCAAGGATTATATCTCTTGTCGATGAACTTGCGACATCGGCAAATTATGAAAAGCCTCAAGGAAGACTATTGCAAAAAGACGGTAACCCGCCAATGCTTGTTTTGTCGTGGGAAGAAGTACTTGCAAAACTCGAAAATGTTATACAAAGTGATGCTTTGTATAATGATTTATTGCAGTTAAAAGGTCTTACTGGAGAAATGGATAATCAGGATTTTAAACCGTTTACAGCAGGCGATTTAAATGTTAATATGGCAAACCGTATTATTGATTATTACAGAATTGTTGATAAAATTGCAGACAGCCTTTTAATTCATAAAATCTGTAATACTAAAGGAGTAAGAGCAACAGCTCAAAAATTCGGTTATTGTAGATATCTAAGAATTGATAATCCAGCAACTGGTTTAGGAATTCAATTTAACTGTAACTTATGGCAGAAAGGAATTTGTGGAAAAACAACTCCGTTTTGGATTACATTTAAGTCTATTGATGAAAATAATAATTGGGTTGCATATTCCCCTAAACTCCGTTACAACTTAGATGATAAGGGAACAAAATACTTAATTGAAAAATCAGATAAATCAGACATGTTAATTGTACCGCTTTATCCAAAACTTAATACAAATGAGTTTGAAATGGTTGAAGATTTAATAAATCAGGCAAAAAGATTAATAGACTTACTTTAACCCCTATCAAGCCAGTATGTTTTAATTTTGCATCTAGGGTCATTTATTAATGCCTTATTAAGTACCCAAGTCGTTTCAATAGGGTTTCCCATTGTCCAGTATTGATAATCTCCGACGCACAGCATTGTATAAATTCTATTTTGAAACTTTGCTCGTTCTCCGTTTTCACGAATAAATATAACTGCATCCTCAAAAGCTTTCCTTTCAGCCCTACAGGTGTCGCAATTATTCTGACATTTATTTTCTGCCTTTGACTTATCACACGGAAAGCTCAAAACATACCCATGTGGTGCAAAATGTTCAAAGGTCTTTGCATTTTTCCAGTTTCGACTATGGATATAATTTGTAAAATTTTCAATACTATAATTCATACTGATATTTTACAACAGATAACAAATCTTTCAAAATCAATTTTTCCTTACAACTCTTCCCATGTTAACTTATCCGCAGTAGCACTTTTTATCTTTTCAGTAGCTTCTGCCTTTGTAATGTCTTCGGCAAAATCTTTTGTATTATTTCCTTTGTTATCAGAATTGTTATTATCATCTATACAAATATTAAATTTTTCGAACAAGTAAATCCTTGTAATACATTTTCCTACTGGAGTTATATAGGAACCAGTAAAACCTAAATCATCCCACAACTTAGATAAAGAAAGAAATTGCTCATCAATAACTTTACCATTTTTACCGTCTGATACTAAGATTTGTGGCAAATAGCTGGAAATTCCCCATCCAAGATGAGCATCTGCAATTGTTCGCGTTGAAGATAAAAATTCCCCAATAGTTCTAGGATTATAGTTTTTAAAATTAATAATATTATCTAAAACATTAGTCTTAAATTCAATTAATTTATCTAAAGAGAAATTTTTTAAATATCCTGATTTTATTAAATAGAGAAAACCCAATGCTTTTATATGATTATTTGTTAATATATCCATTTCTTTGATGGCTAAAGATAATATATTTGCTTCTTCGACATCATCATCTGAAGTTATCTTTTTATAGATTAAATTTGTCAAAATATGTCTCTTTTCAGAATCAGAAGTTTTATAAATTACTTCATTTGCAGTCGCCAATGTTGCAAGGTTTTGTGGGGATGATAAGTGCTCTTGAATTTTTTCTTCTGAAATATTATTGTTCGCAAATAATTTACTAAGTTCTTCACTGGCAAGTTTTGCATTTTCATTACCACACAACAAAGCATTTACAATAGCTTGTGAAAGATTTAGATTAGGCAAAATATTTATTGAAAAATTCTGTTGTAGTATTGATTTAGAATTATCATTATAATTTGTGGTACCTCCAAAATGTGTATGCATTGTATCAGCAGCCTTAATTTCTCCCTTTACATCAGCTTTTGCATTGACATTAACAAAACCTGCTTGTGCATTTTCTGGCAAATTCATTGCATATCCCTTTCTTAAAATTATGAATATTGATATTCCAAGATTAATACAATTTTTATATTTATGCAATATTCCTTAGCTCATAAAAACTACGGAGGTCGGAGACTATTCGGTTCCAACTGTTTTTCACTAGGGGTACCATTTAAAAATAAAAATATGACCGGTTTTAACCGGTCTTTTTTATTAACGGGATACCATTTACCCATTGCCCCGAATGTGTTATAATAAAGTAGTTATAATGCGTATTTATCATAGGAGAGTCTATGCCTGTTATATCCAGATCCGTTTATGTATTGGCAGTACTTGATTCAATTATCATAATGCTTGCTGCTTTATATTCTTTTGTAATTTTTGTTCCATTGTCTATTCTTTTTTATGTTGTATTGTGGTTTTTATTAATAACAATGCTTGTTTTATACATAAAAGGTTTTTATGAAGTAAGAAAATATAAACCAAGCGATATATATTTTTTGTTTGAAGGTGTTACCATTTCAACAGTATTTGCAGGCATACCATTTTGTTTAGGCGGCTTTAATATTGTTACGGTGCTGCTTCTTATAATAAATGCGACTCTGATTTTTTCCGGGATATTGATTGTTCGTATATTGTTTATTCTTCATTCAAAATTCTTTAAATCCATAAAAAATGTCTTAATAGTCGGAGCCGGACAGGATGGGAAACTTATTGCCGAAACAATACAGGAAAGACCTGAACTTGGCATGAAAGTTGTAGGTTTTTTGGATGACAATATGAATACTATTGAAGATGAAGATTCTTCTATACCAATTTTAGGATTAACTTGTGATTCAGAAGCGGTTATAAAAGATAATAATGTTAAAATCGTAATTATTGCCGTAAAATCCAGAATGGATTCTGTTATTTTAACGGACCTTATAAAAGGTATTCCTTTGGGCGTAAAAGTTTGGAGAATGCCAAAATTTTATGAAAAAATCACCCATAAATATTTAGTATCAAAAATGACAGTTAATTGGCTTTTCTACGCTTGTGTTAAGAAAAAGGCTTTACTATTTGCGTATATCAAACGTTTTTGCGATATAGTTGCTTCTATATTAATCATGCTTATTACTATACCTTTAACAATTATCGCTGTTATTGGAATAAAGTTGTCTGATTTCGGACCGGTATTTTTTACTCAAACTCGAATAGGAAAGTTTGGTAAGCCTTTTAAGATGATTAAATTCAGAACAATGTATCAAGATAAAGTTGATGCTGATTTTGATGATGATTTAACTGAAATATCCTATGATGACAAGCGTATTATGCCTTTCTGCAAAATCTTAAGAAAATTTCATATAGATGAACTTCCGCAAATGATAAATGTATTACGAGGTGAAATGAGTATAGTCGGTCCTCGTCCTGTCAGAGAGGAAGTATATTATGAAAATAAAGAAAAAATGCCGTTTTGGGAATGCAGAAACTGGGTCAGACCTGGCTGGTGCGGCTGGCAGCAGATTAATATTTGTGAACCGACTTCAGAAGAGCGTTTAGAATACGATTTATATTATATTAAACACAGGCATATTATATGGGAGTTTATTATTCTTATCCAATATGTTGCAAAAGTGCTCTGCGGAAGGTGTAAGTAATTTAATATAAGTACTAATCAATAATAAGGGGCGCGGAAGGCAAAGCCTTCCGCGCCCCTTATATACAATTGTATCAGAATTTATTTTTTAGCTTCTACAACTGCCTGAGCTGCAGCGAGCTTAGCCTGAGGAATTCTGAACGGTGAGCAAGAAACGTAATCCAGACCAATTCTGTAAGAGAATTTAACAGAATCAGGATCTCCTCCGTGTTCACCGCAAACACCGCCGAGAAGTTTCGGATTAACGGCTTTACCTTTTTCCATTGCCATTTCCATCAACTTGCCGACACCTTTTGTATCAAGTGTTTCAAACGGATTAGAAGGAAGAATTTTCTGCTCAACGTAACGTTTCAGGAACTTACCTTCTGCGTCGTCTCTTGAATAGCCGAATGTCATCTGAGTCAGGTCGTTTGTACCGAATGAGAAGAATTCTGCGTATGCAGCAATTTCATCAGCAGTTAAAGCTGCACGAGGAATTTCTATCATAGTACCGAATTTGTAATCAACTCTTATTCCTTTTTCATTCATTACATCTTCTGCAACTCTTTCAAGAATTTCTTTTGCAACTTTCAATTCGTTAACATGTCCGATAAGCGGAATCATAACGTAAGGAATTACGTCAACTCCTTCTTTTTTAGCGTCACATGCTGCTTCAAAGATTGCTCTTACCTGCATTTCATTAATTTCAGGATAAGTCAGACCTAATCTGCACCCTCTTAAGCCCATCATAGGGTTAGATTCTGAAAGACCTTCCACGATATGCAGGAGTTCTTCTTTTTCTTTAGCATCTTTGCCCTGAGCTTTTAGAGTTGCAACTTCTGCAATTAAATCCTCCTTAGAAGGTAAGAATTCATGAAGCGGCGGGTCTAAAAGTCTGACTGTCATAGGCATACCTGAACCTAAAGCCTTGAACATAGCGTAGAAGTCTGAATACTGCATAGGAAGCAGGTGTTCAAGCGCTTCTTTTCTTGCTTCAGGAGTTCCTGCAATAATCATTTTTTGAACCCAAGGAAGTCTGTCCGGATCCATAAACATGTGCTCCGTTCTGCAAAGTCCTACGCCTTCCGTTCCGAATTTCAGCGCATTTGCAATGTCTTTCGGAGTATCGGCGTTAGCTTCAACCTTCATTGTCTTAATTTCGTCTACCCATTTGAAGAAGGTAGTGAAGTTATCATCGATTTGAGCGTCTGCAAGTTTTACGGCACCTTCCATAACAATACCTTTGCCGCCGTCTAATGATATAATATCATTCTTGTGATAAACTGTTCCGTCAGCACCGGTTAAAGTTTCATTATCCAGATCAATTCTCATATCTTCACAGCCTGCAACGCAAGGTTTACCCATACCCTTTGCAACTACTGCTGCGTGGGATGTTGC
>CALUVJ010000055.1 GCA_944324195.1 Candidatus Gastranaerophilales bacterium
GGTGGGTACAGATACAAATTAAAACTTATTCCTCTCCGTGAAGCGCCGCTGAATGCGGGGAGGGTAGAATTTCTTAAAGAGCGCCGGCGAATTTAGAAATTCGGGTGGGTACAGATACAAATTAAAACTTATTCCTCTCCGTGAAGCGCCGCTGAATGCGGGGAGGGTAGAATTTCTTAATGAGCGCCAGCGAATTTAGAAATTCGGGTGGGGTTATTCCTCAACCTCAAACATATCTTTACCAACAGCGCAAAGCGGGCAAACCCAATCTGCCGGCAAATCTTCAAAAGCAGTACCCGGATTGATGCCGTTATCAGGATCCCCTGCAGCCGGATCATAAACATAGTGACATACAGTGCATACATATTTTTTCATTGTTAAATCCTCCTTATTTGTTTTTTCCCCTTTCACTTTAAATAGCGGGCAGGGTGAGTTTTTATCTATGTTGTTATAATACTAAAGACTTAAAGATTTTACTATTGTATTTACAACATTATCCATCTGTTCAATCTGTTCATTTTTCAATGTAGATTTAATGCAAATGGAATCATCAAGAATCTCTGTTCCTTTAAGTTTTTCGAGCAATTCCTTCATCTGTCCTCCGCATGCCGGCGCCCAGGTGCCGTTTTGAATAATAACATATTTTCTGTTTTGAAGGTTATGGGCAACAAGTGTATGCAGGAAAGTCTCCATAGATTCAAAAATTCCAGAGTTATAGGTGGTTGTCGCAAGAACTATGTGTGAATTTTTAAAAGCTTCCGCCAGCACGAAAGACGGATGTGTGATAGAAACATCAAACATTTTAATATTTTTAACACCTTTGTCAGCTAACTTTGAAGCCAGAAGATTAACAGCGCTTTCGGTTCCGCCATATACGGAAGAATAAGCAATCATTACGGAATCCTTTTCGGGCATATAGCTTGACCATTTATCATATTTCTCTGCAAAAAGATTAATATTTTTACGAATCATAAGCCCGTGAAGCGGACAAAGCATTTTTATATCAAGTCCGGCTGCTTTTTTCAAAAGCATTTGGACCTGAAGTCCGTATTTTCCAACAATGTTGGTATAATATCGTCTTGCTTCATCAAGACAGTCTCTTTCCCAATCGACTTCATCATCAAAAAGGTTTCCGTTAATAGCGCCAAATGAGCCGAATGCATCGGCAGAGAAAAGAATTTTATCTTTTTTGTCATAAGTTACCATAACTTCCGGCCAATGAACCATTGGTGCCATAAAAAACTGCAGTTCATGTTTGCCTGTGTTTAAAGTTTCACCTTCTTTTACAACTTGAACTCGAGAATCTACGTCAAACTCAAAAAACTGTTTTATCATTCCTACGGTTTTTTGAGAACATACAATTTTTAAATCAGGATGGCATTTAATTACCTCTCCCAAAAGCGCGCAATGGTCAGGTTCCATGTGCTGAACAATAATATAATCTAAATGCCTGCCTTCAAGTGCATAGTCGAGGTTTTCATAAAACTGTTCTGCGCAAATCTTGTCAACAGTATCAAATAAAACGGTCTTGTCATCTTTTAGCAAATATGAATTGTATGACATGCCGTCTTTTACAGGATAAGCACTTTCAAACAAAAAGAGCTTTCTGTCGGAACAGCCTAAGTATACAATATCCTCGGTAATTTTTCTGACATTCTGCATAATATACTCCTAAGCTTAAATAATTTATAAAACTATTATAACCAAAACAAGTGATGTGGTAAATGTATCTAATTAGTGAATAGTGAATAGTGAGTAGTGAATAGTGAATAGAGGTTAAAGTGAATAGGCGATTGAGCTAGTGACTAAGGGGGTAAATGTATTGGGCCGGTTGGTCTTTTCCCCACGCCCCTTGAGCACTTTCCCTGTTGAGGGAAGCGGCTTGCCGGCAGAGAGCGAAGGATTTTGCGTAAGCAAAATCCGAAGGCTCGTTTAACGCCGGCAAACAAGAAGGCTGGGATGGGTGCCTGCCTGATGCCCCCTCACCCGCATTCGTAGCTTTCACTGCGTTCGAGCACGACTGCGTCCTCTCCCTGGAAAGGAGAGGGGAATTCTGCATATCTGCCTCTCTCCCTAACCCTCTCCCCTAAACGCATTGCTGCGGCAGGTCTTGTTTCATGACCCGGGTATAATGTGTTTTTTAATGCTGCTTCTTCTTGTTTAAACGACATCGCTAATCAAATCCTTTGATTATTATACTTTATATATTCCACAAGTTGGGCACTTTATAACATAATTACGTAAAATTTGTAACAAATATTGATATTTAGATTAATTACCACTGTGCTTATGTATTTTAGTTTTTTGTTATATAATGAATTTGAATTAAGGAGGGTAAGGAAGGGTAAATGAAAACACTTGAAGCAAAAAATATTGATTGGGCAAATTTAGGTTTTGGTTATATGAAAACGGATTACCGTTATGTAGCTAATTACAAAGACGGAAAATGGGATGACGGAACTTTAACCACTGATGAAAATATTACAATGAATGAATGCGCCTGCGTTTTACAATACGCCCAAACCTGTTTTGAGGGTATGAAAGCATACAGAACTGTTGACGGAAAAGTGGTTTGCTTTAGGCCTGATTTGAATGCAAAAAGAATGGCTGATTCTTGCAGTTATTTGGAAATGGCCGTTTTCCCGGAGGATAGATTTGTGGACGCTGTTGTGCAAACGGTTAGAAAAAATATAGATTACGTTCCTCCTTACGGTTCCGGTGCATCTTTGTACATAAGACCTTATATGTTCGGTATAAACCCTGTTATGGGGGTTAAACCCGCAACAGAATTTCAGTTCAGAATATTTACATCTCCGGTAGGTCCTTATTTTAAAGGCGGCGCTAAACCGATAACACTGAGAGTTCCTGATTTTGACAGAGCGGCCCCGCACGGAACAGGGCATATCAAAGCAGGTTTGAACTATGCGATGAGCCTTCATGCCATAGTTGATGCGCATAATCAGGGGTATAACGAAAATATGTATTTGGATTCCGCAACAAGAACAAAAGTTGAGGAAACCGGAGGGGCTAATATAATTTTTGTAACAAAAGATAACAAGGTTATTACACCGAAATCAAAAACGATTTTACCTTCAATTACAAGACGCTCTTTGATGTATGTTGCAAAACATTATCTGGGTTTGGAAACTGAAGAAAGAGAAATTCTCTTCAGCGAAGTTAAAGATTTCAAAGAATGTGCACTTTGCGGAACTGCAGCAGTCCTATCTCCTGTCGGAAAAGTTGTTAATCATGACGAAACAGTTCTGTTTCCGTCAGGAATGGAAAAACCGGGTGAAATAACACAGAAACTTTATGATACTTTAACAGGTATTCAGATGGGACGAATTGAAGCTCCGGAGGGCTGGATTAAAGAAATTGCTTAACAAAAAAAGACCGGCTTTAAACCGGTCTTTTTATTCTGCTTTAAAATCGTTCTTTGCATCACCTAAATGGTAGGTGTTATAAATGCTTGAATACAATTTCGCGGCTGCTTCAGAGTTGCTCTTTTGGGTATAAGCTAAGAGAGCATCAAAACCTTTTTTATTTATTGTACCGTCAATATTTGCCGGATTTGGAGTGTCGGATTTGCTCAGCATATCAGCAGCCAAAATACTTGAACCGTATTCAGCAATATCAACCTTGCCGTCATTATTTATGTCCAGAGCCTTTGAAGTGAATGTATTATCCGGTGCAAATCTGCTGTCCAGTTCTTTTACTGAAAGTTCTTTCCCGCCCATTTCTTCATATGCTGCACCCAGAACAGCCTTTCTGTCAACTTGTCCTTTAGGCATTTTAGGCATTTTAGGCATATAACGGTATTCAAATTCCAATGGAGGAAGTGCTTTTAAATACTCATCATTTTCTTTTAAAAATTTATCAAGTTTATCAATATTTTTCTGTTGAGCATCGGGATTTAAGCCAAAATCAAGAATCGGAGCTGTTGTCATATTATCAGTAACAAGCGGGTGTTCCATATATGTGTACAAATTCTCGACCGCATTTCTTCCGTATCTTACGGAATCATCTTTTGTCCTGTTATCATACTTACCTTTGCCGCCGTCAATATTTGCAACACCGTTTCTAACATCAAACATAAAAACACCTCCACACCGGTTATATTTTTATAAAAACACGAACAAACAGAAAATTGCTTTTTAAGCTATTTAGCGGTTTACAAAATTTAACAAGTTTAATGTATGAAGAATTATTGTAGTAAAATAGTAAAATCAGGAGGGGCAATGACAGAACATGTTTTTATGAACGGAGAGTATATAGAAGCTGACAAGGCCGTTTTACCGGTGCGTACTCATGCTTTTTTATACGGAACATCTGTTTTTGAAGGTATAAGAGCGTATTATAACAAAGAAGAAGGGCAGCTTTATGCATTTAGAGTAAAAGAACATTATGAAAGGCTTTTACACAGTGCAAAAGTTATGTGGATGAAGAGCCCTTATACAATTGAAGAGTACGAAAACATTACTAAAGATTTATTAAAACTTAACGGGTATAAAACTGATGTTTATATTCGTCCGACCCTGTATAAATCTTCGCAAAAAGTCGGTCCGACGCTTACTGATAACGAGGATTCCTTTCTTATCTTTACAACACCGTTCGGAGATTATTTTGACAATAACAGAGGTTTAAAACTATGTGTTTCAAGCTGGAGAAGGACTTCGGATAACGCAATCCCTCCAAGAGCAAAAGTAAGCGGTGCTTACGCAAACTCGGCTCTTATTAAGACTGATGCACACGAAGCAGGCTTTGATGATGCAGTTGTTCTTTCAGAATCAGGGCAGGTTACAGAGGGTTCTGCAATGAACATATTTCTCATAATTAACGGAACTCTTGTTACATCAAGTACAACAGATGATATATTGGTAGGAGTTACAAGAAATACCGTCATTGAACTTGCCCGGGAGCTTGGAATTCCTGTAAAAGAACGTTCAATTGACAGAACAGAGCTTTATGCGGCAGAAGAGGTTTTCTGCTGCGGAACCGGCGCACAAATAGTTCCGGTAGAAAGTATTGACCATAGAGAAGTGGGTGACGGTAAAATAGGAAATATAACAAAACAAATTCAAGCACTGTATTTTGATACGGTAAAAGGAAAAGTCGACAAGTTTAAGAAATGGTGTTTGCCTGTTTATGATTAGTTTTTTCGGAAAATGTATGCAGAATCTTTATACGAGCATCAAGTATTTAATTACAGGACGCTCAAGATGGGAGCACGTAATTGCTCAGGCTGCTGCCATTAGTTATGATTCTCTTTTAATTTCGCTTGTTATAGCGTTTGTATCTGCCGCAGTAATTGCAATACAGGTGTCTAAACAATTTCTTATGTCAGGCGCGGAAGCCTATGTTGGAGGCTCAATAGCTGTTGTTATGATAAGGGAAATAGCACCGGGTTTTGTCGCATTGGCTATCGGTGCAAGAGCCGGAACTGCAATTTCCGCGGAAATTGCAAATATGCAGGTAACATCTCAGGTGGATGCAATTAAAACACTAAAAGTTGATCCGGTCGGATATTATTTTTCACCAAGACTTCTAGCCGCAGCGATAACTGTTCCGATGGTAGTGCTTCTAGCTGAACTCGTAGGAATTTTAGGAGGGCTTTTTGTTTCTAATGCAACAATTCATTTACATCCGGCAAGGTATATAAATTCCGTCTGGCTTTGGCTAAGTACAAAGGATATTTATATTAGTCTTTTAAAAGGGATGGTTTTTGGAATTTTGATTGCTCTTGTCTGTGCAACGCAGGGGTATGAAACAAAGGGCGGTGCTAAAGATGTTGGGGAATCCACCACAAAAGCCGCCGTACTGTCAACTGTTTATATGTTAATGGCTGATTTTTTTATTAATTTGATTTTTTATTTATAAGGCTTTAATACTTTAATAGGGAAAATGTAGTGTAAATAATTGATAATGCCGTATGCTCATGATATTATACATCATGTTGAGGTGGAGCATTCGTGGTAATCAATCAAAAGAATAACGATCAAAAAACATATGAATTAGTAGCGGTATGGCTGGAAGAATATCATACCGCATCTGATAAGTATAAAAAAGCTAAGGCAAAAGCTTTGATTGTAACAAGAATGCTTCCTGTTATTAAAAAAATTGCAAGGACAATTGCAAGACGTGCAAATGACCCGATTGAGGATTTGGTCCAGGCAGGCTGTATAGGGCTTTTAAAGGCGATTGAAAGTTATTCTAAGGATATAAATGATAATTTTAAAATATATGCCGGTTATTTAATAATCGGAGAAATCAAACATTATTTGAGAGATAAGCTTAACACTATTCGTGTACCGCGTCATATTCAGGAATTATCTTATCGTATCAACAGTTTTACCAGTACTTTGACTTTGGATGAATTAAACGAGCTTACAAATGATGATGTTGCGGAAGCTTTAAGAGTTCCGCGAAAAGAGATTGATTATGCAATTCAGGCGGACAGAAGAAGGTCCACGTTGTCTTTAGAGGACTTGTATAATAATGATATTGCGTATCTCGGGTATGAAGAAGTTTTGTCAAAAGACAATTATAAAGATATAAGAGATTTAGAAGATATGAAAATTGTGTTGAGAGATGTAATTGAAAAGCTGCCGGGGGAATCTCAAACTCTTGTAAAGGCTTTTTATTACGATGATTTATCTCAAAAAGAAATATCAGAAAAATTTAATCTTACTCAAATGCAAGTTTCAAGAAAACTAAAAAAAGCTTTTACATTGTTGTACAGAATGATTGCCGATAATTATACCGAGGTTGTTGATGATTGATTATTTTAACTATTGTTTATTTTGGGTCTGTATAATGGGGCTTTGTTTTGGCAGTTTTTTTAATGTTGTAATTCTTCGCTCTCTTGCCAATGAAAGTATCGTTTTTCCGCCTTCAAAGTGTCCGAAGTGCGGTAATAAACTTCTTTTTTGGCATAATATTCCGGTTGTTTCATACATTTTATTAAGGGGAAAATGTTATTTTTGCAAAGAAAAAATAAGCATTCAGTATCCAATTGTAGAACTAATGACAATGCTTTTGTTTGCTTTTTCTTTTATAAAATTCGGGATAAGTACTACAACATTGTTTGTTATGTTCTGGATTTCTTGTTTAATTATTATGACGGGTACGGACTTAAAAGAACAGCTTGTAGATTGCAATATTGCTATAGCAATGGCAGTTAGCGGTATTATTTTTAATTTATTAGCTGCAGGAAGTTCAGGGTTTATTGATTCGTTAATTGGACTGCTGATTGGTGCTGTTATATTGGAACTTATTGCTCGCAGCGGCTATTTATTTGCCGGAGTGCGTGCTATGGGGGAAGCTGATACGTATGTCGCGGGTGCACTTGGGGCAATATTTGGCAAGGAAATCTTAATGGTTCTTTTGTGCGCGCTTTTAGTGTCTATGCTATTTATAATTCCGATGTTTTTTTATAACCAGTATAAAAACGGTAATAAGTTAACATGTATATTGGGAATATTATTTGCATTGTCATTTTTAATTCTAAAAACCGTTTGGCAAAGTTATTTTACGCTTGCGGTCTTTATTATAATCGGTTTGGCACTTGCTTTTTCAGTACTCAGAGGAATAAAGCAAGCAGAGAACAGAAATTATCTTCCGTATGTACCGGCCTTGGCAGCGGGAGCTTTAATCTTTCTGTTTTTTATAATATAATTTTGTTATGAGTGTATCGTATCCGAATCAATATAGAAATTATTGTATCTTTGATGAAAAACTTATTCAGGAAAGAAAAAATCTTGGAATAATAAAAGCTTCTCTTGAAAATCCTCACTCAGAAGATGAAATAGTAGAGGATTTATACATTTTAAACAAAATGCTTGATGACGGAGAAAAAGGGGTAGAGAATTTATATCCCCAGCTTTCAAAATACAATAGTTCAAAATCTCCTAATATTCAGACATTTCTTGCTGGTATATACAGAAAAACAAAAATTCCGGATGCATTCGGTCCATTGGTTTCAATGCTTATTCAAAATTCCATAAATCCGCCGGAGAACGCAGGGTTTGACCCTAATGAAGAAATCGGCGGTGCAATTCTGGAATATTTAGCGTAGTTACTGTACATCAATAAATTTATGTACTTGTGGTATTAATCTGACTTTGCGGTGTTTTTCGAGAGCTTTATCCAGAACGTTTTCCATAAATCCGGAGCTCGCAGAGAGACTGTTTCCAACCATTTCAGGCTGCAAAATAAGTTCAATGTCATATTTTTTACATAAATTGCAGGCCTTTTCAATTTCTTCATCGGTAATAGCTTTGTTAAAGACCATTTTAGCAAATAGTTCTTTTTGTGCGGCAACTTTAAAAAATTTATCATGCAAATCCCACATTGGTTTTAATTCTGTACAGCTGGGAAGTTTAATGTCTGCTGATACAAAAGTTATGTAATCAATAATATCTTCAAGTTGTTTATACAACGTTCCATTAGTTTCCAGATAAGCCGGAAGTTTGCATAACGGTAAGAATTGTTTTAAAAAATTTACGCTTTTTAATGGCTCTCCGCCGGTAAGTGATATGGAGTGGCAATCTTTATTTAATTCAACTAATTTCAGAAGCCCGTTAACTGAATATTTTGAAGCGTGTGCGGTGTCAAAATCAGTGTCGCAATATTTGCATTTCAAATTACATCCGCAAAATCTTACAAATAACTGTTTATATCCCACAAAAGGCCCTTCACCCTGAATTGAAGCAAAAACCTCTTTTATATCCGCTTCCATATTCTTTCCTCATACTATATAACTCCTCTTCCTTTTAACTGACGGAGTCTTTTGTATAATTCCAGCTCTTCTTCAGTTAAATCTTGAGGGATTTGAATTTCTACAGTTACTATCATATCACCAATTTTATCATTTTGCTTAATTCCGCACCCTGCAAGTCTGATTTTTTGGCCGCTTTTTGTATTTGGTGCTATTTTCAAAGAAACATTTCCGATTAAAGTTGATACGGCAATTTCACCGCCAAGAACCGCAACTTCTGGGGCAATCGGAATATTTTTTAAGATATTCAATCCCTCGGTTTTATAGTTTTGTGTTTCTCTGATGTGAATTGTAAGGTATAAGTCACCGTTTCTTCCGCCATTCTGTCCCTTTTCGCCCTCTTCCGCCAATCTTATTTTTGAAAGATTTTTAACACCTGCCGGTATTTTAACTTTAAATCTTTTGTAAGTGGAAGTCTCGCCCTTACCGTTGCATGAAGAACACTTTGCTCCGTTAACAAACTTTCTTCCGCCGCATTTTGGACAAATTTGAGTTTGGAGCATGTTTATTACTTTTGTTGTCCCGCTCACTGCTTCAAAGGCCGAAATCTCAATATCGGAATAAATATTTTCTCCTCTTTTGGGAGTTTTTATGTCTTCGGTTTTATGGGTTTTGAAAATATCTTCCCAGAAGGAATTTCGTTTTTCCTCCTTGTGAGTCGTTTCTTTAAAATTATTTGGGTTAGTAGAAGTTTTATTGTAGGATTTTGTTTCTTTTTGTGAGTTTGAGGAGCTGTAATTATAAAATCTTCTGGCTTTGTCATAATTAGTTTTTTTGATATTGTCAGATAAGATTTCATAAGCTTCATTAATTTCTTTAAAGCGCTTAATTACGTCAGGTGTATTTCCTGCAACATCAGGATGCCATTTGCGTGCAAGCTTTCTGTACGCATTTTTAATTTCTTCTGTTGTACTAAACTCCGATATGTCTAAAATTTTATAATAATCTTTAGTCATACCATCAATTTAATGATTGGAAAAGATTTGTCAACATAACAGAAGCTATACATGTTTACCTATTGAAAAAGGTTTACGATAATGATATCATCATAAGTATGTTAAAAAAGGTTTTATTATTTTTATTTGTATCAATGATGCTTCCCGTAATGGCAGGAGATGTAGAAGATGCTTTGGACAAGGGGCATAATGTATTTTTATACCTTTACTCTCCAAGGTGCAAGTATTGTACAAAGTTTACGGCAACATATAAAAAATTGATAAAACAGCATGACGGCGAGTTTGCTTTTTTTAAGATAGATTCCGAATCTAAATATGGCAGAAGTTTGATGTATGAGTTTAGCGCCAGATATGTGCCGTATGTTGTTTTATTAAACTCCAATAAAGGTATAGCAACGGAGATAACTCCCGTTTGTTTGCTTGATACAGCATGTTTGGAGAACAGTATGAAGGCTTTTAGAAGCAAATAGTTGGAGAAAACCATTATTATGAAAGGTATCGTTTTAGCAGGAGGTGCGGGTACCAGATTATACCCGGCATCACAGCCAATATCAAAGATATTGCTTCCTATATATGATAAACCGATGATATATTATCCTTTGTCAACTTTAATGCTTGCGGGTATAAAGGATATTCTTATTATAACAAATGAATCTGATTATGATAATTTTATCAAACTGCTTGGCGACGGTTCACAATACGGTTTAAATCTGCAATATAAAATTCAGTATGTACAACGAGGCATAGCCGATGCATTTTTGATAGCAGAAGATTTTATAGATAATGATGATGTGGCATTGATTTTGGGTGATAATATTTTTCATGGACAAGGGTTTTCTACAATAATGAAAGATGCCCTTAAGAAAAATTCCGGAGCAACAGTATTTGGTTACACAGTAAAAGATCCTGAGAGATTCGGTGTAGTTGAATTTGATAGTAATAACAGAGCTATTTCATTAGAAGAAAAACCCGCAAATCCAAAATCAAACTATGCAGTAACAGGTTTGTATTTTTATGATAAACGCGTATGTAACTATGCAAAACTCTTAAAACCTTCAAAGCGCGGTGAATTGGAGATTACGGATTTAAACAAAATATACCTGGAATTAGGACAACTCAATGTAGAAATTCTTGGAAGAGGTTTTGCATGGCTTGATACAGGAACACATGACTCAATGCTTCAAGCAAGTCTTTTTGTTCAGACTATGGAATTGAATAAAGGTGTAAAGATATCTTGCTTGGAGGAGATTGCTTTTAATCAAGGTTTTATTTCTAAAGAAGAGTTGTTGAAAAAAATCGAAAAATACGGATACAAAAACGAATATTATAATTACGTCAGGTCTGTTTTGGAGCATCCTGATTTGGTAGCTTTAGGTGTATAGATGAAAACAGTTTTTATCTTTTTAATAACATTGGCTATATGTCTCCCGGCATGTTCGGCTTCTATTAATCCGGTTGCATATCGCCAGCAGCAGTTGCAGCAATATCAACAAAAACGTTATAATCAGCAAAGAACACGTAAAATTCCGTACTGGCAGGCGCAATCAAATTATACAACCAGAAACAAGGTTTATAATAGCTATGGTAATACAAATTACAGTTATTCCACATCGTCACAGAGCAGATACGGGAGTCAATGGTGATTAATATCGATTATCTGACACTAAAAGCTTTTGTAGAAGAAAATATTGATTTTATTATAGGTGCAAGGCTGCAAAAAATTCAGCAGCCAACCAGGCGTGATTTTATACTAACACTTCGTAATAACGGCATTAGTAAAAAATTATACATAAATACTTCTCCTCAGACTTATCATATTTGTTTTATGTCTGAGCGGAATGAAAAAAGGAGAAATTTAGAGATTCCCAAGCATCCTCCAATGTTTTGTATGCTTCTTAGAAAGTATCTGGAAGGCTGTAAAATTTCGGATGTACTTCTTGTAGAAAATGAGAGAATAGTAGAATTCCATTTTGAAGTTACGGATGAGTTTTCTCAGGCGCGTTCGTTGTGTCTTTGTGCAGAGCTTATGGGAAAGCATTCAAATGTAATTTTATATGACAGAGAAACATCGGTTATAATAGGATGCGCACACAATGTGGGAGCGGAAAAGAGCCGGTATAGAGAGTTGCAGGGCGGTTTAAAATATATATATCCTCCGACTGCTCCAAAACCGCCGGCTGAGTCGCTGCTGTTGGAAATGCGCAATCAAGAATCTGTTGCGGAATTAATTGACAATTATTTTTCCGATATACAGGAAAGGACAAATATAAATAACGAAAAAAACAGACTTACTGCGCTTGTTTTGCCAAAGTTAAAAAAAGTGAAAAATTCTATGGTAAAAATAGAAGCATTGCTAAAAAAACGTGATAATACCGAAAAATATAAATTATACGGAGAGTTGTTGACTGCGAATTTATATAAAAAATCAGATTATCAGTCAAATATAGAGGTCTATGATTACGTAAATGACAAACAAATTGTAATTGAATTAGATAAAAATATGACTTTAAACGAAAATGCTCAGAGGTATTTTAAACTTTACTCAAAGTCAAAATCTACAAAAGAAAAGTCTGAACATTTATTAAATAATTTGACAATGGAGAAATATTATCTGGAAAATACGATATATAGTATTGAAAAAGCTGAGCAAATTACGGATTTTGATGATATAAAAGCAGAATTAGAGCCGCAAAGAAATAAGCCGAAACGTCAGGAAGAGAGTTCCATACAAAAAGTTCGAATTAAAAATTTTGAGGTATATATAGGGAGAAATAATAAACAGAACGATTATATAGTATCAAAGCTTGCAAAAAATAATGATTATTGGTTTCATACAAAACTAATCCCCGGTTCGCATGTTTTGCTAAAGGTAGAGAGTATTGAACCTGATGAAGAAGTTTTATTTGAATGCTGTAAATTAGCGCGTAAGTATTCTTCGGCGTCATTACCATCAAAAGTTGGTGTAGTATATACCAGAGCTAAATATTTACGAAAACCTGCCGGTGCACCTCTGGGGTATGTAACTTATAAAAATGAAAGAGAAGTTTTAGTTTAAATTATCTAAAAAAGATAAGTGTGAAAAATTTGATGCCTAGCTTGAAAATTCCAAATGTAACAAAAATTTAACAAAGTGTTATAGAATATTTAAATGTGGCATATACTATATATAAGGATATATGCAACATGTTGATTAAGGATAGACTTTTAAAATTAATAAATAATAGAGCAACTCCTCATGAGTCTGAACCCCTTGCGTCCG
>CALUVJ010000056.1 GCA_944324195.1 Candidatus Gastranaerophilales bacterium
CGGTAACAAATGCCTGTTAATGGTAGGTTCACACATCGCTCACAACTGCGTGCTTGAAGATCAGGTTATCTTAGCAAACCTGGTAACTTTAGGCGGGCATGTTCATGTCGGATTCGGAGCATTCGTGGGCGGCATGAGCGTATTCCATCAAAATATCAGAATAGGTGACATGGCAATAATAAGCGGCTTTTCCGCTTCAAGACAGGATATTCTTCCTTACTCAAAAGGTGAAGGCAGACCGCCTGTTCCGCGCGGATTAAACGTAATAGCCATGAAACGCCGAGGAGTACCTCAAGAAGTCAGAACTGCCACCAATGAAGCCTTCAAACTTCTTATTTCTGAAGAATACAATACAACTCAGGCTATAGAAAAGATTAAGGCTGAAATTCCAATGAATGAATACATAGAGAAAATGATTGAGTTTATAAAAACTTCAAAACGTGGCGTTCTTCTTAAAACTCACAAATCGGGTTACCAATCTTTATCAGCTGAAGAATAAGTATCAAGAAAAATTATATAATAAATATAAAGGGTATTAATTACAATTATTAATATCCTTTATATTTTTTTGTAATATTAAGATTTGTAAAGCCCTAAAAGGCTTTGTTTCCAAAGGCTTATAAAATTTTTATTAAAATTTTATAAATATAGTTATACCCCTCTTGACTAAAAATTCTTATGTGCAATAATATAAATACACACTTTAAGTGTAGCCGAAACACTAAATAGCAAAAACTAATAAACCCCAAAAATCATATAAACTCCTAGATAATAAACACTAAAAAGACCATTAGGATGCAGAAAACAAAACCCACTCGAATCACACACACCGAGTGGTTTTTTTTTGGGGGGGGGTAAAAGTATTTGGCTGGTAAATAAAACTACAAGCTTGATGTCATTGCGAGGAGCGAAAGCGACGAAGCAATCCAATTACATTACAATCCGCTTTTAGTAATGTCAGCAGAGGGTGATAAGGAAAAAACAAAACAAACGTGGAATGACAACCTATGTCACCCGATAAGTCAAAGCTAAAAATAGATTGTCACATTGCTGATGCTCTTCGCAATGGTAAGTTCCATAGTCACAAAGTCACAGGTTTAATGTTAAAATTTATTAAGTTGGTAGTAAAATAGAATCATGCTTTATACATGTATTGGAATCTTAATCAGAATATTTTCCAACTCTTACCTTAATGTTTTTCAAAAGATTTTGACAAACAAAGGGCAGAAGTCTTCTGTTGTTAATTTTTATACATATCTGGGCTTATGCCTCACATGTATCTGGTTTTTAAAAGATATTTCAGCCGGTATAATTCCGCTTGTTTTAATTATGGGCATATTAGGAGCTGCAGGTAATTATTTCATTATTAAAGCCTTATCAATCGGAGAGCTTTCAACCCTTGCGCCGATTAATTCTTATAAGCCAGTTGTAGCACTTATATTCGGAATATTTTTTCTAAAAGAAATACCATCTGTTTCTGCAATTTTAGCCATTTTGCTGATTATTGCGGGAACATATTTTGTACTGGATATTCACGGCAAAGCTGACAGAGTTGCAATTTTATATAGAGTTCTTGCCCTAATCTGCTCAGGAACAGAAGCTATTTTTATCAAAAAGATAATACTTCTCTGCGGCGCTGCGAATTGCTTTATTCTCTGGAGCATCTCAGGACTTATATTCTCCTCTTTATTTGTTTTAATATCTAAGAATAAGCCTGTTATCAAAGATTACAAATACCAGATTTTGCTTATTTTAGCGGTTGGTATCATGCAGTATTCGACAAATTTTGTATTTGCGAGGATGAACGTAGCTTATGCGCTTGCGCTATTCCAATTATCAACTTTGCTTAGCGTATTTTTAGGGGTAAATATTTTCCATGAACAAAACTTCAAAAAGAAAATTATCGGCTCGCTGATAATGATATCAGGCGCAATGATATTAATTCTTTTATGATTTACACCTCCGGCAGCATTTCATCAAGAATGAATAATCCGAGGCGGCCTTCTCTAAAATCTTTCAAAACATAAATAGCAGTTCTCTCTGTATCAGGGGATTCACCCTTTAGAATCCATTTACGTTTAAGCGCAATATTTTCTAGAGTTAAATCATCAACTTTATAATATTCTTTAACTTCCTGTTTATCACTCAGCATATCTAAAAGCGCCCGTGCAACAGGTTCGGGAGAATAGGCGTTTTCAGAGACGGAACTCACAAAAGCCAGCTTTACAGCCTGCTCCTGATCGTCCTGACGTGTAGGAATTATCCCCGGGGTATCCAGAAGTTCCAATTTTGGATTAATCCTTACCCACTGCTGCTGGCGTGTAACACCTGCTTTTGCTCCGATTTTTGTTTTTGAAGATTTTGTAAGTTTATTAATAATACTTGATTTTCCGACATTCGGCATTCCTACGACCATGGCTCTTGCAGGACGCCTTAATAACCCTTTTGCCATAAGAGCCTGAATCTTTGGTTCACTTAGTTCAACTGCCGTTTTAACAACCTGATTCAAATCTTTGCTACCCTTAGCTTCTGTAATTATAACAGGGCATCCGGTTGTTTTTCTAAGATAATCTACCCATTTTTTTAATTCGTTTTTGTCAGTCAAATCCGCTTTATTCAACAAAAGAAGCCTTGGTTTATCACCCAAGAGCTTCTTTATGTTTGCATAACTGCTTGATATAGGTAATCTGCTGTCACGTACCTCTATGATTACATCAACTAAATTTAATTTTTCTTTAAGCTGACGTTCCGCTTTAGCTATATGACCGGGATACCAGTGAATATGTAATTTTTCTTTAGTCATCACATTTCACCTTATAATTTATTCCCACTCATTTACCCTTATCTTTTTTCGATTTTTTCCTTAATACGTGTAGCTTTGCCTGAACGTTCTCTTAAATAGTATAACTTTGCGCGTTTTACATCACCTTTTCTCTGAACAGTGATTTTTTCAATACGCGGAGAGTATACTAAGAATACACGTTCAACGCCAACGCCCTGAAATACTTTTCTTACAGTAATAGTTTTATTGATACCTGAACCGTGTTCGGCAATAATAGTTCCTTCGTAAGCCTGTATTCTTTCTTTGTTACCTTCTACGATTTTAACGAATACACGAACTGTATCGCCGGGATTCATATCCGGTAATTCTCTTGTAGTGTATTCTGCTTCTAAATTCTTAATAATAGGATTCATTTTTGCTATTCCTTATATTTTGACTATCTGTACTAATTTTACATTAATCATAAATAAAACAAAATCTAAATACAAGTAGTTTTCGAGTTTTTTAAGTTAATTGTAAACATTTTTTTACTTTTGTAACATTTTTTCATAGAATAGACAAAAAGATTTCTTTACGATTTTTATACTACTGACCGAATATATAAATGAAAGGGTTTTATTTTGAATCCCGGTACTGTATCAGGTAAATTTTCAACAGCATTAACAAAAATGACAAAAGCTGATGCCATGGCTCCTATTGTGGCACTGGAAGGCACTGTTGTTGCCGGAAGGACTTATCAGGCTTATAAGAGGGGTAAGTGGGATGAGGCAAGAGAAAGATTTATAGAAGAGACCATGGGTTCTGTTGTCTGGTTGAGCGGTGTCGGAGCGATGAACAAACTCGGAGATAAAATCGTTGCAAAAATTCTCAAAAAACCGAACGCTTATTTTGATGTCGGAACAGACAAAGTTTTAAGAACACCTTTTGAAAACTTTATGGCCAAAGTTGCGCCAAAAGGTTTTACACCAAAACAGGTTGCATTAATAAAAGGGGCAAAGGTTCTCACAAGTATTGTTATAACTAACTTATTTATCGGTTTTGTTGTACCAAAAGTCAATCAGGCGCTTACAAGACACGTTATACATAACCGAAATCACCAGCCGGAAGCAAAAACAGGGCAGAATCCGTCCTTCAAGGGAGCGGGAATTAATGCAATAAATGCATTTACAAATGCTATCGAAAATACTAATACAGGCAAACTGCTTTCAAGTGACGTCGGTATCGCCGGCGGACGTATGTACAATGCAAGACGCAAAGAAGAAAGAAGAGAAGTTGCAATCAGAGATATCGGCTCAATTTATTTCTATATGTGGGCACAGGGACATGTCATAAATCTTATGAACCTTATTGAATCAGGGAAAGCTACAAGGCTCAACCCGTCCACTGCACAGCTTCTGACCGGACGTCTTTCAGAATTTCTGCAAAACAGAGAAATGAGCGTTGAAGAATTCAGAAAAGCCATTCTCGGGCAAAGTGTTACTTTACCTGAGGGCTTGAAATTTGAATCTGCCAAACAGTCCGGCTGGGCAAAATTCACCGGCAAAAAACCGCTTGAAGTTATTAAATTAAGCGAAGTTGAAAAAGTTGTAAAAGATCCTGAAGTTTTAGCAAGAGCAAGGGAAATGTCAAAACTTCAGCCTGAAAGAGTCGGAGAAGCAGTTTTAACAAAACAGCAGCTTATTGATTCGTTTAATAAAGCGGAAATCAATGACCCGAAATTCCTTGATAAAGCGTTTACCGAATTTACCGGCGGGACACACAAAGAAGAATTCAGATACGTTTCCAATAAAAAACTTTACAAACTAAAATCCGAGATGGAACACTATGTTGATACAATTTGTAAATCTGCAAAAGACGGGAAAATTACTCAGGAGACACTGGCAAAAGTGCAGAAGAAAAACCTCGGTATGAGTACCTTGAATTTTATTGCCGGGTTTGGATTTGCAGCAGCAATGCTTTCAACATACATTCCTAAAATACAGTATTATGTAACGAAAAAGACTACAGGTGTCGACGCATTCCCCGGAACTTATGATTACAAAGAGCACCATGAGATACGGGCTTAAAAATGATTGTTAACAATTGTAAAGAAAAAAACAAGTCGTGAAATCGGACTTGTTTTTTTTACTTTATATATATGTAAACACAATTAGTAAGGATTAAGGTTATGCTAACAATCACTTCTTCAGACGAAAAACAAAATACCTGCTTTAAATTCATAGGAGCAGACTCAACACCTAAGACTACTCATTTAATTTCTAATAACACATCACTTATCAATTCTACTCCAAGCGACGGAGGGGTTGATACCTGCAGTTTTTATTCAGGTCCGAGTGATGCAGCAATTATGGCTTTTGGAGAAAGCTGTGAAACAAGCGGTTCTTTGGCCTATTCAGGTGTTGAATCCTGTGGTACAATTGCATATTCAGGCGGAGCTGAATCTTGCGGCTCAATAGCTTCCGCTTCTGTTTCTACAGGCTCAGTATCATCAGGCGGCGGTTTTTCCGGCGGAGGATGCAGCTATTCTTGTTAATAAAATTTCTAATCAACTTAAATAATTTTATATTAAACCGGGTTTTATCAACACCGGTTTCTTTTTTATTGTAAACTTGTTGTCAAAATATAAAAATAATGATACGATTTTATATATAGAGGAGAGATGAATGTATGGATGAAATTTTTAGCATAATACAGTTTTTAAAACAAGCTGTTAAGACCGGAGCGTCAGATGAACATTTAATGGTCGGGCATGCTCCGTATTTAAGAATTAACGGATTTATTAAAAAGGCAAATACTGCACCGATGTCAAAGGAGGATATTGATAATGCAATATTAGATATTGCTCCTACAACAATCCGTGATAAAATTCTTACACTGTGTGACGTGGATTTTATGTATGAAATCCGCGGATGTTCAAGGTTCAGAATAAACTATAACAGGCAGCTTGGGATGCCGGCTCTTGTTATAAGAAACATTCCTTACAGGATTCCTACGCTGGAGGAATTATCTCTTCCTGATATTATGCCGTCTATAATTGATCAGCAGAATGGAATTATACTTGTTACCGGTCCTACAGGATGCGGTAAATCTACTACGATAGCTTCTTTGATTAATCATATTAATGAAACAAAAGCAAAACATATTATAACGCTGGAAGACCCTGTTGAATATGTATTTGAGTGTAAAAACAGTATCATTTCACAAAGACAGTTAGGTGTTGATACAAAATCATTTACAGATGGTATTAAGTTTGCATTAAGACAAGATCCGGATGTAATATTTATCGGTGAAATTCGTGATAAAGAAACAATGGCTGCTGCTTTAAAAGCTTCCGAAACCGGTCATTTGGTTTTATCTACACTTCATACAAATGATGCTGTTCAAACAATAAACAGGGTTGTTAATATGTTTGATGAAGCTAACAGATATCTCATAAGAAAGCAGCTTTCTGAAACTTTACGTGCAACTATTGCTCAAAAGCTTGTTTATTCGGAAAAGCGTCAAAAAAGATTTCCTGCTTGTGAGATTATGGTTGTAACTTCTACAATTAAAGATTATCTTGTTAAGGATAATACAGATAAAATATATGATATTTTACGTGATAACACTATCGACGATATGGTTACAATGAACTCGTCACTTGCAACACTTGTAAATAATGAATTTATTTCACAAGAAGAAGCAATCAAATGTTCAAATGATGTTCAGGAACTTGAAAAAATATTCAGAGGCGTATACCTGGGTACCAAAGCTTATTATGAATAATTATGTAACTGAAGCTATAAACTTAAAGTCATATAACTTAAATGACGCTGATAAGATAATTGTAATGTATTCCAAAGAAAACGGGCTTATTAAGGGGGTCGCTAAAGGAATAAAAAAACCTAAAAGCAAACTCGGGGCGCGTATGGATTTATTAGTAGCAAATTCTTTGCAGTTAATCAAAGGACGTTCAATGGATACAATTGTCCAAGCTCAAACGGTTAACCATTTCAGAAAAACGCGGGAAGACATGGACAAGCTTATGTTATCCTCCTATATTTCAGAAGTGGTAATGAATTTTGGTGAAGGGTCTGAGTCGGCGTCAAAGGAAATTTATGATTTGTTGTATAAGGCTTTAAACAGAATTGCTGATTCAAAAGACAAAAAAGATATGCTTATTGCTGCTATTAAGTTTCAGCTAAAAATGCTTCTTATTATGGGCTTTTGTGTAGAACTTGATACTTGTCTCTGCTGCAGGGAGCAAGTTTTGGACGATGATATGTATTTTTCCTCATCAATGGGAGGGATAATTTGCAAAGAATGCAATGAACATCTTGGAGTGCGTTTAAAAATGCATTATAAAATCAGAGATTTTATGCAGGCAATGCTCCAGTTTGATTTTGATTATGAAAGCGATTATGACAGAAAAGCAACTGAAAAGGTTTGTCAGGTTTGCTTTGATTTGTTGGATGATTATATAAAAATTCACACAAATAAACGTCAAAAATCCGTAAAATTAATTCATGAAATGGCATGTTAAGATGAAAACATTAAAACTTGCACATCTATATCCGAAACTTTTAAATATTTATGGTGATATCGGGAATATTATTACCTTGAAAAAGCGGTGTGAATGGCGCGGTATTGAATTGCAAATTGACGAAATAAATATCGGTGATAAAATTGACGAACATGATATTTATTTTATCGGCGGCGGTCAGGACAAGGAGCAAATTGAGGTTTCTAAAGAATTACAAAAACATAAAGAGTTTTTGCACTCAGAACGCGACAGAATGGCGGTTTTCCTTGGAATTTGCGGGGGGTATCAGCTTATGGGGCATTATTATCAGCCGCATAACGGAGAAAAACTTTTAGGGATAAGCCTTTTAGATGCATATACAGTTGCCGGAAACAAACGTTTTATAGGAAATGTTACGGTAAAAACAGAGTTTACGGAGCCGGATACACTCGTCGGGTTTGAAAACCATAGCGGACTTACTTATTTAGAAGGTGAAACAGAGCCTATCGGAAAAATGTTAACCGGCAACGGAAATAACGGTCAGGATAAGACTGAGGGTGCAAGATACAAAAACGTATTCGGAACTTATATGCACGGTTCTTTCCTGCCTAAAAATCCGCAATTTGCAGACTATCTCTTAGAATTGGCGCTGGGTTCAAAGCCTGAGCCGCTTGACGATACAATAGAAAATCTGACTCATGCATCACTTGTCAGAAAGAAATACTAGTTTTTTATATATCTTAATTCAACCTGTGTATTTACGCTATCACCCGAGAATTTCGCAGGCAAAGGTTTATATGGCGCGCCGGCTTTAACGGCATTCAGAACGGATGCGTTTGCTTTTTCGTTAGTTGATTTTACAATAACCGGCTCTGTTATATCACCGTTTTTCTTAACCCTGAACTGAACTGTTACTTCATAATCTGTATTTGCTTTATAAGGAGTCCAATTCTTGTGCACTGCATTTGGAAGGTATTCAAAATACTGATTCAGGTTTTGAATTTCATCTGACTGCGCAGCTTCCTTAATCCTTTCTGCCTTTGGAGGAATTACAATATCTTCTGCCATTGCAGAAAACGGCATTATTAAAGCTGCTGCTAATAACACAAACTTAAATTTTGACATAGCTTCCTCCTTTTTCTATCTTACGTAAATTCTCGGCAATCTTACTTTAAGCCGGCAAGTTAGTTCATAATTAATAGTATGCAATATTTCTGCCCAACTATCAAGGGATAAATTTTTGTCATCTAAAAGCGTGATTACATCACCAACTTGTGCATCAACTTCTCCGAGGTCAAACATCATTTGATCCATGGTTATGTTGCCGATTTGTCTGACCTTTTGTCCGTTAATAATTCCGTAAATCTTATTTGAAAGGTTTCTGGAGACTCCGTCTGCATAGCCGATGGGAATAGTTGCAACTCTTGTCGGTTCGTATGCTATGAATTTATGAGAATAACTTACGCCTTCTCCGGCTTTAACTTCGTGAATGTTTGTTATTCTGCCTTTCAAACCCATCACCTGTTTTAAATTCGGTTTATAGTTTACTTTTTCCGGCAAATCCGGATAAAGTCCGTACAAAGAGATTCCGACTCTTACCATATTTGATTTTATATTATAAGCAAAAGTTGCCGCGGTATTTTGGATATGAAGAACAAGTCCTGTAGTATCAATATTGTCAACAACACTGTGCCATCTGTCGATTTGTTTTTTTGTTTCTTCAGGCTCTTCTGCTGATGCAAGATGTGTAAAAACTCCTTCAAAGCTTACAAAATCAGATTTACGCACTTTTTCTATGTATTTTACACCATCTTCCGAGCGTACGCCAATTCTGTTCATGCCGGTATCCAGTTTTACATGCACCTTTGGTTTTATTCCTGTTCTTTCGTAAACATCTTTGCAGGCTTCTAAGTGTTCGTCGTTGAATATTGAAAACGCAATATCGTTTTGTGCCGCAGATTCAATCGCCCAGAGAGGAATCGCACCGACCACAAGTATCGGAGCTTTTATTTTAACTTTCCTTAAATCCAACCCTTCGTCTACAGAAGAAACCCCAAAGGCATCTACACCTGAAGCGAGCATCGTTTGTGCAAGCATAGCGGCACCGTGTCCGTAGGCATCAGCCTTTACTATCGCCATAAATTTTTTATCCGAAGGAATCCCTTTTTTAATCTCAAGAATATTCTGCGCCAGTGATTCCAGATTAATCTCTACCCAAGCATCTTTATGTATATTTACATTTGACTGTCTGATATTTTTCATTATAAATCCTTCTATAATTTTAACGTTCCCTTCTCCCCTTGGGAGAGGATAGAACACTTGGCAAGCGTTAGCGCGCCTTAGTGTTCTTGGTGAGGCTATAAAAGCCACTTTATTCTTTACCCCTCTCCCTCAGGGAGAGGATAGAACACTCGGCAAGCGTTAGCGCGCCTTAGTGTTCTTGGTGAGGCTATAAAAGCCACTTTATTCTTTACCCCTCTCCCTCAGGGAGAGGATAGAACACTCGGCAAGCGTTAGCGCGCCTTAGTGTTCTTGGTGAGGGATATGAGCTTCTATCGCTTTCAACACCCCTTCTAAATTTTCATATATCTCACTATTCCAAAATCTTATAACATTATAACCACAACTTTCTAAATACTCTGTTCTCTTTTTATCATTTTCAAGACATCTTGATGTATTGTGCTGTCCACCATCAATCTCAATTACAATCATAGCCTGTACACATACAAAATCAACTATATAATTCCCTATTGGATATTGCCTTTTGAACTTCAAATTATGAAATTGTCGATTTTTCAACAAATTCCATAACCTTCTTTCTTGTATTGTTGAATTTTTTCTTAAATTTCTTGCTATATTTGTTTTGTAATTCATGTACCCTCACCCGCATCTGTACGTCGCTTATGCTCCTACATCTGCGTCCTCTCCCGGAGGGAGAGGGGAATATTAAATTATTTTACTAAAAATTTTCTTATTATCCATACAAGATACAGCATTATGCTGCACAATACTAGAAATGAAAAAATTTCTTGATGGGTAATTATTCCTCGCCAACGAGGATATTCTCTGCTTGAGACGACTAAAATTGCAAAAATTCCGCAAACGAGTATCAAAAGTTTGTTTTTTAGACTCACTTTATCATCTCCCCTCTCAGGTACCAGGTGCGGGCGGAAGTTATTTTTACGTTTACAAACTCTCCGGTAATATCTTTATCATAAGGAATGTGGACTATTTTATTATTTCTTGTTCTGCCGGTAATGATATTTTCTCCCCTATCATTTACCCCCTCAAATTTTTCGACAAGGACTTCCATCTCACGCCCTACATATTTCTGATTGGATTTAAGACAGCACTCCCTGTTGTGTTCATTTAGTCTGGCAAGACGCTCCGTCTTAACATCTTCCGGCACATACAAATCCACCCACTTAGCGGCAACAGTTTTTTCTCTCGGAGAATAAGCAGCCGTATTTGAATAATCCAGCTCCAATTCCGTCATTGCTTTAAGAGTATTTTCAAACTGCTCTTCCGTTTCTCCGGGAAAGCCCGCAATAAAATCGCTCGTTATCGTAACATCAGGAATGCGGCTTCTTATATTGTCGCAAATCTTTTTATAAGTCGCATAATCATACCTGCGGTTCATCTTCTTCAAGATATAATCATCGCCGGACTGCATCGGAATATGAAAATATTCGCAGACTTTATCCAGTGCAATTACCGTATCAATCAATTCTTCCGTTATATCAGTAGGGTATGAAGTCACAAAACGAATCCTGAATTTGCCCTCAAGCGCGTTAATCTGTCTCAATAACCAAGATAAATTTTCGCCCTCATTTTCGCCTTTGTAGCTGTCAACATTCTGACCTAGGAGTGTAATCTCCTTAAAGCCTTCTGCCAGAGCTTTTCTCGCTTCGTTGATAATAAGTTCTGCCTTTCTTGAGCGTTCACGACCTCTTGTATAAGGAACAATACAATACGTACAGAAGTTATTGCAACCTTCCATAATCGGAATCCAGGCATTTACGCTTTTTACACGGTTAATTTCAATTTCCCTTTCCGCATAAGGCTTTTCGTCAACAGAAACAATCCTTTCTCCCGCTTCAATTCGTTTTATAAGTTCCGGAAGTTCATATACTCTTTGTGTTCCTATAACTAAATCCACGTAAGGCGCACGTTTTAGTATGTTTTCACCTGCCTGTTGTGCAACACAACCTGCAAATACAATCTTTAAATCCGGCTTATTCTTTTTCCATTTACCCCAGACTCCAATTGCACTATAAGCTTTGTCCTCTGATAATTGCCTTATTGAACACGTATTTATTATAAGTAAATCTGCCTCTTTAGGATTTTCTGTTTCTGAATATCCCAAATGTTCAAGCATTCCGTACATTCTCTCTGCATCAGACTTATTCATCTGGCAACCCATTACTTCTATATAAACTTTTTTCATAATTCCCCTTAATTAAATGTATATAGGTATTTTATTACAAACAGGGGCGGGGGTAAATGCATCTAAGTCAGAATAGAAACTACCCATCCGGAAGTACTTAGGGGTGGGGGTAAATGCATTTGAGCCAGAATAGAAACTACCCGTCCGAAAGTACTTAGGGGGGGGGGAAATTTTTAAACTTTAGTAAGCAAAGCTTCTGATCCTGAAACAAGGGCTTTTTCATTAAGAGGAAGCAAATCCTTTTTCTTTTCTCCGAGAACCTTTGCAACACCCTTTGCCAGAAAATCTTTTGAAACAATTTTACAAACAGATGAGAGAACACCTAAAGATACAACATTTGTAACTTTGCTTGTACCCAAAGAGTTTGCAATATCACCCATTGGAGCAAAAACATAATTTATATCATTTCTTGGCTTTGACTGTGCAACAAGAGTTGAATTGGCAATAATTGTACCGCCCTTTTTAACCCTCAAAACAAATCTGTCAAAAGACTGCTGATTCAAAACAAGCGCATAATCAGTATCCTGCTTGTGTACCGAACTTACTTCCGTATCAGAAACAACAACCTCACAGTTAACCGTTCCGCCTCTCATCTCTGCACCGTAGCACGGATACCAGGTTACATTTTTCCCCTCAAGCATAAAAGCGTTTGCAAGAACCGTTCCCGCAAGCAAAATACCCTGTCCGCCAAAACCTGCCAATATAAAATTTGTTTCCATTATACACCTATCTTTACTAATATTACTTATTCTCACCCGGATTCCTAAATTTGCACAGCTCATTAAGAAATCCTGCCCTCTCCGCATTCCGCTCACGCTGCCCGGAGAGGGATTAGGCGCTTACATCTTT
>CALUVJ010000057.1 GCA_944324195.1 Candidatus Gastranaerophilales bacterium
CTTGCGATTCAAAAGGGTAAATACATTGCTCGTGAAGTAAAGGTTTTCGGCGGCACCTCGTATGAAATTCTTTATTCAAGTTTAGAACCTGAAATACAAGAAAAACTCCAAGACGAACTAATTAAAGGGGCAACTCAATCAAAATGCACAGCATTAGTTCCGCATGATACTAAACCGAAATATCCGACCTTTATTGCTGAAAGTGCAAAATTAACAGCACTTGCTAGAGTGGATATTGTAAAAGCTCTTCAGAATATGAGAGCTAAATACAAAACTAAAAAAGAAGCTGATTCAATATTTTTAGATTTATACAATAGTGGAATGTATCTTCCAAAGATACATAAATTTATTGGAAGTATTTCAATAGGCACACTTCATCGATGGATTTGGGCATATGAAGATAATGAAGATTATAGATAATGTCTATCCAGTCAAGTCCCAATTTTTTTTGGGGAAAATGTATATTTATGCAGGCAAAACTAGACTGCTAAAAGCAGCCGTTATTTATTATTCAAATATATTAAATTACCCAAAACTATATGAATCGTTTTAACCGAAGTTGAGAGCATAGCTTCCATTGTTCCGCGCTCCCACTCTCTTGCTACAACCAGCGAAGTTAATAAAATTCCGATTAAAGTCATTGTGATTGCAATTGAACCGGGTACAATAAAATAATGGCTGTTCAAATCCGGATTGTACCAGGTTCGTGTTTGGGTATTTATGGCAGGACGCCCGGTAGAAGCCGCATATTTACTTGTTGCAAGCCAATTGTTTGCAATAGAAATCGCATAACTTTGTACATAATTTGCCGTATTAACCTCCGAACCATCAGTAATTACAAGTAAATCCGCACTCTGCCCCCTTGCGAGTTTCGTTGAAAAATCATTAGGAATTATAACCGCACCTTTAATTTTTGAACGTGCAATTGCGGTTTCAATATCTTTTACATTGTCAAAATAGATTGAATTAACATATTTGCTGTGTCCGAAAGATTTTACAAGAGTTGCATCATCGCAGCCTCACGCTCTTTCTTCATTTTTTCAAGAGAACTTTCGGCAGTCTCTACATTTTTCTTAGCATTGTTTAATTCAGTTGTGTTTATAACTCCGCGCTCAAATTTTTTATTGCTTCTTTCTAAAATTTCTTCCTGATTTTTTAAAATTTCCGTCTGCTTTTCAATCAAATCATCATACTGCAAAATATTTGTATACACTGTTGCAACATCGCTCAACAATGCAAGATAAATTACTTTTTCATCGGATTTTGCAGCCTCATAACTTTTTTTAACCGCTCTTGTTTTATCTCTGTTTTTCAAAAGCAAATCCGCCTCATAATTTGCCATAAAAGGCAGTATGAAAGCATTATCCTTTAATTGAAAGTTATCCAGTTCCGGAACTTTTATCCCAAGATAATTTGCACTGACACTAAACGACGGGAGTTCTTTTCCCAGTGAATATTTGACCTGCTGTCTGTATTGTTCAACAATGTGTTCAGCCTTCTTTAAATCATGGTTGTTATTCAATGCCTGCTGAATATAACAGTTCAGGTTTTCATCATTAAACCTGTTAAAAAATTCAATATTTAATTCGTTAATATCCATCGCAAAACAGGTTTGCGCAAAAAATAATAATGAACTTAAAAGGAGTATTTTTTTAATCAACTTTACCCTCCCCCGTTATCGCTTTTATATAAAACCTTATATTATCTTTTATTATCCTGATATCATCTTCTTCAAATTCACTCTGCCCCAGCTCCCTGAGACAAAATGCAGGCAAGATTCTCGGAGAATTTAGCTGAGAAAATATAAAAACGGTTTTGTAAATAATTTCTTTATCATTAACATCTTTGTCAAAAATTTTTGCAATAAGTTCTCGAACATAACTGAAAACCGGTGAGTTTAATTTTCGCTCCGGATTCTGCTGTTCTTTTAAAAGAAACACCATCAAATCATTTGATACTTTATTTGAATACAGAAAATCAGCAGCTTTTTCAAGAATTTTGATTAAGAGTTCAATACATTCCGGCTTTGTGAAATCAGCCGGTTTTTTACTTAAATCCATAAAAGATTTTGCATATTCAGTCTGCTGTTCTATAAGGTTTTCAATTATCCCTTCATAAAGTTCCTGCTTTCCGCCCCAATAGTATGATATCATGCAAATATTAACACCGGCCTTTTTGCAGATTTCCCTGATACTTGTTCCGTCAAACCCTTTTTGGGCAAAAAGCTCGGTTGCAGCATTTAAAATTCTTGCTTTTGAATTTTCATCCTTAGTAATTTTCATAACCATACCCAAATTATAAAACAAACGTTTGATTGTGTCAAGGTTAAGCAGTGAAGGGTAAAGAAAGGGCGGAAGCGCAGCTTCCGCCCGATAAGCTCTCTATTTATAAAACTAAGTTTAGGAGTTGAGAAGAATTTATGTTTTTAACTTCTGCTAAACTTCTAAACTTCTCTTCTTCTAATCTTTTACTGCTTCATAACAGTCAGAGCAGATTGTCTCATAACCCGCGTGTTCGCCGAGCTTTCTGTATTTCCAGCAGCGCTCGCACTTCTCGCCTTCGGCTTTCACAACCCAGACAGTTGTTGAACCTTCTGTGTATTCGTTCAATACACCTCCCGGCACAGAATCGGTTACATAAGCCTGAGATGTAATAAAGATATCTGCAAGGTCTTTTTCGTTTGCCTTTAAAATATCATTATTATCAGATTTTACGTACACACCGACTTCCAGCGAACTTCCGATTTTCTTATCCGCTCTTAAAGGTTCAATTGCGCGTGTAACAACTTCTCTTGTTTTTAAGATTTTAGCAAAATCTTCTTCCAGTTGTGAATTATTCCAGGCTTCATTTACCCTCGGCCAGTTTGCAAGCAGAATACTTTCCAGACCGCCGCGCTGCATCTCAGGAGTATTCTGCCAGATATCCTCTGCCTGATGAGGCATTACAGGTGTCAAAATTCTTACCAGAACCTGCAAAGTTTCATAAAGAACCGTCTGGCAAGCTCTTCTTGAAAGTGATTTTTTGCCTGCAGTATACAATCTGTCTTTTACAATATCAAGATAAAATGCGCTCAAATCAACCGCAGCAAAGTTTTGAAGAGTCTGGAAGTATTTGTAAAATTCATAATTATCAAATGCTACCGTAACATCTTCTACCACCTTATTCAATTTATGAAGTGCAAACTTATCAATCGGTTTTAAATCTTCATATTTTACATAATCTTTCTCAGGATCAAAGTCAAATATGTTACCGAGCAGGAATCTTGCAGTATTTCTTGTTTTCTTGAAGATTTCCGCAAGCTGCTTGATTATATTATCGCCGATTTTTGTATCGTTTCTGTAATCAACCGAAGCCGCCCAGAGTCTCAAAATATCGGCACCGTAGTTTTTAATAATATCATCAGGTCTTATGTAATTTCCCAGAGACTTGGACATTTTCCTGCCGTCCTCACCGAAAACAAACCCGTGAGTCAAAACAGATTTATACGGAGCTTTGCCCTGCGTTGCCATTGAAGTAAGTAAAGATGACTGGAACCAGCCCCTATGCTGGTCAGAACCTTCCAGATACATATCAACCGGAGTATGCCCAAGCTCATCCGAACGTTTTTCGACAACTGCCCTCCAGGTTATACCTGAATCAAACCAAACATCCATAATATCTTTTTCTTTTCTGATATGCTTGCTTTTGCACTTAGGGCAGACAAAACCTTCAGGCAAAAGCTCTTCAACAGAGCGTTTTACCCACGCATCAGAAGATTCCTTTTCAAAGATTTTTGCAACGTTTTCAATAGTTTCATCAGTTACAATAACTTCTCCGCAATCTTCGCAATAGAAAACCGGAATCGGAACGCCCCAAGCCCTCTGGCGGGAAATACACCAGTCGGAACGGCCTTCCACCATATTTGAAATTCTTGCTTCACCGCTTGCCGGAATCCATTTTACACCCTTAATTGCTTCAAGAGTTTCAGCCCTGAATTTATCAACTTTTACAAACCACTGCGGAGTTGCTCTGTAAATTACAGGATTCTTACATCTCCAGCAGTGCGGATATGAGTGGTTTATATCGGCGGCAGCAAGAAGCGCGCCGCAGTTTTGAAGTTTTTCTATAACAATTTTATTTCCTTTATAATAAGGAACTCCTTCTAAGTCCTTATCCCCGGCAATTTCTGTCCAACACCCCTTACTATCTAACGGAGAAAAGACATCTATCTTATATTTGCCCCCCACTTCGTAGTCCTCAAGACCGTGCCCCGGAGCGGTGTGTACAGAACCTGTACCGGCATCAAGCGTTACGTGTTCACCCAGAATAATCGGAGATTTTCTGTCATACAGAGGGTGTTTTGTATTCAAAAGCTCTAAGTCTGCACCTTTAACGGAACCCAAAACATTAATATCTTTTTCGTCCCAGCCTACTCCTTCAAGGAAATGTCCGAGAAGTTCCCGTGCAACAACGTAAACATCGTTATTGTAAGTGAAGAACGTATACTCAAATCTCGGGTGCATACTGATTGCCATATTGGAAGGAATCGTCCAAGGAGTTGTTGTCCAAATTACTGCATAAACATTTTTGTTTGGAAGATTTATAAGTTTTTCTATTTTATTTACCGCATCGTCATCAAACTTGAAACGTACATAAATCGAGGTTGAAGTATGATCAGCGTATTCAACTTCCGCCTCAGCCAGCGCTGTTTCGCAGGACGCGCACCAGTAAACAGGTTTCATACCTTTTTCAACATAACCCTTTTTGTACATTTCACCGAATACTCTAATCTGTTCGGCTTCAAATTCAGGAGCATAAGTTAAATATGGATGTTCCCAGTCGCCCCAGACTCCGAGACGCTTAAACTCCGCTTCCTGCCCTTGCAGGCTCGTATTTGCATATTCCCTGCATTTTTCACGAAGCTGGGCCGGCGTCAAAGCTTCTCTTCCGCCTTTAATATTTTTAACAACCGCATTTTCTATCGGAAGCCCATGTCCGTCGTATCCCGGAACATAAGGAGCATAAAAACCTGACATTGATTTATACTTAATCAAAATATCTTTCAAAATTTTATTCAGGGCGGTTCCTACGTGAATTTTACCGGAACTCAAATAAGGCGGACCGTCGTGAAGAACAAACGAATTTGTTTTATCACGCTGCTCTAAATTCTTCTGATATACATTTACCGCTTCCCAGAATTTCTGAGTTTCAGGTTCTTTTTTAGTAGCATTTGCCCTCATTTCCAAAGTCGTTTTCGGCAAATTTAATGTCTCTTTATATTCCATCTTCACCTCGTTAAGTTATTAATTTTTCTGTCGGGTAGTAAACCCAATCTGCTCTTTTATTTAATTGTCAAATTCCATATTTGTAAATGTGAGTCTGCTTTACAAAGCCGATATTAACTTTAACTCGCTTTTTTAAAGTCATTCTGAAAACTTACACCCGATTTAACTTTTGTAAGCGTATTTGTTTTCAGATTTCTCATCTTAATAAAATCTGCCATTTTGTTGTAATCAAAGGCATTTTCCCACCTTGCAATTACAACCGTTGCAACACAATTTCCGATTAAGTTAACGGTAGTTCTGCCCATATCAAGAATTTGGTCAATTCCAAGAAGAACCGCAACTCCTATAATCGGAATGTTAAAACTGGTAAGAGTTCCGGCAAGCACAATTAAAGACGCCCTCGGAACACCCGCAACACCTTTGCTTGTAAGCATAAGAGCAAACATTATAACAAGCTGCTGCTCAAAAGAAAGATGTATTCCGACAAGCTGGGTAGAAAATATTACTGCCATCGCCAGATAAAGCGTTGAGCCGTCAAGGTTAAAAGTATACCCCGTCGGCATTACAAACCCTACAATAGATTTTGGAACGCCGAATTTTTCCATTATTGCCATGGCCTTAGGCAATGCCGCCTCCGAGCTTGCTGTTGTAAAGGTTAATAAAGCAGGCTCCTGAATAGCCTTAAACAATGCCCGCATTGATATTTTAACAATTCTGCAGGCAATAAAGAGAACTAGTGCCACAAAAACTGCTAAAGCTACGTACAGTGACAGAATTATTTTTCCGTAATTAAACAAAATTTCTATACCGTTTGAGCCCACTGTATAAGCGATTGCGCCAAAAATACCCACAGGAGCAAAAAACATTACATATTCGGTAAATTTAAACATCACAGATGCTACAGAATTAAGTATATCAATAACAGGCTGCGCTTTTTTGCCGACAGCACATATAGCCAGTGCAAAGAAAATACAGAATACAACAATCTGCAGAAGGTTGCCCTCTGCCATTGATTGAAAAATACTTGTAGGACAAAGACTCAAAAGCAAGTCCCCAAAAGAATTATGCTGGGTAGTCGATGCCATCTGCACAATTCTTGTAAGCCCCGTATCATCTGACGCAATATTTGCAATCCCTACACCGGGTTTGAATATATTAGCAAATCCAAGCCCTATAAACAGGGCCAGAGTCGTAACAACTTCAAAGTAAGCAATGGTTTTAATTCCTAACCGTCCGAGACTCTTTACATCACCGTGGCCCGCAATCCCGACAACAAGAGTCGCAAAAAGCAAAGGGGCAATAATCATCTTAACCATTCTCAGAAAGATTTCGGCAAGAACATGCATTTTTACCGCAAACCAAGGAAAAGCCCAGCCGATCAGCACTCCTAAAAATAGTGCCGCAAAAATCGCTATTGTTAATCGTGACTTTTTCAAAATCTTTTCCCTTATAATGTTCGGAGTAAAAATACCCTCTTTAAAACCTTAATGTTTAAATTATACAATAAAAAAATAAAAACAAAAACTAACTTTATGTAAATGCGTTGTTTTCCGCATATATAAACATCTAAAAGTCAGAATAGCAACAAGATTTCCCCTTATCCTTCTTCAAAATAACTTGCACAGGAAGTTGCAGTTTCCCAAACAGAAACTTTTGAAATCTGTACAATTTTTTCTTTCAACTTGTTGTATATAAACATTGAAATCATTTCGCTTGACGGGCTCTCACCTTTAAAAAACGGGAGTTCGTTTAAATCCTTATGATCCAGCATGTCTAAAACAGCCTTCATCTCTTTTTTTAAGACCTTGTAATCCACCAGAATATTACTTTTATCTAACGACTCACCCTTAACATAAGCTTCCACCAGCCAGTTATGTCCGTGCTGGTTTTCGCACTCGCCATCATAATTAAGTAAATGATGCGCTGCAGAAAAATACATTTGTGCCTTTAATTCAAACATCCTCTCTCCCCCCCCCCCCGCTAACAGCAAACCTCCGCCAAGCGTGTCATTATTTTGTCGGTAATTACTTTTATATAATCCTTATCAACCATGCCGTTAATTATACAATCAGAAATCTCGTAAGTAGGCCTAATATATTGCTGCGCGGTTTCGTTTACATTTTTGAACTGCAAATCCGCTGCCTCACCGGTTTTACCGCGTGATACCGCACGTTTATACCAGCGCTCTTTTATTACATCAATCGGAGTAAACACATAAACTTTCACATCCATGATGTCTCTTAATTCTTTATTAAGAACGTACAAGCCTTCGGTTAAAATAACTTTGGCCGGCTTTTTAACATCGCCTTCCGGATCAGAAACACAAGTTACAAAATCATACTTCGGCGAAACAACAGTTTTACCCTTCTTTAACCCGAGCAAATGTTCACGCATTAAATTTAAATCAATAACATCAGGCGTATCAAAGCTGAAACCGGTCTTAAATAAGGCATCATAACTTCCAGCTTCAAGCAATTCTTTGGAAGTATCTTTGTAATAATCGTCCTGACGTATAACTGTATAAATACCTTCCTTTTTATCCCTTACAACGGCTTCAATAGTATTGTCAACAAAGACGGTTTTGCCGGAAGCACTTTCTCCGGTAATACCTATAAGAAATGTTTTCTTTTTCTCTTGAACAACTTTTCTTGCGATATTCAGTATAAAATCATCTGCAACTTTCAAAAACAACGGCTGTTCCTGTTTTTTATCCTCTTCAAGAATTGCTTTCAGAGTATCAACAATATTTGTGATAAGTTCCATATCCAGCCGGCTTGAATAGAAATTGTAATTTGTCAGTTCAAAAGTTTCCACCATAAACCCGTCCTTAATTCATTCTAACATTGTATAGTAAATACTAAAAAAATGCTCGTAGTTTGTCTCATTTTGTAAAAAAAGTTTACAGGTATGCAGAAAGTAAATTACCCGATAAAGTTATTGCGCAAAAAAAGATAGTGTGATAGAATTATTTTACGGAACGGATTTTACCTTACAAAAGTGCGGATTGTTCTGTGTGGTATTAAAAAGGGGTGACTATGCTAGTTTCTGCAATATCAATGAATACTAATAACGGTTATAAGGTAAGCAGTAATATGCCTTTCTATAATAGCCGGAGTAATGAAACTATTGGTGATACTGCATTTAATTCTCTTACCCCTTATGCAAGCAAAAAAAATGTTTCATCCGACAAATTACCTCAGGTTTTTGATAACATTAACGAATGGCAAAATTTCTGCCACAATCAAATTTTAGGCGCAAAACTTAACGTAATAGCTTAATTTTCAGGTATGAGAAACGGATTAATTTTAGGTTTTTTTGACGGCGTGCACATTGCTCATCAGGCAGTTATTAAATCGGCCGTAAATTTTGCGGATTATCCTATACTTATTACGTTTAAAGATTCTCCGGCAAAATATTTTCATAAAAAGTGCGAATACATTTATCCCCGGCATAAATCAGTCGAAAAAGTAAAATCTCTCGGAGTGAGAGAAGTTATAGAACTTGATTTTGCAAAGATTGCCGCAATGGAAGCGGAGAATTATCTGACAAATTTGATTAAAGAATTTGCGCCGGTTTCAATATCAACGGGTTTTAATCACACTTTCGGCAGAAATAAAAGCGGAAATTCAGAGCTTTTATCGGCATGCTCAAAAAAATTCAATTACAAATATTTTTGTACGGAACCGCAAATATTTAACGGTGAAATTGTGAGTTCAACCCTTATTAAAAACTACCTGAAAGAAGGTAAAATTGATATTGCAAACCAACTTCTCGGAAGCAGTTTTTCTCTTGAAGGAGAAATTGTTCACGGTGCGGAAATTGGGAGAACAATAAATTTTCCTACCGCAAATATGAATTATCCTCAGGAAATTGTCCGAATACCGTATGGTGTTTATGCAGGGCTTGCAAACGGACGGCATGCCATGATTAACTGGGGTATGAAACCTACGGTTCACAACACAAAAGAGCCGGTTGTTGAAATTCATATAATAAATTATGAAGGCAATCTTTACGGAAAAACTTTAGAGGTGGAAATTCTGAAAAAAATCCGTGACGAAAAGAAGTTTAACTCGCTTGAAGAATTGAAAGCTCAAATAAATAAGGATGCGGAAGAATGCTTAAAGTTGTAATTATAGGCTACGGAGAAATGTTCACCAATCTTATTGCGGGAACTCTCGATGCGGGATGCGAAATTGCGGGGGTTTTGAGAAAAGACACGATTAAATATCATCCTCTCTGGCGTAAAATAAGGGATACCGTAAACCCGTCCGTTGAGTACAATTATATAAAAAGTTATTCTATACCTGAAATTGAAGCGCGGGGCGTAAATACGGAAGAATTTAAGCGCGCGCTTTTAGAGATTAATCCGGATATAATTCTGGTCGGCTCTTGGGGCGAAAAAATCGGGAAAGAGATTTATGATTTACCTAAAATTGCGGCAATAAATGCCCACCCGTCGCTTCTACCCAAATACAGAGGACCGAATCCGTATTTCTGGACAATAAGAAACCAAGAACAGCAAAGCGGAGTAACTTTTCATTTGATTGATAAAGGTCTGGATACGGGAGCAATTTTAGCACAAGAGGAGATAAAAATTTACCCCTCCGATACGGGAAAAACTCTTAAAGAGCGGACTGTACTTCTTGCAAGGGGAGTTGTGTGCGATCTTTTGAATGCATTAAGAGAGGACATTATTATTCCTTTGCAGCAGAGAGAGGACAGGGCAAGTTATTTTTCGCATCCCGAAGGACTGGAGCTTGATTTTACCGGAAGTGCGGAAGAAAATGACGCGCTGATTAGAGCAATTTACCCATGGAATGAAGCGTATTTTTACCATAATGATACCTGTTTTGCAGTAAAAGGACACCGAACCGAGATTTTTGAGAATAATACAACATATACGGCTGCCGGAACCATAACCGATATTGATTACAAAAACAAGGCTATAAGCGTTTTGTGCGGCAATAATAAAATTCTTAAAATAAATATTGTATTATATAAACGTTTTGATCGTATATTTACCGGAAATTATATAAAAAGAGAAATTAAAACGGGAGATGTAATTTAAAGCTTATCCCACTCTCCGTTTTCAATTAATTTTCTGATTTCTGCTTTAACCTCCGGATTATCGGTTTGGGCCTGTAACTCTTTTATAAGCTTCTCTTTCTCTTCCGGCGTAAGATTTTGAATTTGCGGATTTTTGCCCGTTATACGTTTAATTTCATTTTGAATAGAAGGTTTCTTTTTACGCTTTACTGCCAATACTGCAGCTGCAGTAACTCCCGCCGCAACGAGAACAGCCAAAACAACTTTAGGAGAAACCGTTTTATTTTCTCTTTGTATATTATCCTTTTTGCCGTCTCCGGAAGCCGGAATATAAATATTTGTACCTGCAGGTTGAATGTTCATTGACATATTTTACCTTCCTGCATATATAAAAACAAAACATTATAAAAAATTGCGTAATTTAAAGGTTTATTCCCATAAAAGCAAATTAATCAAAATAATAATTTTAGGATTCAATTTTTCTTATTATTCCTGCAGGATTACCCGCAACAACCGTATTGTTCGGAACACTTTTTGTTACAACGCTTCCGGCACCGACTACCGCTCCGTCCCCGATTTCTACTCCGGGAAGAATAGTAGCATCCGAACCAATCCAAACGTTTTTCCCGATTTTTACGGGGCTTGGAATAATACTTGCACGATTTTTGGGATCTAATTCGTGGTTCAAAGTTGCAATTGTAACATTATGCCCGATAAGACTTCCGTCACCAATCATTATTCCGCCCTGATCCTGAAACCTGCAGCAAGCATTTATAAAAACATTCTCACCTATAATGATATTCTTGCCGCATTCGGTATAAAAAGGCGGGAAAAGACGAAATGTTGCGGGAACTCTGCGTCCCGTAAGTTCTGAAAACAAATCCACAATCTCCTCAGGAGTATGGTATTTGTTATTAATCTCAACCGTTATTTTTAGAGCTGCCTGCGCAAGTTCGTGAAACATAATAAATAATTCCGAACTTGAATCAACGTATTCACGTCTCGCCATTAATTCTCGAAATTTTTCAATATCCATAATCATTTCACTATTTAATGCCAACATAAATGATTTCCTTTTTTTATTATTTACTATAGGTTTAAAAATAGCAAATACTTATAATGTATGGTCAATTATGCCTGCAAGGAATATTCAGAGTCCGTAAAATTTACGATATAAAAACAAAATCGGAGGGAGTGGGATTTGAACCCACGGTACAATTGCTTGCACACAGACTTTCGAGGTCCGCACCTTAAGCCGCTCGGACATCCCTCCTTATTAATTATAATAAGGCAAAATAAAAATCTTTGCAAAAATCACTGCAAAACCCTTGCATAATAAAAAACTCCCGGAGATGGATTCTCTTGCTCGCCGGCGTTAAACGGGTCTGCGTATGATTGCTGCAATGCTTACGCATTTTGCAATCATTACTCCGCCCTCTGCCGGCTCGCGCTCGAACCACTTAAGCCTAAAGGCTGGGTGGTTCTCATCCAACCGCCAAAACCCTTGCATAATAAAAAACTCCCGGAGATGGATTCGAACCACCGTTAAAAGAGTCAGAATCTTTCGTCCTGCCACTAGACG
>CALUVJ010000058.1 GCA_944324195.1 Candidatus Gastranaerophilales bacterium
GGTAAATGAATTGGGTTGGTAAGTGGAACTACAAGCTTAATGTCATTGCGAGGAGCGAAAGCGACGAAGCAATCCAGTTTTGTAGGATGCGGTAAATCATAGATTTACCGCATCAATAACATAAAATGTTTCGGTAATCAGAGATTACCAAAACCTACGGGCTTTTTCTTATTCTAAGTAAAATGTAGCTAATTACTTGACATGTACAGCAGTGACAAAGAGTTATGAACAAACAGACAGAATTATGCAAGTTAAAATATATAAAATCAAAAAACTGTCGTAAAGCCAAATAGGTTTATTTATATTATCCGAAGAAAAAACATTTTTAATTACAACCTGATAAAAATCCCAAAAAGCTTTTAACAAAATAATCGCACCAATAATAAAAACAACAATTGCAAAAGCAATAAGAATTCTGTTATTAACAATACTTCCATCAGTTATTTTGACAAGAACATGAAAAGCCACTTGCCAGACAAGAAACATCAATGCCCCGAAAGAAAGATACTTATAAGAATTTGAATACAGTCTGAAATTATTCAAACACCTGATTACAGGAACCAGATTATTCATTTTTCACTCCTACACAGTTGCCATTTTTTCCTGAAGCGTATGAGCGGATTCCTCATATCCGGCTCTGCCCATAAGTGCATATGTATAATTCTTAGCCTGCTCAACTCCCGGCTGGCTAAAAGTATCAATATTATATAATTCACCGGCTATTGCAGTTTGTATTTCCAACATATAAAGAAGCTGGGCAATATTATATTCGTCAATTCTTTCAAGATAAATCGTCATAGTCGGTCTTGAATAATCCGCGAGTGCAACTCTTGTTGAATCGGCTTCCGCATTGATTAAATCATTAATTGTTTTTCCGCCAAGATAACCTATGCCTGTATATTCAAGAATTTTTGGAATTTCAAGAGTTGTATCAAAATTTTCTACACGAATAAACGTAATAACTTTATTATTCGGTCCTTCGTTATACAGTTGAATTTGTGAATGCTGATCAGTTGCACCGAGTGCTTTAATCGGCGTAGGCCCTATATTAACTTTTTCACCGTTATTATTATATTCTTTTCCCAAAGATTCTGCCCAAAGTTGAACATACCAGTCTGACACATATTTTAATCTGCTGGAGTAAGGCATCATTACGGAAATATTTTTACCTTTTTCGGTATCAAGAAGATACTGAATTAAAGCCCCCTGTGCCGCGATATTTTGATGAATATCAGTATTTTTAAGCGCAAGATCCATATCTTTAATACCATTCATAATTTGGTCGATATCCAATCCGACGAGCGCAAACGGAACAAGTCCTACTGCGGAAAAAACAGAAAATCTTCCCCCGACATCATCTGGAACAACAAAAGTTTTATATCCCTCCTGGTCGGCAAGCTGTCTTAAAACACCGACTTTTTTATCCGTTGTTGCAACAATATTGCGTCTGTAATTGTCCCCAAGTTCTTTTTCCAAGCGATCTTTAATAATCATATACTGAGACATTGTCTCTGCTGTAGAACCGGATTTTGTAATAACATTAACAAGAGTTTTCTTAAGATCAAGAATATCCAGTAATCCGTTCATAGAATCAGGATCAATATTGTCCAAAAAGAAAATTCGCGGAAGTCCGTTTCTTTGTTCAGGAGTAAGCAGATTCCAATAAGGCTTCAGAAGAGCTTCCGTTACGGCCATTCCGCCGAGTGCAGAACCTCCGATTCCTAAAACAAGAATATTGTCAAAGCGTCCTTCTACCATAGACGCAAACTCTTTTACATACCATACGGTTTCTTCATTATAGCCTAAATTCATCCATTGAAGCCACTGACCCGGCTTATCTTTTCTCTGGTTTAAACTTTTGATGATATCGGAAATTCTTTGTTGATACTTATTAAATTCTTCGTCTATGTTTAACCCGTTAGCTTCACCAATAATTTGTGCATCAGTGTTCTTAATGTTTAATTTAAGCATTCCCCGACCTTTCTCTACTTATTATATCCTTAATTCAATTGTACTATTAACATTAAATTTTTCAAGAGTCAGAGGTTTAGTAATGACGGTTAATACAGGGAATTGGAAATTTTAAAAATTTTTGTAGTAAAATACAAAATGTGAATATATTTTTGCGAATATTATTTATATTTATAAGTTTTATTTTTTTGCAGGGAGCATACAATCAGAACATTTCCTGTAACAATTATTTGTCCGAAAATTTTGTTCTTTCATCCCCGCAAAATACAATTATTTCACATAGTGCCGGAGAACATTCAGAAGTCATTGCAACAAATGATAAAAACGAATTATCTGTTCTCTTCGGTAAAAATCAAGATATTTTATGCAGCAATGTTTACATATCAGAACATAGTTTAAACAGTTATCAAGAAAGTAATCAACATAGAATATACAGTTCGGAGCGTTTAAAATCGGGCAGTGCAATACGTGCTCCCTAAATTTCTTTTATCTGTTTAGTTGTAATTACAAATTAATAGGAGAAAATTATGAACGCTACATTATGGAATGACGCCCTGCTGGTAATGATTATCGGCATGGGAACGGTATTTGTCTTTTTAACTGTTATGATATGGGTAATGGATTTTAACGGAAAGGTTTTGCAATTTGTTAATAAAATATGGCCTGAAGAAGTTCCGCAAGAATCCAAACAGGCAAGAAAATCATTAGAGTCAAATGATAATGAAGAAATTGCTCTTGCAATTGCATGCGCTATTTCAAAAGCAGGCAAACATACTGCGTAATTTAAAACCAAATATCAAGGATAAGGCGCGCGATGTAAACATCGCGCGCCTTACTTTATAAGAAATAGTATACAAAATTTAAATATTCTGAGCGGCAGTTGCCTTATACAGACTTATATAATCTATCATACAATCAAACTCGCTTGAATATACGGTTTTATTTATATTAAGAAGATTTTCTTCCAATTGATTCAAATCAAGCTTTGCAATTACACCCTGTGCAAATTTAGTTTGCGACATTGCAAAATCTTTCTTCTCAAGTTCTTGAATTTTCTTTTGTCTTGAAAGTTTTTCCTTATCCATATTTATAGATACAAGCGAATCATTTACTTCCTGAATAGAAGTTAGGTTCACTTTTTCATAATTTTTAAGACTTCTTTCATAAGCAATTTTCTTTGCCTTTAAGTTCGCTCTAAGTTTACCGCCCATGAATAAAGGCTGTATTAAACCGCCTCCAAATCCCCATAGCATATTAGAAGTTGTGAACAAACTGCCGAGATTTGTTGCATTAAAGAACATCATACCGCCAAGATTGATCGTCGGAAGCATCTCTTTTCTTGCAACTCTGACATCAATTCCCGCTTTTTCAAGCATTTTTTCTGCCTTCATGTAATCAGGACGCTTCATAATGATATCTGAACTTACAAATTCCGGAATAAGCCCTGAAAAAGCAAGTTCTCTGTAATCAATTCTTTTGTATTCTTCAATATTATTCGGACTGTCGCCTGTCAGCACCGCAAGCTGGTGAAGAAGTTTTGTCCTCTCTTTTTTCAAATCGGTTAAATCTGCGACTCCCGAAATATATGACTGATTTGCTTTAACAAGGTCGGAAGTTGAAACAATACCTTCCGCATTGCTTACAGACATAATTTCAAAAATTTCTTTTCTTAAATCAACAATATCTTCCTGCAAATCTATCATTGCATCGAGTTTAACTATATTTATATAAACCGTTCCGACAGACGACGCAATTGAAATATATGCAGCCTGTTCATCAAGAATTGAAGATTCATACAATTTTCTGATTGCAGTGGTTTTGTTATGGTTTTTACCGAACAGGTCAAGCTCATAACTTGCTATAATCGGCAAAAGAAAACTACCGGCTTCATGGTCCATAATACCGCCGTAACCCGGTAAAAAACCGGCCTGCAGCTGAGGAAGTTCACCGGCCCTTTGAGTAATAACATTTTGATAGTATTCATCAATAGTCAATGTTGCCATCTTTAAATCTTTGTTATTCTCAACCGCTTTAATAATATAATCATTTAAAATATCGTCATTAAACTGCTTCCACCATGCCATATTAATATATTCATATTTATCTTTGACAGGTTTAATTTTTTCTGACTTTTTCTTTTTCTCATTTTTTGCCTGTTGTTTATCGTTATCAACAGTCTGCTCAGCTCCTGCGCTCAAAACCGTTTTTTCGGCAGCAAAAACCATCGCAGCATTCCCCATTCCCAGCGATACCAATATCGCCAACGCTAATAATTTTTTCATCTTTTTTTCTTTTCTCCAAGGTACTTGATTTTTTCTAATAAGAATGATAACATAACTATGTTGCATTTGCAACATGTTGTAAAATAAACATACACCAAACAGGGGATTTACAAAATTGCAAAATCATTTTACAGATACTATATTCTATCAAATAGAGTTGACTGCTAAGTATTGTAAGCTTCTCGGACAGCAGGTATTTGAGAAATACAAAGCGGGAATTACGCCGGAAGAGTTTTCAGTACTGGATACACTTATATGTACACCGCAAGTGTGCCAGAGAGATTTAGCAAAGTTAATCCTCAAAGACAGAGCAAATACAGGAAAAATTCTTGACAGTTTGGAGAAAAAGGGGTTTATTACAAGAAAATTATCAATCAAAAATAACAGACCTGTTAAAATTGCAGAAATTACACAAGCAGGCATTGATAAGGCAGAAGAAGTTACGGAAAAAATCAAACCGCATCTTACAGCAGTTAAAGAAAAAATTGATAAAAGCGATATTGCTAAAGTAAGCGATTTATTAAAAGAATTAAGAGAAGTTTTAAACGAAACACTTAAAATACAGATATAGAGAATAGTAAAGGTGAAAAAATGAGCGAAGAGAATAAAACAGAAGAAAAGAAAAAAATGCCTGTAAAAAAGCGTTATATATTTGCAACACTTATAACATTAGGCGTACTGGCAGCCGGATACTTTATTTATGATTATCTCGGTTATCAAACAACTGACGATGCTTATGTAGAAACAACAACCGTTTCAGTTTCTCCAAAAGTATCAGGTCAAATTGTAAAAGTTCTTATTGAAGATAACCAGCCGGTAAAAGCCGGTCAGGTTGTTGCGGTTATAGATAAAATTGATTATCAGGTAAAACTTGATCAGGCAACAGCAGCTTATGAAAGAGCTCTTTTAGATCAGGAAAACGCACACGCAAACTTTAATGCTGCAAATGCAGAGATTGAACTTGCAAAAAAAGATTTGGAAAGATACGAAAATCTCTATGCTGCAGGCGCTGTTTCAAAACAGAGACTGGATCAGGCAAGAACAAATCTTGAAAGCAAACAGGCAGAACAAACAAGCGCAGATCAGTCAATTTTTTCTGCAGACCCTTCTAAAAATGCAAAAGTTGCCGATGCTGACTTGAATGTTTTAAAAGCACAAAAACGCGCAGCAGAACTGGCGTTGGAATATACTGATATCTTAGCTCCGATTGACGGAACCGTCTCCAATAAAAAAGTTGAAGTAGGTATGATGGTTCAGCCGGGAAGCCCTTTGTTTGTAATCGTTCCGCATAATGTATGGGTCGTTGCAAACTACAAAGAAACACAGCTTACACACATGAAAGAAGGTATGGAAGTTGATATTAAAATTGACACTTATCCGGACAAAGTATTTAAAGGAAGAATTGACAGTATTCAAAGAAGCTCCGGTGCAAAAGCAAGCTTGTTCCCGCCTGAAAACGCAGTGGGCTCATTTGTAAAAATCGTACAGAGAATCCCTGTAAAGATTGTTTTCACGGAGGACATTGACCCGAAAGAATACAAAATCATACCGGGCATGTCAGTTGTACCAAAAGTACATATCAGGGATTATGAAAAACAACAGGCTAAAGGTAAGGAATAAGTTCAAAAGGGAGACCATGAGTCTTAAAACGATTTAGGAATCAGACAAAATGTCTCCCGTACAAAAGGTTAAACGCGGAAAATCGACCGGTAAGGAATAAGTTCAAAAGGGAGACCTGGAATCTTAATACAATTTAGGAATCAAACAAAATGTCTCCCGTCCAGAAGATTAAAAAACAAATAAATTTCAGTATTACGACTCAGCGGCGGCATGATCTCTCGTCAATGCTGTCTTTTTTTATCCTTAAATTTTAACATAATAAAAATTGTAAAGAAAATTAATATAATTTATGCAAGATAAAGTGTACAAAAATTTTTCCCTAAACCTTATTTTGGGCATTATTTTGTAATATTTTATACGACATGCCAACATCGTTACAAAACTTAATTATTAATAAATACCATGCAAACATGGGCGCGACATGGATTTTCATGTTTTAAATCGCCAAAACCATGTAGTCGCGCACCTTAACCTTGTCTCAAAAAAAGGTATGTCAATAGATTCAGGAGTTTGCAATATATTAAAAAATCTTTACAAACGGAGCTTTACGGCTTGTAAAAGGAATCTTAAGCAATATAATAGAAATATGTTAAGGAGTTTTGGGGATTTCCTTAATTTGAGATTACTATCATTAATAAAAATAAATTTTTGGGAGGAATAAGTGTTTAAGAGTCGTGATATGGGAAGAGCTATTGCCGTAAAGAGATGGACTCCGACGGCGTTGGAGTGTTACAAAAGAGGATGCGTTTGTCAGGGTTGTTTTTATAGCGACTTTTTCAGCGCCACTACACACAAGTGTCAGGTAAAAGCGGCAGTGTTGGAACTTGTCAGAACGATTGGCGCCCCTAATGTTGACCTCCCGCAAATTATAGAAAATTAATTTTCCTGTCAGAACAAATTGTATTTATCACAAATCCGTGTTTGATGTAGAATTAAACAGGAGAGTTGGAATATGACAGAAAAAGTATTGATTTTAGGCTTATCGAAAAGCGGTATTTCCGCAGCTAAATATTTAGCAAAAAAAGGTTATGACGTTTACCTCACAGAATCAAAGGGGGCAAATAATTCGGGGGTAAATAATTCGGGGGGGAATAATCCCGGCGTTGGCGGCTTAAGAGAAGAATACCTGAATCAAATCAGCGAGCTTGAAGTCCTTGGAATTAAAGTTGAATGCGGCGGACATAGTGAGGAATTTATTTCCGGTTCATCTTTTGCGGTAACAAGTCCGGGTATACCGCCAAAATCAGAAATATTCCGGCGCTTAAAAGAAAAAAATATAAAAATAATATCGGAAATAGAACTTGCTTATCTAAATACAGATATTCCATTTATTGCAATCACCGGAACAAACGGCAAGACAACTACAACCGCACTTGTTTCACACATTCTGAGCAAAAAGTTTTCTGCTCCTGTCTGCGGCAATATAGGAGTTCCGCCGACATCTTTAATAGATGAGAAACACGATTTTCTTGTGTGCGAAATTAGTTCTTATCAAGCGCAATTGACGGAAAAATTCAGGGCAAAATATGCTTGCTGGACAAATTTTACGCCTGACCATGTTGATTGGCACGGCAGTCTGGAAAATTATTTTAATGCAAAGGCAAAAATATTTTTACCGCCGCAGGAACCGGAGGCTGTAATTTTAAATGCAAAAGACAAGAATTTAGTTGAATTCTCCAAAAAATGCAAGAATGTAATATTTTTTGATGCGGATGAAAATACTTACCCTTATCACTCCGTAACACTCCCGGCGCAAGAGGGGCTGACGAACGTCGAGCCGGCAGATGAAGCCGCCGATTCATTATGCACTGCCCGATATTCGCTAATAAAAAACAATGCAATATATTGCGGAGATGAAAAAATTATTGACTTTAAAGACTGTCCTCTTGTCGGACGCCATAATTATCAAAATATCATGTGCGGAATTATTATAGCAAAACTTCTCGGTATGAAAAATGAAGATATCAGAGAACAAATTATGAGTTTTAAAGCACCTGCACACCGTCTGGAAAAAGTTCGGGAGCTTGACGGTATAACTTTTTATAATGACTCAAAAGCTACAAATCCGGAAGCATCAATAGTTGCTATTGATTCTTTTAATAATCAAAATGTAGCACTTATTCTGGGCGGATGGGATAAAAATACCGACCTTACGGAAATGTGCAATTCCATAAACAAACATATTACTACGGTGCTTCTTATCGGCGAAGCCGCTGATCGTTTTGAAAAAAATCTGAAAAAAAATGGTTTTAGTAATATAATAAGAGAACACACTATGGAAGAAGCTATAGACAAAGCTATAAGTTTAAAACCTGATGTTGTACTTCTTTCACCGGCTTGTGCAAGTTTCGATATGTTTAAGAGCTACGAACACAGAGGAGATGTTTTCAAAGACTATGTCTTATCCAAATGATAACTCTAATAGAATGAGTACGCAAAATATGCAGTCGGACAGACCGCTGCTGGTTGCTGTTATTTTCTTGGTAGTCATAGGTCTTATGGCAATTTTTTCTGCAAGCGCACCAAAGTGCATTGATATGGGGCTTAATCCCGCAAGGTTTTTGATACAACAAACGCTGGGTGTAATTGTCGGGCTCGCAGGTATGAGATTTTTATCAAATTTCCATTACAAAAAATTAATGACATATACACTTCCGTTTGCGGCGTTTGTAATCATTATGCTTATTATGGTAAAAGTTGCGGGAACTACGGTAAACGGTGCACAACGATGGATAAATCTGGGGCCTTTAAGCCTGCAGCCTTCCGAATTTGCAAAACCTGCCGTAGTAATGCTTCTAGCAGGCGCTTTTTATAAAGACACAAATTTATTTGACAGTAACAAGATTGCAGCGGCATTTATACCAATATTGATAATGACCGCTTTAATCTTCACGCAGCCAAACTTAAGTATGGTTTTGCTTCTGCTTGCAACGTCAATAGTTATTTACATTTGCGCCGGCGGTTCAATACAACTTATAATATACGGATTATGCGCTTTTATACCGCTTCTTCTCCTAAAAGGGTTAAAGGGATATCAATCATCCCGTATAACAACCTGGCTTCACCCGGAATCAGACCCTCTCGGAGCCGGATATAACATTATTCAATCACTCGTAGCATTCGCATCAGGCGGGTTATACGGTGTAGGATACGGGAGTTCCAAACAAAAACTTGCCTGGCTTCCGGAAGCTCATACTGACTTTATTTATGCCGTTATAGGTGAAGAGCACGGATTTATAGGCTGTTTATTAATAATATGCCTGTTTTGGACAATTTTACAGAGGGGATTCCTAATTGCCTGCAAGTGTCAGGACATGTACGGAAAATTATTAGCACTGGGGCTGACTTTTTCAATATGTTTTCAGGGTTTTCTAAATATGTGGGTTGCCAGTTCTTTTGCCCCGGCAACCGGAGTTCCTATGCCGTTTATAAGCTATGGCGGTTCTTCCGTTATGGTATCATTATGGATGGTTGGAATTATTTTAAATATATCAAAAGACAATGTAAAAAGGGTAAGGTTTGGTAATGTCAGAAATATACAATAGCATTTATTTTGTTACGGGCGGCGGAACCGGCGGACACATTTATCCGGCACTGGCAGTAGCAGACAATCTGGCTGCTGCGGGGGCTAAGGTATATTATGTAGGAAACAAGCGCAACATGGAATTTGAACTTGCTGCAAAAAAGGGATATAAATTCCTTCACGTAAGTATCAAAGGCATGCCAAGAGGATTAAACCCCAAATTCTTTGTCTGGGGAATAAAACTTATAAAAGCTGTTATACGTTCAATAAGGTATATAAAAAAATACAAACCTGATGCGGTTTTTGCAACAGGGGGTTACGTATCCGCTCCGATGATTTTTGCTTGTATGATTACCGGTACACCGTATATGATGCATGATTGCGATGCAATGCCGGGATTAGTAACAAAAAAATTATCAAAGAGAGCAAAATATGTTTCACTTGCATTTGACAAGGCAAAAAAATACATTCCAAACAAAAAAGCGATAGTAACCGGTAATCCTATTCGGGAAGAGTTTGAGACAATGACAAGAGCACAGGCCGCTTCTAATCTCGGTTTGGACAGCAAAAAATTAACGCTTTGCATTATGGGCGGTTCGCAGGGTGCTAAATCCATAAATAATACTGTGATTGAACTTTTAAAAGAATTTTCGCAAGAATTAAATATGCAGGTAATCTTCCAGACCGGAAAGAAAAATTATGAAGAAGTCATTGACCGAATACGCCAAATTTATCCGGCTTTTGAACAAGACAGAAACTTAATTATAAAACCGTACTTTATGGATATGATATCTGTATTAAAATCAAGTGATATCGTAATTTCGCGTGCAGGTTCGTTAAGTATTTCCGAGATTTGTGCTTCCGGAGCGGCCCCGATATTAATCCCGTTTCCATATGCCGCTGCAAACCATCAGAGAATAAATGCAAAATATCTTTTAGAAATGGGAGCCTGCATTTATATAGAAGATAAGGAATTGGAACCAAATAAAATTCGGGAAGCAATTGTCGGACTTATTGAAAACCCAGTAAAAATGAATTATTTAAAACAAAATTCATCTCATCTCGCAAAATTTGATGCCGCAAAACATATTACAGAATTACTTACAAGCTTAAGATAAATAAGTGAAGTGGGGTTAACATGATACTTTAATCTCTACTCTTGATATTTTATTATGTTTTTGTTTTAATTTGATTTGAGTAATATGAATATTGACAATTGAATACGCCGATGTGATGCCCGAGCGGGTCAGAGGACCAAGATTAGCAAGGCTCGGTACAATCGGTAAATGATATAAAAAGTGGTGAAGTTGGTAATAGTTCCAGCGAATCATGATATAGACCAATTCCATCACTAAGCTTTAAATATGAATATTGACAATTGAATACGCCGATGTGATGGAATTGGTAGACGTGCCAGACTCAAAATCTGGTGTAGGCAACTACGTGCCGGTTCGACCCCGGCCATCGGCATTTTCTCAAAATAATTCTTGGCAAGAACTATTGCGGGGTCGAACCCAAAGCGAAGCTTTTTTTCGGTTCGGCGCGAACGAGCTAAGGCTGGAGTATTTTTGCAGAGTGTTGAAAACACAAATGCAAAAATACGGAATTGCCGTTACACGCGAGTGAGCAAGAAACCCCGGCCATCGGCATTTTCTCAAAATAATTCTTGGCAAAAGGCTATTAGCAAAAATACCTGCATTATCAGGTGTTTTTTAATGAAAAAAATAATAAATTTACACTATGCGAATACAAAATATACAAAATACACCAATAATTAATTATCGTGCTGCAAATTCTAAACCTGCCATGCAAAAAAAGAATGTTAACCCTATGAGAAGCGGACTAACAACTGCAGGTGCGTGGTTCGGGTTTGGCGTAGCACTGGATTTGGTGTCAAGGAAAATACAATTTTCTAAATCTCCCATGAAAAATTCTCTTGCTGTCAATGGTATAATAGGCGGCGGAGCCGGAATTATTACCGGGATTATGGGAATTTATAAACAATCAGGCAAAGAATGATAATTCAAAATCAGCGTGGAATAATATATCCCCAAATTGGTGGTTTTTCGCAATTTTCTAAAAGGCAAATGTAAGTTATTCTTATTTTTTTACACTTTGGACGTTTCATATACCCTACACCATAAACAATTGATGAAATAAAACAATTACCTATTTTTTGTTCATATTTATCAATATGCTCTTCTTTTGTTATGATTTTAACTTTTGTATTGTACTCTTTAGAATATAAATCTGTCAGATAATCACTGCAGCAAGTAGCATTTGCACCAAGTGTTGAAAATAAGATTAAAGTTAATAATAAAAGCTTTCTCATAATAATAAGATAATATCATGAACAAAAAATATTGTCGTTGCTCAACACTTTAACTTTGACTTATCGGGTTTTTTAGCTTTGACTTATCGGGTGACATTGGTTATCATTCCACACTTGTTTTATTC
>CALUVJ010000059.1 GCA_944324195.1 Candidatus Gastranaerophilales bacterium
TACTCTTCATAAATCCTCACCACTTTAGTTCTATTGAAAATTTATCATAAAATCCTGATTAGCGCAAATTTGTAAAGAGAAATGTTAAATTATATTAAGTATCTTTTACTCGTTATTAACAGAAAAATAAACATCTTTTAACCGCTTTTTGCTTATGTGCGTGTAAAGCTGGGTTGTAGAAACGTCGCTATGCCCGAGAAGCTCCTGCACAACTCTTAAATCCGCCCCGTTTTCTAAAAGATGGGTCGCAAAACTATGGCGGAGCGTATGCGGAGAAATATTTTTGTGAATAAGTTTTCCCTGAGCATGGATAAATGTATAAACATCCTGTCTCGTAATCGGCCTGCCGTTTGGCATAATAAGAAGATTTTTTGTATTTAAATTATATTTTTTTATCAGCAAATCTCTTTCAGGCAAATATTCTTTTATGATATTTTTTGCCGTCTCTCCCATGGGAATAATTCTTTCCTTGGAGCCTTTTCCAAAACAGCGCACGTATTTGGAATTTAAATCAATATCATTGAATTTCAGATTAACAAGCTCCGAAACTCTCAAACCGCAGCTGTATAAAAGCTCCATAATTACATGCTCAAACGGGTTAAGGTTATTGTGAAGCATCTCCTCAATTTCTTTTACCGAAACTACTTTCGGCAATCTCTGCGGCATTTTTGGCTGTTCAAGAGTCGAGGCGGGATTTTTTGTAATAATTCCCGTAGACGATGCCCATTTGAAAAAACCCCGCAATGATGCAATTTTTCTGATTACGCTTGAAGCTGCAAGATTCTCTTCTCTAAGCTTTCTGACAAAAGTATTTATTGTCATTCTGTCAATTTTTTGAATATCATCTATACCTTTAGAAAACTCGGAAAGGTCGCGGCGGTATGCGTCTATCGTATTTGGCGAAAGACCTTTTTCAAGTTCTAAATATTCTAAATATTGAGCAATAATCTGATACATGGGCTATAATCTCAAATACGCTTCGCGCATCAAATAATCTTCTAAAGTTTTCATATCCGATATTGTTACGGTTGTATCGTTAATCATTATACAAAATGCGTATTTGTTGCCTTTTTTAGTTGTCAAATATCCGGCAAGCGAACTTAAATCACTGTGCGTACCCGTTTTTGCCTTCAAGCTGCCCTTTAGAGGAAGCATTCTCTGGGTCAGAGTACCTTCACCGGGCGCCGGAAGTTTTTCCATCAGAGGATTATTCTTATTTTTTATTAAAAACTCGGAAATAAAATCCGCATTAATAAGATTGTTTTTTGAAACTCCGCTTGCATCCGTAATTCTTATCTTTGAAGTATCAAGCCCGATTTTTTCGCAATAAGAATTAAAAACTTTTATACCGTTAATATCAGTTCCCTGAGCGTCATACATTTTTCCGCCCGCAAGTTTTGATACGATTTCTGATGCCATATTATTACTGTTTTTTAAAATATCTTCCACCGCCTGCGAAATAGGATGTGTAATTTTATCCAGTTCTTTATCTTCATTTTTAACCTTATCAGTTATAAAGCCCTGCATCAAATATATTTTTTTATCATGAATTGTGTTTGTAAGTCTTACATCAAAATATCTTTTAAGGTTGTTTGCCGGAATTCTTATTATAACCGGTTTATTAACCGTTCCACAAAGAGAAAGCGTATTAGAAGAAATTGAATTATCTCTCGATACGCTGACGTCATTTTTGTCGCCTGTTATAACATTATTCATAAATACAAAAGGGTATTTGCTTGAATTAATTATTACAGCCTGCTGCCCTTTTTGGGTTGGCATTATTGTGAGCTTTATCAAATTTCCGTCAAGGTTGTAAGAATTAAATCTCGGCAAAAGGACATTCATATCATCATCCCATTGCCAGCCCTCACCCCAGCTTTTGTTTTCCAGAATGCTGTCATCTATATAAATCTTTTTTGTATTTTCCGCACTCATATTGTTTGCAAGATTTTTTAAATCAGAAGATGTAAGATAAGGGTCTGCGCCGAGTTTAATAATATAGCTGTCCTCGCCTCTTTTGTATATTGTTGTCGCAAACTCGTAATCTTCGCCGAGAGCATCAACCGCCGGAATGAGCGTTAAAACTTTTTGCACCGAAGCAGGATGCATAAGGATTTTTTCGTTTAATTCGTAAACAGGTTTTCCCGTATTCAAATCCTTAATCGAAATCGCAATAGAGTTTTTTTCGACACCGGAATCATTTATAACGGAGGAAAAATCCGCTTTTTCAGACTTAACTCCGCGCGCCTGAGCAGATAAAGCCATAAATAAAACTAATATTATCGCAAAAAGTTTTTTCATTTTCTGATTACCTCATAAGAGTTTTTAATATCTTTTAAGACTGTACATTTTTCTCTGAATTCGTACATTTTATCTAGATCAATCTCCGCATAAATTCCGCCTTCAACCTCTTCGATTTCATCAAGAACCTTTCCGTTGTAGTCAATAATCATTGAATGTCCGAGATTTTCCGAACCGTCCGCAAGAAGTCCGGTCTGGGTAAGCGCAACAAAATATGACTGATTTTCTATCGCCCTTGCCATTGCAAGAGTATCCCAGTGAACTTTTCTTGATTTAGGCCAAGCTGCCATATCAGTCAGAATATCGGCACCCGCTTTTCTGTACGCTCTGTAAATTTCAGGGAAACGAATATCGTAACATATCGACATTCCGATTTTTACCCCCTCAAGCTCGACCATTACAGGATTTTCGCCCGCCGTTATATAACTGTTTTCCGTATCTCCGTTATAAGAATACAGATGGTTTTTGTCATAAATACAAACGATTTCACCTTCTCTGTTAATAACAGGCGAGCTGTTGAAAAGCTTATCCCCGTCTTTTCTTACAAAACTTCCGCCCAAGATATTAACTTCAAACTCTTTTGCAATACCTTTAAGCATTTTAACCGCCTTTGAATCTTCAAGAGTTTCAGCAGAGTAGGGAAATGACGGGCAATCCCAGCCTACTGTCCATAATTCCGGCAGAAAAACAAAATCAACCTGCGGATACTTTTCTAAATTAGCCCTGAGCAGATTTTTTACGGTTTCAATATTTAAATCAACATTTCCGATTGCAGATTCCATCTGGATTGCAAGTAATTTTACTACTTTTTTCTTCTCCATATTCCGAATTTGTATACCTCATCAAACGCTTTCGGAGCTTTTTGTTCAAGTTCTTCGAGACTTTTTTGTAACTTTTGGCGCGCTTCTTCTTCATCCCCGTCAGGAGAAATATAAATCGGCTCGCCGTAAATATTAATTAAGTTGGTTGCAAATACAGGGCATCTTAATGTATCCCAAGAAGGAAACTTTGCCCAGGTAAAGTTTTTTGAATACCAGTAAACAGGGACAACCGGAACGCCCGCAAGTTTGGCAATTTTAATTGCACCGTCTTTTGCGACTCTAGCCGGGCCGCGCGGACCGTCAACCATCATTGCACAATTCTCGCCGCGCTTTAAGGCTTCTATCATCTGCATGCTGGCTTCGACCGCGCCCCTTTTCCCTTTTGAACCTCTTATTGTCTTAAATCCCCATTTTTCTACTACCTCTGCTATAACATCACCGTCCTTTGAACGGCTGATGAGGACATTTGTATTAGCTCTGTTCGGAAGGCCGTGAATACAAAACTGATGTGCATGCCACATTGCATAAAGACACGGAACAACATTCGGATTATCAACCTCTAATATCCTTGTAAAAATCTCCTGTGTCTTTAAAACTCTAAATACTACTTTTGAGATTATTTCTGTGTTTTTTCCGTCTAAAATTCTTACCATAAAAGTTATTATACTATAAAATTTTTCAGAAGTTTTATTTTATAAGATTTAGAGATTCTTCACCCACGGAATTGATATTGGGTTCAGAATGACAATTACTTTTCATAATGACGCTAATCACGTAGTTATACTTACCATAATGCCGTCATTCTGAGGATGCGAGTCCGCAGAATCTCTGAAAAAAGTTAAGGCGATTCTTCACCCCTGAATTGATATTGGGTTCAGAATGACAATTACTTTTCATAATGACGCTAATCACGTAGTTATACTTACCATAGTGCCGTCATTCTGAGGGCATTAGCCCGAAGAATCCCGTTAACTTATTTAAGCTCATTTCCGTTTTGTAAATTTTCAGATATAATAAAAGAAAAGAGGAGAAGTATGAAAAAAATTTTACTTTTATTGTTTTTATTTATGCCGTTAGCAGCTTTTGCAAATTATAACGATATTTACATAGCAGATATTCAATATGATTGGATAAATAAATCAGAAGTTGAAAAAGAAGCTATAATAAGCGAAGTAAAAGACATAATTTTTGAATCACCTGTAGAAAAACTGCCCGATTTTAAGAAACAGTTTAAAGACAAATTAAAAGACAAAAACCACCTTGATAATTATTTTGCAGCTTCTGCCGGATACAAAGAACTCGGAGATTATAATCTTTCAGCCTTTTATTACAAAAAAATGAAAAACATTTATATGTACGCCATTCAAGACAAAAAAGATGTTTCAAAAGCGTATTACTATGATGCTCTGGGTAAACTCAGGTACGTAGATTTTATTTACGGAGAATACCCTGACTATCCTTATTACTCAATCCAGTACAGAATTTCAGGCAAGCCTGTAAGTGCAATTTATTTTGTATCAAAAGACTGCCAGTACCTTTTTAAACCGGACGGCGAATTTGAAGGCGTCTGGTACAAACATAATTTATACAACAAAGAATCTGAAATAATACTGACAAGAACCGCCTATTAAGATAACCGGGCATTCTTCCTTACAACAGTAACTCCCCCTTCAGAAACGTAAAAACCTCTTGCCAAATCCTCTTCTCTGTTTACACCGATTTGGGTATACGGCGGGATTTGAACGTTCTTATCAATAATAGCTTTCCTTATTTCTGAATACCTGCCGACATTTACATTTTCCATAAGTATACTGTCTGAAATCTGTGAATAGCTATTAATTTTAACTTCTGGAGAAAGAACACATCTTGACAACATTCCGCCCGATACAATACAACCTTCCGAAACCATGGAATTTGTTGCCATACCTACCCTATCACCCTGCTGCCATATAAATTTCGCAGGAGGATAATTATAATTAAATGTTCTTATCGGCCATTCTTTTGAATATAAATTTAACTCCGGCTCATACTCCAACAAATCCATATTAGCCTGCCAATATGCATCAATACTTCCGACATCGCGCCAGTAACCTTTTTCTCTTTCCGTCATATCCGGCAAATAATTCTCGTTAAAATTGTATATAAATACCCGTTTACCCTGCTCTAAAAGCATAGGAATAACATTTTTACCGAAATCGTGATTTGAAGTTTCAATTTTTGCATCTTCTTCAAGAGCATTGAGCAAAATGTCCCGATTGAAAATATAATTTCCCATAGAAGCAAGACACATTTTAGGATTATTTGGCATCGTTTTCGGGCGGGTCTGGGGTTTTTCAATAAATCCGGTAAGTCTCCACTCATCATCAACTTCTATAATCCCAAATTCTGAAGCCTCCTCTATAGGAATCGGAATTGCTGAAATTGTTAAGTCTGCACTATTCTTTTTGTGAAATTTCAACATCTGTGAAACATCCATTTTATAAACGTGATCTCCGCCAAATACGCACACATAATCAGGCTCTTCATCGTGAATATGAAAAGCATTTTGATAAACAGCATCCGCCGTCCCTTGATACCAAGCTCCGCCCGTTCTCATCTGAGCAGGAACCAAATCCACATACTGGTTTAAAAACGGCGAAAGCGCCCATCCCTTAGATATATGTTTATTCAAAGAATCAGATTTGTATTGGGTTAAAACTTTTATTTTAAAAAAACCGGAATTTATAAAATTATTAAGCACAAAATCTATTATTCTATATCTTCCGCCAAATGGCACTGCCGGCTTTGCCCTGTCCTGAGTGAGCGGAAAAAGGCGCTTTCCTTCACCGCCGGCTAAAATCATAACCAATGCGTCATCAATAGACATACAACCTCCTGTTCCTTATTCTGTGCAGATATAATTTATTTTAACAATATTTTATCAAATTTTAACGATTATTGCACTCATCCTTTAGTATGGTTAATAAAATCGGAACTGTTTATTTACTTTTTTTACATGATTCACTTGTCATTTCGGATTATGCTATAATATGCAAAGTATTTATTAAATAAGGAAAATAAAATGAAAAATCTAAAACAAAACTGGAAATTAATCCTGCTTATTATTGGTATTGTAATATTATGCATAATTGTTGCCATAGATATCAGAATGTATGTCAACAGCAAAATTCAAAAAAGCCTAAAAGTTAATAACGGCCAGTTGGAAATAAAATATACAAGACAAAGTTTTTCTGAAGGTATAAAAAACTATCTGCTATCTGAAAGAGACATCGGACAAATATATGGCGATAAAAAAATTGCAATTTATTACACAGGTTATGACTGTCCGTTTGCTAAAAATATGTCCGATGTTGCGGAACCTTTGGGTAAAGACGAAAAATACTCTTCCAAATACTTCTTCCATCCGGAAGCCGCAGCCGGTTCAAAGTTCTTCTTAACAGAAGAAGCCGCATTGGCCTTTATGGATTTTAGCGATATGTGCCAACAATTCTGTATAGTTAATCCCGCAAAGAAGCAAATTATCAGAATTGATGAAATGGATGCGGAAAAAGCAAAATATATACCGGAAATATTAAACCACTTTAAAAACTGGTAAATTATAACCGATTCTTATGTTATAATTATTGTATGAGCAGGATCAGAAAGCTTTATTATTTTGATAAAAAAAACATGCCGGCAATGGTATCATTTCTTAATAATAGAGATGGATATATAGGCCGAATAATGTTTAACCCTTTCTTACCGTTACATCACCTGCTTCCTCTAAAGTTTAAATTTCTGCCGGAGTCTTACGTATTAAAAGATAAAAAAGACATAAAAGGACTTATTACGATTGCTCCGACAAAATGTCCGGTAAAAAGATTGGAGATAATGCGGTTATTCTTTGAAGAAAATTGTTATGAAGATGCCGCAGAATTAATTCAATTTGCCGTTTCCAAATACAAAGCTCTCGGCGCTATTTCTTTCATAGCCAGAGTTGATGATAATTTGCCGGACTTATTAAGAGTTTTTGTTTCAAAATGCGGCTTTAGCCAATTATCATACGAAAGACTTTGGAAAGTTCCTATTCAAGATGATACAGAACCTGACGAAAAAAGTTTCAGAGAATTTAGAAATTCCGATACTACGGCAGTGTCAACATTATATAATGAGTCATTAATGCCGCACTTTAGAGCTCTGCTGGGCAGTGAACCAAAAGAATTTAAAGAAACTTTATTCAAAGGATTAACTTACTTTAATGAATATAAATATGTATTTGAGGATAAGAAAACTAAAGATATTATCTGCTGTATTTCAATTAAAACTTCCGACAGTACAAACTATATTATGGATATAATTCAATCATCATGGTCTGATATTAATATTAGTTCAATAATAAATTTTGGAATACATTGCATAAAAAAACGACAGAAAAATTTTAACCTTTTTGTAAAAACTAAAAAATATACCCAACTCGGACAAAAATATGAACAATTTTTTATGGAACACCGTTTTGAATGTGTTCAAAACCAAATTGTACTAACAAATTCTTCCGCTAAAATAATTAAAGAACAAGTTAGAACCGGAAAATTTACAATATTAAATCAGTTTTGCGACGGAAGTATAAATGTTCCGGGTTAAAATTTGCGTAAAAAATTATATTAAAACTAAGCGTGATGTGTTTATATGGAGTTCAACGGAAGGTTTAAAAAAGAACCTTAAAGACGGACAGGAAAGTGTAAATAACGGAAATGAGCCGATTGACGCTCTTAATTTCATAGATAATTACAACAATCCGGCTATCCTCATACTTAAAGACATTCACCCACTATTAGGACTTAATAACAGAAATGCAGATTATAACCTGATAAGAAAAATCCGTGATGTTGCAGGCTCTTTAAAAAATGCGGAAGTTTCCAAGAACGTTGTAATTATTGCACCTTCCCTTGTTCTCCCCTTGGAACTTCAAAAAGATATTACCGTAGTAGATTTTGACCTGCCTACATTAGATGAAATAAAATCGCTCTTAAATGAAATGATAGAAATGAATGAAAGTTCCGGCATTGTAATTGATTTAAAGGAAGATGAAAAAGAAGTCCTTTGTAAAGCAGCGCAGGGATTGACTTTACAGGAAGCAGAAAAAGGTTTTGGCGGTAACGGCGGTGAGCGTGACGGCGGAACTGCTACAAGAGTTTTCGGAACATTTTTAACTTGGATGTCGGAAAAAACTAAGCCTGTATTTGTCATTGCTACAGCTAACAACATTAATGCTCTGCCGTCTGAAATGCTACGTAAGGGCAGGTTTGATGAAATCTTTTTTGTTGACTTACCGACAAAAGCTGAACGCAAGGTTATTTTTAAACTGCACCTTGAAAAAAGATTAAAAGGCAGTATTTCTAAAGATTTTGCGGTAACGGATACTCTTTTAAATAAACTTGCGGAAATAACAGAGGGGTTTGCAGGTGCGGAAATTGAACAGGTGGTAATTTCTGCCTTGTTTGAAGCTTTTTCTGAAAACAGGACGCTAAATAAAGAGGATTTGTATAAGGTTATAAATAACACAGTACCGCTTTCTACAACACAATCAGAACAAATACTTGCTATCAGAGAATGGGCGAATGAAAGAGCAGTAGCAGCGACCGCCCATGATGAAAGCTACAACTACGTGCCGGAAGAAACACAGGAACAGATTGAACGGAAGAAGAAGGAAAAGAAATCCACAGAAACAGTCAAAAAGGCTCGTGGCGGCAGAACTATTGATTTTTAACAGGTGATAATGATTAAAATTTTAAAGCAAATTTATAATTGGAAAAATCAAATGGGGAATTTCAAATGGTTTTTATTATGCCTGTTGTTTTTACCGTTATTATTGTTCTATATTCCGGATTTAATAACATATTTATTAGGTAAAGAAATTGAAAGCAGGATGAATGTTCCGTTAGAAAGTTATCAAGCCTATTATGAAAGAGCTAAAGAATATTTTGAGGAACATAAATATGATGAATGTATAGATAGTTGTAATTCTTGTATTAGGTTTGACAATAAACATGCCGAACCATATGTATTAAAAACTTTGGCATATTACAGAAAAAAAGAATATTCAGAAGCACTTAAGGCAATTAATAGTGCAATGCAAATTGAAAGAAAACAGGAGTATATACAACTGGAAAATAAAATATTGTACAAACAAAAGGTTAATGCATATGTAAAGAATGTTATACCAAAGCAAAAGACTCAAGCCAAATCTTTAACAGGAATTCGGGCTATTCTTAATAATGCAAGAAATAATGTTAGGGTTGGCAATTACGCAAAAGCGATAAATGATTACACAAATCTTATTGAAAACCATTCCAGATATATAGAGTATTCTTATATTGCAATGGGAGATTTGTATTATGAACGAGGACTTGCATATTTAGCAAATGGAAATATAGAGCTTGCAAAACAAGATTTACACAAAGCATATCGAAGTTCTCCTAACAAATCTAAGTATAAGAAAGAATATGATGCTTTATTAAATAAGTCAAAAGCTCCAAATATAACAATTTTAATGAAAGATTGGAAAAAGAGATTGAAAAAGCTTTTGATAAAATCCCTAAATTTCAACCGCTTCCAAAGGAATATAAAGGGGATAAAATCATAGTAATTATGAAGTTTGAATATTCCTATAAAGGTGACGCAAAGAAACAATCAATCAGTTTTAATAATACTGGTATAGGTTATTTAGAATGCGGAAAGAACTACTCGACATTATCAGCCCTCGGACAATTGATAATTTTTCCGCTGAAAATACCATACTACATATTTGTTGAACCATTTATTAAATGAAACAAAGAGGGTTAATCATTTTTTACCGCATTTATCTTTCCACAAAAGTGTACTTTTTATGGACTGCTTCTTGTTCGCTTAAATCATTAATTTCTTGCTGAAATAGCCTTTTACAGGAGTTTTGCACCATAACGATTATGAAGTATCTTTTCCTTAGAACTTGACTTTATGGCAAAAATGTGGCAAAATAATGGCAATAATGTGGCATTTTTATGGTAAAGTTTAATCCGATATATTCTATCACTAATTCCATTGCAAATAACCTTCTTGAAATTGAACGGGTTAAAGAAGGGATTAAGGCTATGCCGATTAATCCTAAACTTTTAAGTTCTTTAAGAGAAACGGCTAAAGTTGCAACTATTCACTATTCAACCCAGATTGAAGGAAACAGGCTTTCCAGAGAAGAAGTTTTTGAAGTTATTAAGAAAAATAAGGTTATTTCGAACACAGGAAGAATACGTGATGAAAAGGAAATTAGAGGTTACTATACAGCTCTTGATTATATTGAAAAACTTGCTAAGAATAAGTCTCATATAACAGAGGATAATATTAAACTTATCCATGCCTATGTAACCGGAGGCGGAAGCATAAAAGTAAAACCTGATGAATATAGAGAAGGGCAAAATGTAATTACGGACTCATTATCCGGTAATATTGTCTATATGCCTCCCGAAGCAAATGATGTACCGGAGTTAATGAAAGAATTTGTTAAATGGATTAATAATACTAATGATGTTCCTATACCGATAAAAGCAGGGATTATTCATTACCAGTTTGTAACAATACACCCTTATTTTGACGGTAACGGAAGAACGGCAAGACTTTTAACAACCCTTGCTCTGCATAAAGAAGGATATGATTTAAAGGGTATTTATTCACTTGAAGAATATTATGCAAAAGATTTGCAGGGATATTATGACGCAATAACTATCGGCAATTCCCATAACTACTATATGGGACGTGCTGAAGCGGATATTACAAAGTGGGTAGAATACTTTGTTGAGGGAATGGCAGTTGCATTTAAATCGGTCTATAAAAAGGCTAAGGATAATGAAAGTTCTAAGGATGAAGTTAAAGTATTAAGAGAGCTTGACTCTAAGCAACGCCAAATACTTAATCTGTTTGAGACCCAGAAGTATGTTACGGCAAAAGAAATTTCCGATTTCTTCAAATTTGCACCACGTACTGCAAGACTGCTTGCTTCAGAGTGGGCAGAAGCAGGATTTATTATTGCAGAAGGAAAAGGAAGGAAGAGGAAATACAGATTGAATGATAAATACGAGGCTATTTTGTAAGCTTGCAAAAATGTAAAATATATGCCTGTCATTTTGTAAAATATAGGGGTGCAATTTTGTAAAATACAGGTCTTAATTTATCCATTTAATGACTGTTTCGCCTTCATATCCCTTAATCCACACGAACCAAGCATAGGCAATTGCACTGCTGTTATATGTCTTAAAATCCCCATTTTTAGCGAAATTAATCCGGCTGCTTGATATGTAAATGGTTTTAGGAGGATATAAGGTAAAAAGTTTTTTCCTGCTCCGGCTTTCTAAGAACAGGACTTTTAGAAACATACCGATTTTTCAGCCTTCATCGACTTCACATGAAAAACTTGTTCAGGGATGTTATTTATGCAGGATAACATCCACCTATTATATCCCAAGAGTTATTTGATTGATAAAGCACAATTATCATTTAGAAAAGATAACAAACCTCTATACAGAGATGACCATAATTTTGCACTTGCCGGTCTGATGCCCTGTGCAAAATATCGAACTGCAGGTTAGAAGGCAGAAAGGTAAGCTATGACGATAACTTACCTTTCTCTTATTTCATAAATTTTGACTCTTGTCGCAAAA
>CALUVJ010000060.1 GCA_944324195.1 Candidatus Gastranaerophilales bacterium
GCGACTATTGCAAATTTGAATGTTGTGAGACCTTGAAACCCTTTTGGCTCAACTCCTAAACTTCTAAACTTCTCAACTCTACAACAACGCCCAAAAGCAGCACTATGAGAGGATTTTACCCCCCCCCCCTTTTTAAACGCATTGCAGCGGCAGGGCTGCTTTCAAGGCCCGGGTATATTATGTTTTTTAATACTGCTTCTTCTTGTTTAAACGACATCACCAATCATATCCTTTGATTATTATATTATACCCATTCCACAAATATATAATTCTATAACATTCCGCCAAATTTTTGTTACATTTGGTTACATTTAAAATTTGTACAAGATTACTATTGACAGATACAAATTAATAGATGTATACTTTTAATACTATGAAAAAACTACTTTTTGTAACAAACAATTCCTCCTCCAATTGCTCCAAGTTTCACTCGGGACTTGAGTAATTTTGGTATGTAGTTTTTCGTATATAACAAGATTTGCAATAAATAAAGTCCCGTTTAATTAAAACGGGGCTTTTTTTATGTGAAATTCACGACTTGGAAAGGACAATTAATGAAAGTAAACAATGTAAATAGCAATCTAAACTTCAAAGGCCCGCTCGACGGAATTGTAACAGGAGTTTTAAGAACATGTGATATGAATGAAATGGTAAACGCTGTCGGATTAGACGTCGGTGCAATGGTTATCCCGAGAGCATATTACGACACAAAGGCCCGAAACGAATACGCCGGCGCCGAAACCTTCATCAGAGAAATCAGCGGAACATTCATTAATTGTCTTTCTGCTGGGTTATTTGCAATGGGAATCTCGAAAATTGCAGCAAAAAAAATACAACCCGATATCAAAATCAACCCGAACAGTTGGTATTCACAAGAATCACTTGAAACTTTAAACAAAGCTTGGGAAAAAAGCGGAAATACCGAAAAATTCTTTAAAACCGTTCTTGAAAATATTTCAGGCCCAGACGGCAAAGAAGTAAAACACTTTAAAAATATAAAATGGGATAACATCGAATGGATTGATGAAAAAAGATGGGATAAAATCAAATGGAACAATCCGCAATATAAAGGAATACAAAATAATTTAAAAAGCGAACAGGGATTTATTAACACATTACAAAAATTGATACAAGACAAGAACATTACAGTTGATGATAAAAAATTTGCATTATCAATTATAGAAAAACGTCTTGCAAACGCTCTCGGTGCAGAAAGAGATACCGAGTTAAACATCGGCGGCTCAAAACTTTCCGCCAAGCTGGAAAACATTCTGCGCGACACGCATGATATGGCAAAAGATGTTTTCACCGAAAAAAATACAAAAAAAATTCAAAACATTACCAACAAAATTTCACGCGTTAACAAAATTAAAGCCTTTGGCGCAATCACCGCATCATGTGTTCTCGGGCTTACTAACCAAGCTTTAAACAGGAAAATTACGGAAAAAAGAACCGGCAAAAAAGGGTTTGTCGGTGATATAGATTACACTTCCGCAACAAGGTGCGAGCAAAAGAAAGATAATTTCCTCCTGCTCAAAAAAATCGGCGCCAGCGCATTAATGGCAGGAATGGTATTTAGCGTTATGGGGGTAAAAAATTTCAAACAATTTGCTAAAAAACTTGAATTTACGGGCCCGATAACAAGCGGAAATGCCATAAAAACCGTCTATGCATCAAATATTATCGGAAGATTTATGGCTGCAGACAACGGAACAGAGCTTCGTGAATCAATGACAAGGGATTATCTCGGATTCCTCAACTGGCTTGTATTCGGCGGATTTGCAGCCAAAGGAGCCGGAAACCTTCTGGACAAAAGGCGGGAAAATTTATTCAACATCCGAAAAGACGGCAAAGGTTTAAAACATTGGCTTAACGACATAAGTCTGAAAACTCACAACGAAATCGCCGCAAAAGGCACAGCTTTTGCAAAGAAAAATATGTGGAAACTAAATCTCGCACAAGCGGCAGGGATTGCATATTCCGCAATAACACTGGGGCTCCTTCTGCCAATGATGAATGCAAAAATAACCGAAAACAAAGCAAAGAAAAAACAAGTATAATTAATAAGGCGCACGGCAGCCGCCGTGCGCCTTATTAATTTTTCAAACCTTTAATAACTAGGCTCTTTTACTGCCTGAAATTGCTATTTGATGTCTGCCTTTGGCACGACGACGATTCAAAACTTCCTGACCTCCAGGAGTAGACATTCTTGCTCTAAAACCGCTTACGTGCTGTCTTTTAATCTTTGTTCCTTCTAGTGTACGTCTCATTTTTTTATTTCCTTTTCAGCTAATTTCACTTATGAATGTTTTCATGCTATACAAAACATGCTTTTTAGTCAAATAAAAGATTAAGTAATATGAAGTAAATATTGACAGGTAATACATTATATAAAAGAAGGATTGTTCTAAACCTAAATTTGATGTATATTTAAAACAGTAAGAGGAGCGTACATGCAAAATATTTCAACTATTTTTGTTTTGGATAAAAATGAACAATCCGGAGAAATTATCAAGTCTTTTACGGAAAATCTGGAATTTATAAATGAAGTTAAGTTATATGAAGATTATCAAAAGGGATATGAAGATATAAAACAAGCTTCCAATCCTATTGTTATTATGGATATTTCCGAAGATATTCCGGATTTGCATAAAATAGCTGAAAACATCAAACTCTGCACAGCCAAAATAATCATCACATCAATCAATTATTCAACAAACACAATAATTCAGGCGTTACGGATGGGGGCAAAAGAGTTTCTGCCAAAGCCGGTTCTGAAAGATGATTTAATCAGAGTTATTACCATGCTTGCCAGCATATCCCCCGAAGATGAAAATTCGCAGTCGAAAATTATTACGGTATACTCAAACAAAGGCGGCATCGGCAAAACAACCATTGCAATAAACCTCGCGGCTGAGCTTGCAAAAGTTACAAAAGATAAGGTCGCTCTTGTTGATTTGAATTTGCAGCTCGGAGATATTTCTACATTTCTGAATCTTAATCCGCCTTTTGATGTCAATTATGTTATAAAACATCTTATTGATAAGGATGAAGAATTATTTATAAAAGGGTTTGAAAAATATAAAGACACTTCTTTGTATATTCTTTCCGACCCAAGCTACATTGAACAATCAGGAAGCATTACACCGCAGCAAATAACAGAACTTTTCAAAGCATTAAAAAAAGTTTTTACATATATTGTTATTGACATGTCATCAAGTATTGATCCGATTTCCCTAAAAATACTGGATGATTCTGATTGGATATTGTTTACAACAATAGTTAATATTCCCGCAATAAGAAATGCGCAGAGATGTTTGAACCTGTTCCGCTCCCGCATATATCCGGCACAAAAAGTTAAAATTGTTATTAACCGTTATATGGAAAATGATGAAATTAATATAGAAGATATTGAAAATACTTTAGGCGAAACTGTGTATTGGAAGATTCCTAATAACTATTTTACCATAATGGAAGCAATTAACAGAGGAACAAGTATTGCGGAAATCAATCCTGATTCAAACATAGGCAGCAATTTCAGAGATTTTGCAGCTAAAGTTTCCGATGATATTATAGAACAAGCTGTAATTCAATACAGAGTTTAGGAGTTTTCATGTTAAAACATATTAAAAAAAGTTTTGCACTCACCAATAAATATATAATCTTAGCGACTCCGCTGATTTTATTTTCACTATTTTCAAGCTTATATATATTATTTTCTTCAAGAGGAAATTTAATCAATCTGTTAATAGCCGCATGTCTGTTTATATTAATGTTAACGGCATTTTTGGCAGGCTGGTCTTATATGCTGAAATTGTGTGTCTCAAAGGAAGAAACCAATGAAGATGCAAATTTATTAATCAAAGAATTTCCTGCCGGAGTCGGAGAGTATTTTTTACCGGTTTTAGGACTTCTGTTTAATGTCTTTATAGTGTCGGGTATTATTTTCGCTTTATTTCATTTTATCGGAATGAAATTTATCGGAAATCCAAATATTTCCGTACAAGATTTATCACAAGCTTTAACTTCAATAGAAAGCACCGCAAAATTTTTGGAATCTCTGTCTCCTGAGCAGCTTACAAGGCTGTATGCCTGGAATATCATAATTGCTGCAGGCCTGGGAATTGAATATTTTCTGCTTTTATTCTGTCTGCCTGCTTTGTCATTCAAGAGTCACAATCCGTTTAAAGCATTTCTTCTCAGCATAAAAGATTTATTCAGCAAATCCTTTTTCAAAAACGTTCTTCTCTATTTGATACTATTCATATCGTACGTTATATTGTCATTTCTGACTTCGCTTTTCGGATTGAATGTCGTTACACACTTTATTTTTACACTGGTAAATTTCTACTATCTGGTATACATAGCAGTATTGGTTTACGCATATTACTATGATAACTTCATCAGAGTTGGCGGAAAATTTGATGAGAGGGTTTAAGATAATCTTCTTATCATTTCATGAGCATCTTCATCTTCCGGGAAAATTGTCACAACTTTATCAAGGTATTCAAGAGCTTTGTCATTGTCTTTCAAGCCTTCATAACATTTTGCAAGACTCATCAAAAGCGATATATTTTCAGGCTTTTTTGCTAAAAGGTTATTAAAAATACTAATTGCTGATTCATACTCTCCTAATTCATAATATGTAAGAGCCAGAGTATTCTGGGTTTCAATATCCGGATTCTGCTCAACGGCATGAATCAGATAATGTTTTGCTTCTTCAAATTCTTTTCTTGCATAAAGAATTCTTCCCGCGCAAAACTGTATGTATTCGTGATGAGGATTAATTTTCACCGCTTGCATAATATAATCTTTTGCCGCATCCAGCTGATTTAAGATAAGTTTATTCAGCGCCATAAACGTCAACACAAGAACATTGTCCGGCTGCAAGTCCAAAGCCTCCTGATAATATCGTTCAGCCTCCGTGTTTTTGGAGATTGAATACAAAAAGTTTCCATACTCAAAAATGATTTCAAAATCATTAGGCGCGAGCTTTAATGCGGTTTTAAATTCATCTTCCGCATATTTAAAGAGTCTTTTGTTCAGAAATATAATTCCCAAATCCTTGTGAGCTTTTGCAATATTCGGATTCATTTTTATGACCTTTTTAAGAATCCTCTCCGCAGTCTCGGTATCACAAAGGCTTGATGACAAAACCGCATATTGATGAAGAGTTTCGGCATTCGGTTTGTTCTTCAAAAGAACGTTGTCGTACACTTCTTTTGCCTTGGAAAGCTGGTTTGTCTTAATATAAAGGCTTGCAAGCTTTTGCGCCGGAAGAATAAATTTTGGGTTCACATACACCATCTTCTCCAGCATGGAAATTGCAGTCTGAATTTCACCCATTGCTTCATAACATGAAACCAGATTGTATTTATAGTTATCTTTTTCGGGATGAGCCGTAAGCAGGTTTTTATACAATTCGGCAGCTTCTTTGTATTGCCCGGATTTAATTTCCGACATGGCAAGCGCAATTTTAAATCCCTCATCTTCTCCGTCAAGCTCAACCGCTTTTTTCAAATATTTACATGCTTCTGAATGGTTTTGCCGTATCTGATACACCGAACCTATATTGTAGTAGGCCATAGGATTTTCGGAATCAAGTTCCAATGCTTTTTGATAATACTTTACGGCATCATCGCTTTTACCGGAAGCCATGCAGGCAGTACCGAGACTGTTCAAAGTTCCGACATTATCAGGAGCTTTTTCCAGCGCTTTCTTTAAAGGCTCAATACTCTTTTCAAACTCCTTTATTTTCATATATGCCGTTCCGATTATAAAATCAAAGATATAATCCTCCGGTGCCAATGTTGAAGCCTTAAATGCATACTTTATGGCTTCTTCGGCTTCATCAAGTTTCATGAAAGCTATACATAAATTTTTATAAGCTTCGACATATTCAGGGCGCAAATTGATTACCGTTAAATAGGCGTTTTTAGCAGAAATATAATCACCCAGATTATCATAACAATTCCCTAAATAAAAAAACGAAGTTGCATCATCCTGTTTGTATTTAACAACGGTCTCAAAATCTTTACGAGCACCTTCCCAATCATTAAGATTAACCTTAACCAGGCCGGAAAGTTTAATCAGTTCAACATTCTCAGGTTCACTTTTAAGCGCATCCTCAATCATTACCTGCGCTTTATCAAAATTCTTTTCTCCGACAAGTTCATTAATTCTATCTATATCAGCCATTGTTAGTTCCTTTATTGTAGTTTAGAAGCTTAGGAGTGGATAAGTTGAATAGTTTGTTATAGATATTTTCTGTTTTCAAGCGTATTGAGCTTTATTAATCCATGAGCGTCAGCGAATTTAAAGAACTTCTAAACTCCTAAACTTCTCAACTCTTCAACTAAACCACCCTTCACATCCTTTAATTCCCGAAATAATTCTTTAATCCGGAAGTCAAATTTTTATTCTTGCACAGCTTTTTAAGCTTGGAAATTGCACGATTTTCAATTTGTCTTATTCTTTCCCTTGAAACTCCGTAAATCGACCCGATTTCATCCAGAGTCTTTTTATTTCCGTCATTGTTCAGCCCAAATCTGAGAATTAAAACATCTCTTTCCTTTTGGCTCAACTGTTCTAACATTCCTTTTATATCATCAAGCATGCTCTCCTGTGAAACCAGAGAATCCGGTGCTATAGTTGATTCATCGACAATATAGTCGATAATCTTATTAGAATCATCTTTTTGCCCGGTAGGCGTATCTATACTGATTGTAGATTGCGTAGCTTTTATAATGGACGTAAGTTTAGATACCGGAATGCCCATTTTATCCGCAATTTCCTGTTTTACCGGAATACGCCCCAGCTCTGTGGTTAAATCCATTGTTGCTTTTTTAATTTTATTAATAGATTCAATTAAGTGGATAGGAAGTCTTATAATTCTTGCTTTATCCGCAATAGCTCTGGTTATTGACTGCTGTATCCACCAGGTGGCATAGGTAGAAAATTTGTAACCTTTTGTGTAATCAAACTTCTCGGTAGCTTTAATTAACCCGAGATTGCCCTCCTGAATTAAATCAAGAAAAGACAAACCCCTTCCTATATACTTCTTTGCAATACTTACAACTAAGCGTAAATTTGCATTAATAAGAACTTTTCTTGCAATTTCGCTCTGAGTTTCATAAATTTTCTTTGCAACTTCAAGCTCTTCTTCCGGAGATAAAAGAGGTATTTTTCCTATCTGCTGGAGATAAATTCTTACTGAATCGTCAGAATTGACGGAATTAAGACTTTCCTGCGTCTTAGGTTCCTCAATTGAAATAGAATCATCGTCCTCTTCAATAGGTTCGATACTATTAAAATCAACTCCTTCATCAGAAATATCATCTATCATCAAATTCAGTGTTTCAGTCTTTTTAGCCATATTATATACCTCTGTTTATTTTTTGGAACCCAAAATTTGCCTGCACCTTTCAAACAATATTATAGCAGCTGCGTTAGAAACATTTAAAGAATTAAAATTTGTTAACATTGGAATTTTAATAACAAAATCCGACTGTTTTATTAAAGATTTTGAAATACCTTCATGCTCTGCCCCCAGAATAAGAGCAATATTCATATTTGTATAATCAATATCATAATAATTATCTTTCGCATGATGATCCGCCGCAATTACCCAATAGTCGCTTTCTTTTAATTTTTGAATTGCGTTTACCAGACTATTGACTTTTATAATCGCAATATGGTTTACGGCTCCGGCACTCGTTTTTTCAACCGTAGAATTTATTAAAGCTCCGCGTCTGGATGGTAAGATAATACCGTCTATTCCGGCACAAACACAAGAACGAATAATAGCTCCGACATTATGCGAATCTTCTACCCCGTCCAGCACAACTACCGAAGCTGATTTCCCACTGTTTATTTGAATAAAATCCTCCAAATCCATATACTTTACGGGAGAAATTTGAGCAATAACCCCTTGATGCCTGCCTTCCGGCTCCAATTGATTTAATTTTTGGATACTGACAAATTGAAATACAATCCCCTGTGCTGCAGCAAGTTCTTTAATTTTAGATATTTTAGAATCAACATGACCGCTGTTGGAAATAAGAATTTTGTTAAAAGTTCTGTTTCCCGCTTCCAAAGCTTCAATCACTGCATTTTTGCCATATATTATTGTATTATTTTCCATTATTTAGAAACCTTCAGCATTCTTTCTATACATCGTGCACTGCGTTTTCTGATATTTTCGTCAAGTATTATTTCATTAACTTCATGCTCCAATGAATATAAAATTTCATTAAGAGATGTTAACTTCATGCTCTCGCAAAGCATGCCGTTTTTTATCAGTATAAACTTTTTATCCGGATAATCGCGCTCCAGCCTGTCAGCAACACCCTTTTCCGTTACAATTACAAATTGCTTATCCTTACTTTTTCTCACATACTCCATAATACCGCTTGTACTGCCGACATAATCACCCAGAGCACTGACTTCCGGCTTACATTCAGGATGAATAAGGATTTTAGCCGCCGGAAATTTTTTTCTTGCAAGTTCTATATCTTTAACTTCTACACCGTGATGAACCGGACAATTCCCGTCATAAGTGATAACTTCGACATTCTTAAGTTTTTTCTCAACCCATTTGCCTAAATTTGCATCAGGCAAAAATAATACTTGAGAACTGTTAAGATTCTTAACAATTCTTAATACATTAGAGCTTGTGCAGCAAATGTCGCACTCTGCCTTAACTTCAGCGGTCGAATTTATGTAACATACTACAGGAAGCCCTGCATATTTGCTCTTAAAACTTAACATTTGTTCATGGTCAATCATGTCCGCCATCAAACATCCTGCATTTGTATTAGGCAGCAAAACTTTTTTTTCAGGTGATATAATTTTAGCTGTTTGAGCCATAAAATATACCCCCGCAAATACAATAATATCGGCGTTTGTATCCTTTGCCTTCTGGCTTAAATACAAAGAATCCCCGACAAAATCCGCAACCTCATCCACTTCTATATTTTGATAGCTGTGAGCCAGTATTATTGCGTTTTTCTCTTCTTTTAATTTTTTTATTTTCTCAATTAAATTTTTCATGTAATTATCCTGTGTACAAATTTTAAATTTTATTGTACAATAAAAAAAAATAGGAAGAAATAAACATGATAACGAAGAGCAGTATAGTAGGCGTGTCCGTTACGCCTGAAATTGGTTTAGAGGTTGCACAAGTAGATTTTGCATCCCAAACAGTATTGAAATACGGAACAAGACAACTGGAATACGATGCAGCAAGGCGTGAAATTGCAGATATGGATCTGTTTAAAGAAGCTTTACAAGATTTGCTTTTAGATATGCAAATCCCTAAAGGAACAGAAATTGTATTAAATTTCCCGTCTGTAATATTTAAAACGGTAGACTACCCTGCTGCAATGGATGAGGGCCAAATTACCAATGCAATTGAAGAAGATTTGGTTGAACATTTTATTTTCAAAACAACAGAACCGGCACTCAGTGCAATAAAGCTGCCTAATTCATCAATGCAATTCCACAAAATTGCATATACCGCGGTTCAAAAGTCAATGCTTATTGAAACGGCAATGTGCATTAAAGACTTGGGTTATAAACTGTATGCCGTTGATACTTCCGTAAACTCTGATTTGAATGCTTTAATGTATAAGCAAAGAGTTGATACAAGCCGTGATATTTCATGGGTGTTGATGATTGTTGACAACATGACTTGCAGAATCATGACTATGAACGGTCGTAATTATGTTGACGCTTATGAAGAGAGAATCAGCATAGGCGAGGTTCTTGGAGATGCGGAAAACTACGGTACTGTAGTAAGTGCAGTATCGCCGATACTGAAAAACCTGCCGGCAAAATATTTATGTGTTGTATCTAAAACTAATGTCATAAGCGCAGAAGTTTTAGCGAGCAAGTTAACTTACGGTGCTCCTATAATCCATCAGGAAGCAAACTGTTTTGCAAAAGAAGGTTTATTGGAACTCGGTCCTGATGTTGACAGCAAGTATGCCAATATTATATCTTTAGATGTTATAGGAGCCGCAATTAATAAAGGATTTGAACCTTATACCGATGCGCATTTTAATTTATTTAATAAATCATTAGGTGACATTTATACATCGGAACAGCCGCCGGAAATAACATTAAACGGCAAGATTGTCGTGCTTACAAATGCGTTTTTGATAAAAATGTTTATTTTGTTAGGCCTTTGTATAATTCTTCCGACAATAGCCGGTCAAGTGTTCTTTGCAACGTCAATTAATGATGCAAAAACTAAAATCGAAAATTTTGAAAAAGAAGCAGAACAAATAAATAAATACCTTAAAGAAAATGAAAACGTTTCTGCGGAACTGTTTGATGAAGGTGATGAAATCAGAATCGGATTAGAACACAATAAGAAAATATATTCATATTACACTATTGTAGGAACAGAAATACCTAAAAAGTTATGGCTGACTCATCTAAAATTATCTGACAAAACTACTATAGAAGGTCAGGCAGATAATTTGGAAAGTGTTTATGCTTTCTTTAGAAGTGTAAAAGATTATGATCCGAATTCAGGTATAAAACTCCAAAAATTAGGACTTGCAACAACAGGCCCGACTCAGCTTCTGTCGGACGATGATATTGTCAGCGCTAATAATACTGATTTTGATACGGATTCAATATTAACTTCTTTGAATGCTGATTTTTATGAATTCATTATTTCAGATGAAGCAATTGTTAATAATAACAACAATAATAAACAACAAGGAAATAAAAAAGGTTCTTCCAAAAAGAATGCCTTACCTGGATTAGAACCAATTAATTAAAGAGTAATCAGAAGGGTTTAAGATGGATAAATATAAAAAATATTTGGGTGTAGTTATATTTTGTGTAGTAATAGTACTTCTTGTAGTAGTCGCTTATAAAATAACGCTGCCAAAATATCAAGAAATGATTTCGTATTCAAGTAAAGTAGAAGCGAAGCAGCAAGAAGTCGACAAATTACGGGAAAGTTTACACATTGTAGAAAGAAAAATTAAACAGATTAAAGATTCTATTATATCATCGCAAAAGAAAATCTATTCTCCGATAGAATCGGATTTGGGTGATGAAACATTATTCTTTACGCTTTATAACGACGTAATTGAGATGCTGCATGCAAATTCTATTAAAATCAGAGCCATTGATTATCAATACAATCCGTCTACCGATGCCTTTGTAAAATTTGGTAAAGATGTATATTTTGTATGCGATGTAAATATGGAATTGGTATCAAACTATGTAAATTTGGGTAAATTAATACAAGATATTTACCAGTATCCGTACTACATTCGTATAAATGAAATTGATGTAAAACCATACAGTAAAGATAAGAAAATACTTCTTTCAAAATTAAGCTTAAGACTTTATGCACATACAACACCGGAAGAACCTAAAGAAGCTCAATCACAAGCGCTTCCTGACATAGATGGCGCCACAACACCGCTTCCGCAATAGTTTGTAAATAACGTTTTATACAAAATATCTAAAAGTAAAACTCTGAAACAAATTCAGGGTTTTATTTTTAGTTTTATGGGGGGGGGAAATGGATTGGACTAGTGAATAGTGAATAGTGAGTAGTGAATAGAATTGTAGGTCAGGTTTTACCTGACCATAACCGGTTCAACGTCATTGCGAGGGTAAATGGATTGAGTTGGTCCGTCCTTTCCCCTCGCCCCTTGTGGGAGAGGGGGTAGGGGTGAGGGGT
>CALUVJ010000061.1 GCA_944324195.1 Candidatus Gastranaerophilales bacterium
GAGGGAGAGCTGCAGGGCTGGCGCATTCCTTCCCTTTTGAGGGAAGGCTAGGATGGGTGCTGATAAGGGCTTTCCAGTGCCCCCTCACCCGAATTTCTAAGTTTCGCTTAGGCTCAACTTGAAATTCTACCCTCTCCCACAAGGGGCGAGGGGAAAAGTTTTCCAAGGGGCGAGGGGAATACACGCAAAATGTGCCACGTCATTCTGAGTCCAATATCCATTTAGGGACGAAGAATCACTAAAACTTTACAAGAGAGAGATTCTTCGGGCTCACGCCCTCAGAATGACAGCACTCCCGGAAGTTCCATAACCCCTCACCCGAATTTCTAAGCTCGCACAGTAGGTAGGATGCGGTAAATCTGTGATTTACCGCATCAATAATATAAAATGTTTCGGTAATCAGAGATTACCAAAACCTACGGACTAAGTTATTGTTGGGCAGGAATGCCCAACCTACAAACTACAAACTTTAACCTCTATTCACTACTCACTATTCACTATTCACTAATTTGAAACACTATTAAGCTTTTGAATAAGTGCATCAGTAATATCAACACCGCCGGAAAAAACACTTCTTGCATCCAAAACCGCATCCAACCCTTTTTCAAGACGAATTTTCTCACTAACCGCATGAATTTTTGTATAAACCTCTTCCTCTTTCTTTTCTCTAAAAGCATTGAAAGCTTTCTCTTTTGCCATTAATTCAACTCTTACGGTTTCTTCAAACTTTTTCTTCTGTACGGCAGATTCAAGACCGGCAAATTCTTTTTCTTTGATTAACAAATATTGTTGAATCTCATTATTTTTTGTTTCAATTTCGCGCAAAGTAGTTTTTGCAAATTGATAATTTGCAACCACTTTATCATAATTAATATATCCGACTCCTCCGGCAAACACCGGCGCAGAAAGTGACAATAATATTAATAAAATAAACTTTTTCATATCAATAAACCTCATATTTACCAGCCATAAGTATTCATACTTCCCGTTCCGAAAGTAAAATATCCGCCCGTTGAACCGTAATCTCCCGGATTTGTAAGCGGGATACCGTAATCAACAGAAATAGGTCCTACACCGGGCACATATACTCTTAAACCGACACCTGCCGTAATTGCACTCATAGGCCTGTCATACAACTCGCTTGAAATTGTCGGATCAAAAACTTTACCCGCATCAACAAAGAATGTTATACGCATTTTATGTAAAAAATCCCACTTAAGTCTGTCAACAAACGGGAGCGGCGTCGCAAGCTCCGCAGACCCCATAATAAATGAATCGCCGGTTCCGACGCCGCTCATTCTGAAACCTCTTATTGAATACGGACCGCCCAGACGAAAGGCCATAACTTCCGGCATCTCATCGCCATGAACTCTAACTCCGCCTCTGGCCGTCAATGAAAAAGATGACTTCTTTCTGACAGGAAAGTACTTTGTAACCCCGCCGGCAAGACGACCGTTTGTATTCTTGAAATTGCTTAAACTGAATGCTTCAATATACTTTGCAGTGGCAACAATACCTTCGCGCGGATTTTCTTCAGAATCAAGAGTACTGTATTTTACTCCGGGCGCAAGATTTATAAAAAATCCGCCGGTAAGCTCCTTTGCTCTGTTTGCAATATTTAAATTTCTCAGTGCGTACATTTGAGAAATTTTGCCGTAATCCCCCTCACTTAAACTTATATTTTCAAATCCGGCAGAAAAACTCGTAGTTAAATTGTCATACCCTCTGACTTTATGCTCTACTGTTGTATTCAAGCCAAATCTTCTCTCTATGGCAAGAGGAACCTGCCAGCTGCCGAAATCTCTGTAATATAATTTACTTAAAAGTGAATTATCAGCATTTAAAAAATACGGCTCAAAAAAGCTTAATTCAAGCTGATAATTCATTCTGTTTTTAATTGAAGCATCACTCAAAAGTATTCCGGAACCTAAAATTCCGGAGAGAGAAAGTCTCTGACCGCGCCCTAAAAAGTTATTCTCAGTATAGCTTAGCGATCCGAAAGCTCCGAGTCCGTTATCTATACCTCCGCCCAACGCCAAACTGTTCGGACTGTCCTCTTCCACAACAACTTTTACATTATAAGCTCCTTCTGTCTCTGACGGATATATTTCTCTGTTTACTTCCTTAAAAATTCTGGTTGAATATACGCGCGATAAGTCATCCTTTAAATAATTCTCATTATAAACCGTTCCTGGCTGTGTCATTATGTTTCTCTCAATAACATAATCTTTTGTTTTCTTATTACCTTCTATTAAAATCTTATCAATAACGCCCTCTGTAATACTAAAAGTCAAATTCCCGTCATCATTATCATCAACCGAATTTACGCCGGCCAAAATATAACCTTTTGTGTGATAATACTCGTTAATTTTATCGATGGCATCATTGATATGCGTAATATTTTGCGGGAGATTTTGCAGCGGCATTACAAAAGGCATCAATTCCATTGATGAAATTACAGTATTACCTACGACAGAAACCCCGTTTACACGAACATTTTCCTCTAATATGAATTTCAAATCAACCGTTCCGTTTGTATTTAATTCCGGTTCAATAGCCATCTTATCCGTAAAAAAACCGATTGCATATATTCGCTGCAAATCCTGTTGGAGTAAATCTTCATTAAATACAGACCCTGACTGGGTTTTAATCTGAGCCTTTATACTTTCCGGATCAATCGAATTTAAACCTTCAAAATAAATATTCTCAATAATTCGTCCTTCCAAATCCGTATCACTATCGGTCGAAGCACCTGCAGAATACAAAGTCTCTTCTTCTGAAGGCTCAAAAAAATGATTCACCGGAACATCCTTTGTATTCTGCAAATCCGGCAGCATAAAGTTTTTTCGTTCTTCCGTTGATTCTGCGCTCGATTCCGGCTCCGGAGGAGCCGGAACTTCATTTTCATCTATCTCAGATGAAAAATAGTCCGATTCATTTAATGAACCGTTATAAGGAATTGTTGTTTTTATCACCGGCTTTATTGTTTTTGACGTATCCAAATAAAGAGGATTTATAAGTTTTATTGTTTTAGACGGATTTATACTCATGTATGAAAAATCCGGAGCCGAATAGACAGATGAGCAGCTCAAAAATGCTGACAAAATCAGCATGACAGCTTGTTTAGAAGTTATCATAACTCTTCTTTTCTTAAAGCTCATCTCGTATCTTACCCTAAAATTCCCTCCCAATCTTAAGTGCTGGTATCCCCAGTTTATACTAGCTTATAAACGTATCATAAGACAATTTGTTAAGTTTTTTTAACCCTTTTAGTCCGCAAAAGATAGATTAAAATACAAAATATTTATCGCTTAGCGGAAATGCCTGTAATCTTGGAGCTCATTTATTGCAAGCATGTCTGCAATTCTTGAAGCTTTCTTTTGCTCGCGTGTAATATAAGCGTTTATGAAAATTGAAGGTATTGTACTTAATAAAATAATACCAATGTATTTACTCATATTAGAAGCCATTTCCAACTTAGATTTAATATTGCCGTTTTTAACAAGGTATTTCATGCCAAAAGCCGCTCCCGCTCCGGTAAACAGAAGTGAAATCGGCAATGCCGCCGCCTGTCCGAGAGCTTCTATGCTTTCTGAATATTTCTGTGACTTTTCATCAACCTTGTTGAATGTTTTAAACGTATTTCGCTGCAGCGTTTGCGCATCTTTAATTTGTTCTTGGGATAAATCCAATGTTTCAACCGCTTTGTAAAATTTTTCCTCCTCTTTTGCAGTTGTTTTTTTATATGCGTTATATTCCTTATTATTTTTCCAGGCATGGAGCAAAAATTTGAATATATTATCTTTTTTGCCGGATTCCACCGAAACATCTTTAATATTTTTTATATCTTCATCAGAAACGTATACAAGCTTTTCAGGGTTATTTAGCAATTCCTGCTTTATTTTAAACCTACCGACCCTTGAAGCCTGTTTTTGGATTTGAGCGGCAACTACAGAGAGAACTACCGGTATTATGACAGAAATAACTTGTGATATTGCAGTTATCTTTGTCTCTGATTTAATTTTTAAAGCCCTCAGAGATTTACTCAACAGAAGATTAAACAGTGTACCTAAAGCCAGTGTACCCGCAACTGCAGTCTGGGTCGCGAGTTCGGCATTTTCGGCATAATCCTGAGATGCTATATCTATTTTTTCAACAAGTTTTGTTAAAAGCTGCTGGTCTTTTTTTGCCTTTAGTACTTCTTCCGGAGTCATTTTATCATTCATATGTTTCTCCGCTTCCTGAAGTTCTAAATCAAACTGTTTTTTGTGCGCTTTATATTCTTTACTGTCCAATGCCATTTCTTTTACAGCTTTTATACCTTGTCCTATTTGAAAATGTGATTTTTTATCTTTGGCAAGTTCAATATCTTTCGCCCTTTTTTGTGCTTCGGCAAACTGTTCGTCCGTTAAAACCGCAAAACCCTTAGGATTCTTTAAATCTTTCCGCATAGCTTCAAACCGCCCCCGACGGGATGCCGCAACCTCAGCACGCGCAGCCCAGGCATATAAAGGAAATGCCGCAAAAATTCCGGCCGCAGCTCCTACTCCCAGCGGAAGAGCAGTGGTTATTAAGCGGGAATTTTTACTATTCTTAAAATATTTTTGTAATACTGATTTTACCGGTTTAAGATTACCTATAACTCCGCCAATGGCAGCACCTCCAAAAATAGCGGCATCCAAACCATATCCCACTGCCGTTTCCGTTGCAATTTCCATATCCTCGGCACGTTTTTGAGAATATTCATCCATTACGTCTATAGCTCTTAAAAGCACTTTCCCGCGCTGTATATCTTCCTTATCTATACTGTCAGGGTTAAGACGCAAATACTCACGGCGCTTTGCGTCCGTATATTCACGCCGGCTATACCACCCCGCATATTCGGGTTCGTATTTTTTATATGCTTTATAATCACCAAATGCAGACATTTATAAATTACCTTCTTAATATCGGAAAACTTATAACATAATTTTTTGCTAAAAATATTTTTAAAGATTTACAATTCTTAATATTTGCCGGAAAAAGACTAATATACAATTTTACACAAAATATGCTTGAAGTATAGCTATAATGTCATTCCGAACTTGTTTCGGAATCTTACCCAAAAGTAAGTATAACGCCAAGTTGGCAAGATGCTGAACCAAGTTCAGCATGACAATATAATCCATGGACAACAATGAAAACTGCTTCAGGGTAACGATTTTAGCTTTTTTAGCGTAAACTGCAATATAAATCCCTCAAAAAGAGTGCCAAATCTCTTATAAACCCTCGTTTTATCATGTAAATTTATATTAAATTTAACTCTAATAACTTTACATTTGTGTGTATTTAAAATAGTATGTTAATATAGTGGTATAGTATAGTTAATGTAGAAAAAAGAGGAATAATCGTGGACAATTTAGGACCGGATATTTTTGGAAGAAAAGAGGTTGAAAGTTTTCAAAATATTCAATCATCAGATAATATGGAGCTGCAGCCGGCTCCGGGTGTTAACCCAGCAAAAATAAAAGTAATAGGTGTTGGCGGCGGCGGCGGAAACGCAGTAAACAGAATGATTAAATCAGGTTTAACAGGTGTTGAATTCTGGTTAATGAATACAGATTTACAAGTATTGAATACTTCTACCTGCAAAAATAAAATTCAACTTGGCGCAAAATTGACTAACGGTCTTGGCGCCGGCGGAGAGCCTCAGGTTGGTGAAAAAGCTGCAGAAGAAGCTCAACAAGAAATTACCAGCGCAATTGAAGGCGCTGACATGGTTTTCGTAACAGCCGGTATGGGCGGCGGTACAGGTACAGGTGCGGCTCCGGTTGTTGCTAAAATTGCAAAAGATTTAGGTATCTTAACTATAGGTGTTGTTACCAAACCTTTCTCTTTTGAAGGCAAAAGGAGACAAAACCAAGCTCAGCAAGGGTTAGAAAAACTTAGAGAATCTGTAGATGCTCTCATTGTTATTCCTAATGATAAGCTGCTTGATGTTGTTGACAGAAGAGTATCACTCCAAGAATCATTCATTGTAGTTGATGAAGTTCTTTTGAGAGGTGTTCAGGGCATTTCCGATATAATTACTATACCAGGATTGATTAACGTTGACTTTGCTGATGTCAAGAGTGTAATGGCAGCTTCCGGTTCCGCTCTTATGGGTATCGGACGCGGTACGGGAGAAGGCAGAGCGATTGAAGCAGCTAAGATTGCCATCAATTCTCAACTTCTTGAAACCTCTATTAACGGAGCGTCCGGCGTTATTGTTAATATCACCGGCGGTCCTGATATGACATTGCACGAAGTTACAGATGCCACAAATATTATTAACGATGCAGTATTAGATGATGCAAGAGTTATTATCGGTGCTGTGGTTGATGATAATATTCAGGGTGAAATTCAAATAACTGTTATTGCTACAGGTTTTGAACTCAAATCATCCGCTCCAATTGAAGAGAAAGTAGAAAATCGCTCAATAAGCGCCGCTGAATTCTTCTCAGGTGCGTTTAACTCGCAGCAGCAGCAGCCAAAAGCGCCTACAATGACATCTTTCTCTGATATTCAAATTCCGGATTTCTTACGTAAATAATATGTGTAGAAGTTAGTATATAGGAAAAGACCGGTATTCAAGCCGGTCTTTTTAATTTAGAAACACTATACCCGCATTTAAATACGTTGCAAATAAAAGCCATAAAAAATACGGTAAAAGAAGCAATCCCGCGAGCTTTGAGCATTTGTAAAATTCTCTTATATTCATAAATGTCAAAACATCAAGAATAATAATTACACCGAGAGCAAGCGCAGGATTATGCAAAACAAAAAATGCCGGCATCCATAGAATATTGAAGAGGATTTGAAGTCCAAAATATATGTATCCTTCTTTTTTACTCAACGAAGTTTTGGCAGTTATAAAAATCAAAAGAGATACCACAATTGACACGTAGAGAAAAACCCAGGCCGGAGTGAAAATTCCGCTTGGCGGTGTTAATGCGGGTTTTATAAGCGTATCGTACCAATTTAAATCAGTCATATTTATATTGTAAAAGTTTTAGAAAATACTGCATTAAGCTTTCGGGTAATTTTTACACAACAGTCAAGGATAATTTTTACGAGTTAAAATACTAACCTAAACCCCTTCACCCTGTCAAAAATTCGCTCTCTTGCAAGGGGAGAGAAAAAGCGAATAATTCTATACTCTGATTTTTTCAGGTTCTTTTAGAGCCAGTTGAGCTTTACGTTTTTTATCGAGGGTATTAGTAATATAAATATTTAAATTCGGAATACCAAGCCCGAGAACAAGCCCCGAGAATAAATATCCTGCAAGCTGTGCTTTATTTAATGTATTCAAGCGTTTGCGCGTTTGTTTCTTTATTTGAGTGTCATTTATCTTATCCAGATCTTTAAGCATTTCTTTAAAGCTCTTGGCAATAGTTTTACCGCCTTCTTCTTTTGTCGTTTTAATACCGTTTTGAGCCAGAGTTTCAATTAAAATTTCATCTCTTGTTTTTAAAGAAGCATTAAATGTCCGCTTAAACGGATTAGCATTTTCAAACCCGCGTTTGTAATTCATTACAGTCTTGTCTAAACCGTCAGCAGCAAGTTTGTTTACAATATCACCTAATACAAGCCAGCTTAAGTACCCTAAAGTATCTTTAGTAAGAACTTCCCTGAGCTCGTCTTTATCTCTTGCGGAGAAAATTCTTGATATAATTGTGACACCGTATACACCTTTTAACTGACTAATTGTAGGCATTTTTCCGGTAAAAGACATTTTATCCATAAATGCGCCCGGAGATTTAAGGAATTTTAAAGGAGACATGTTAAGCGTTGCAAGAATCATACTGAAAAATGCGGCACTGCTTAAAGTTTTCAACCCCATAAAACCTGCTGAATTATCCTTTGAACGTCCTTCTACACCGACAAATCCGTCAGTTCCGGTTTTAAGTTTTGTAAGGTACATATTGATAGGCTGAACAGAAAGCCCTACTGCTGAAGCAATTGCAAAACCTGCTCCTGCGCGTGATTTCATAAATTTTTGAACACCTTTTACAAATGTGTTGTTTTTAACCGCTGCACCGGTGTCTATTTGCTGTTTAAAAGCATCTTTAACTTTATCTTTATTAAAAGAATCTGAAACTATATATATATCATTTAAAAGTGATTTGAGATTAGTTTCACTCTTAATATTTTTAGATTCCAGAATATACCTTGACTGTGCTCCGGTATCTTCCGTAATTTTATTTATAATTACGCTTCTTGAACCGGCTGTTTTATCTTTAGTCCAGTTATGAAAATCGAGAGTTTTATCACTCAAAGCATTATCAAGAAATTCTGCCGCTTCATCAATCGTTTTCTGTGAAAGTTTTACAAACCCTTCCGAATCAGAGCGTGAAGAAGTCGGGTTATATGCTTTTACATCAGATAAAGTTTTCTTTATATAATCAATTTGGGATTTGTTGTTTTTAATTTGTTCGGCTTTGTTTTCAGCTAAAATATTTAAAGTCTCAGGTGCTGTAAACATTTTATTTACATTTAATCCGAATTTTTTGCTTAAACCGTATCCGATAAGCGAACCTGCTGCAGCACCAAACAAACCTATGCAAGAATCATTGACCGTTCCCATAATTTCACGTCTGAAGGTTTCAAGACCGGCCGCAGGACCGCGTTTGATAGTATCACTTGCGGTTCTCGGAGTTACCATAAAACAAAAGTCAACACCGTTTGCTCCGATTGCCTGATTTGTTGCAAGATAACGCAAACTGCTGTCTATCGCACCTTTAAATTGTAATTGTCTGTTTGTTGTTTGTTGCGGAAGTACTTTCATATTGACCTTAACGCCTGTCAGCTCTGAATCCTGCAGTCAGCTTTGAATATTTTATATCCAAAGGGGTTACGGATTCCGGCTTTTCATTTCTATTTTCGACTTGTGTTTGATTTTTTTCCTGAGCAAGCTTCAATGCTTGTTCGTGTTTTTTCTTGGTATTTTTTCTGGTAAATATCGGAATAACAATCCCTAACAACGCTAATGATACACCAAGATTAGTTACCTGACAAGCTGAACGTAAATTCTTTGCCCGTTTTAATTCTTTTTCAATTACTAAAAGCTGTTCCTGAGAAGGTTTTAAACCTTTTAGTTTTAACGCTTCTTCTGTTGCACTTATTACTTCTTCGGAAGATTTAATGTTAATATCTTTAACCCAGTGCCAAATCTTTCGGAAAATATTCGCATTTTTATCAAGCGGTTTTGTTTCATTCAAAAGCGAAACCCCTGTACGCTTCTGAATAAGTGTTGCAGCAGCTTTTGCCGCATAATCTCCGAGAAAATACAGGCTTGAAAAAGTTGCAATGTCTCTTATGGTTGCTTCAACGAGTTCATTTTTATCATCAGCAGCAGCCATACGGGAAGCAAATGTTGCAGTGGAAATTATTCTTGCCTGATCCATTGTCGGGAACATTCCTTTAAATTCAAGCATCCCCATTGTAGGCTTTTTCATCATTGAAAGAAGTGAAACTCCAATCATTGATGCTATTGAAACTAATTTTTGTCTCAGCAAGCCTTCTTTTGCTTTAGGATTTTCTTCTACATTATTCTTACCTTTGCCAAAATCATCGTATATAGGAGCGCCTTTTTGACCTGAAACTTTTCCTGTAATCCAGCGGTTAATATATTGCATCGATATTGCAAGCGGAAGAACAACTGCTAAACCAAGCCAGCTCTTTGCTTTAACAAGATTTTTGCTTCTTTTGGCAAAATCTTCAATCGGCATACTGCTTGCTTTTTCGTATCCTTTGAAGAACTTAACTGAATCTTCAAGAAGAGTTGTAACAGAAGATGCACCCACACTTGATTTTCCGCTGACAACTTTAATATTTTCCGCAACGCGGGTTTTTTCGATTATTTCATTTGAAATCTTCTTAACAGCTTTGTTAACTTCACTGTTTGATTTATTAGAACGGGCTATTTCTGCAAGTTCTGATGAATATCTGTTTAAATCTTCTGCCGGCAAAACATTTTTGAACACCAGTTCCTTTTTACCTTCAAACCCATGTACATCTTCAAGAATTTTTCTGAGAGATTCTTTAACTTTATCTTCGGAGACGGCATGTTGATAATATTCCGAAGCCTTGTCTATCAATGAACTGTCAGCCCAGCAATTTGACATATTAACGCCTTTGGGCATAAAGCCGCCGTTAATACATTTTGCTATTCCAAGTGTTATAATACTCGGAATTAAACAGTTTACAACCAATCCGGAGGATTCTCTCCTGAAAGCTTCAAACCCTGCAAACCAGTTTGTCATGGATTCGACTATAGTTCTCGGAAGTATTGCGGATAACATATCAACAACCGCAACATTAACCATCGGCATTCTTTCACAGGCCTGAATTCCTGTAAGAGCAAGCGAACCAAGGCCTTTAAAATTCGGAGACTCCTGTTGTTCTCCCTTCTTATTTTTTCGGGCTTGAATGCTATTTATTTTTCCGGTTGTGTCTACGCTAATTTTTTCTATCATACACATATACTTTCCGGGGGTAAATGGTTACTAAAGCAATATCAAACGAAGCTGCAATTTCGGCTTTCAAGTAATTGGGATATTGTCTCCGTACTACACTTGCCCCTAAGTCGATTATATCAACTTAATATTTATTTAAAAGCAGAGCAAAATAAAAATTGCTATAATATCGGAAATTGTAAAGGAAATGTAAAGACAATTTTTTGAATATTTTTTTCTTATAAAGAAATTTTTGTTAATTTTCTGAAAATTTATCCCGTTATTGTTTTTCGAACCTAAGACATTTATCAAAAATTTGCAGGTCTTTTGTTAAATTTAATTGTAAATTTTTGTAACGATTTTTAATATAAACCTAAAGTTTTTGAGTCAAATGCCGATAAAAAACATGTAAGAGCGTAAGATAAAGGACTTAAAAATGTCAGATTGTATATCTGAACAAATAGATAGATATGCAAAAGGGAATTTGTGTGAACTAAAGCAGGAAGAAGCTAAGACGGGCAGAAAGTTCACGAAGTACGATATTGCTCAATTAATGCTTTCGGAAGGTAAATTAACACAGAGTGAATTTGCAAGCTGGATGAATAC
>CALUVJ010000062.1 GCA_944324195.1 Candidatus Gastranaerophilales bacterium
TTGTTAAACCTAGCCCCTTATCTATAAACTCTATTCTATTATCAAAGTATTCTTTTTATTTTGTAGGTTGGGTTTACCAACCCAACATTAACTTTTTTTTCGGCGGGCACGCTCACGCTTTGCCCCCCTACAATTCTTAGTCACTTAGTCACCCAATCACTTAGTCACTACCTCCACTATTCACTAATAATACATTTACCCCTCGCCGAGATACTCGCCGACTTTTTTCACAATCTGATCAAGTTCAAAAGGTTTGGTAATATATTCATCAGCACCGGTTTCTTCGCCAATCATTTTATCCTCGAGCTGCGAGCGGGCTGTCACCATAATTATCGGTATATCTTTGTATTTGCTGTCATATTTGAGGAGACGGCTTATTTTATACCCGTTAATCTTCGGCATCATAACATCAAGTATAATTAAATCCGGTATAATTTCTTTTGCCAGTCTTAAACCGTCCTCGCCGTTGAATGCCGTATAACACACATAGCCCGAAACTTCCAGTACAAATTTGAGACTTTCTACAATATCCTGCTCATCATCCACTATAAGAATCTTTTTCATGGGTGTCTCCTTCAATATCGTATGAATACATTATATCACATTCGCCGTACAAGTTCTTGTTCTGCTCTACAACGGAATCTATTTTCTTTTTCAAAAACTCGGCGGAAGGCTTGTCACCATCTACCAGAATCAGTGAAAGCGTTGTCATCGCACCTTCTTTTTCCAGAAGCGAATTTGTCATATAAGTTTTATTTAATAAATTATTTTCTCTAAGCAAGTTTTCAATAACTTCGTTTGTTGATTTAATCCTGATAACCGCAATAGTTGAGCCGTTTGAACGTGCTTTTTGCGCAAGCTGTTTTCTTATCATAAGGAAATTTGATTTGTCATTTGCAACAGGGATTACAAAATAGAATTTTGAACCTTTATTAATTTCGCTGTCACACCAGATTGCGCCGTTATGAGATTCCATAAGCTGCCTTGCAATCGGAAGCCCGAGCCCTGAGCCGCCGACTTTTCGGGAAAGCGAATTTTCTATCTGCGCAAATTTGTCAAATACGTGGTTTAAGTCTTTTCTCTCAATACCGATGCCGTGATCTTCCACGCATACAAGCAAGTAATTACCCTGAAGTTTTTTAATATCATCTTCAAAACAGTGGTCATACTGCAATTCTCTTGCGTTAACAACTTTGGAAGATATTTCAATCGTGCCGGCTTCAGGCGTAAATTTAATCGCATTGGATACAAGATTTGTAAGCACCTGTTCAAGCCTGTTTGAATCCGCATAAACTTCGACATTCTCGCCTGACGAAGTGTATCTGATTTCAAGATTCTTTTCTTTTGCTACTTCGGCCAAATTATTTTTCACATACTCAATTACCGGCTCAATATGAATAAGTTCAAATTTAAAATCCATCTTGCCGGCTTCGATTTTGGAAATATCAAGAAGGTCGTTGATAATTCCCGAAAGCCTTATGGCGTTTCTCTTACCCATGGAGACGAATTTTTCAATATTTTCCGTCATCTCTCCGGCTTTACCGCTTAGGATAATATCCATTGCATTTTTAATTGCCGTAAGCGGTGTTCTTAATTCGTGAGACACTATAGAAATAAATTCCGATTTTAACCTTTCAAGTTTTTGCAGCTTTCTGTTCGTAGCCTTCAATTCTTGCGTAAACGACGCACTCTGAAGCGGAATTGTTACCTGCTGAACGAGTGTCTGAAAACAGGTTGCATCTTCTGTCGTAAAAGGTTTTTCCCTGTAAATTTCCGTAAATCCGAAAAACTCATCATTGAGTGTAATCGGCGCAAACATATTATCAAATCTTAAAACAGAAAAATCATATTCCTGAATATTATGTTTGATATTTTTTTCTATTTTTAAATTTCCGATTTTAATATCAACGGGAGGATCTTCAAGCAAAGACTTGTAGCTTAAAATTGCACGAAGTTTCAGGGCTTCAAGAAGCCTGTCTGAAATTTTGTAAAGCGAATTTATGATTAATACAGGCTCGCGCTCGGAGCGAAACATCAAAGTACAGGAAAGCTCAAAATTAAGAGACTTTTCAATTCCGTCTATCATAATTTTAATAAGTGCATCCTTATCAAGTGTTCCGGCCAGCTGAGAACTTGTATTATAAAGAACGTTTAGCTGGTACAGGCTCCTTGCAAGCTCCTGATTGGACCTTGCCATCTTCAAGAGTGAATGTCTTGTACGCAGGCTTGAATCAATAGTTGCAGATAAAAGTTTTTTATCCATAGGAGTTTTAATAAAAAGGTTTGCATTATGCATAACATCTTTTGTAAGCTCTTTTTTGCCGAGAATAAGCAAGACTACTACGGGGAATTGCTTAATTTTTCTGCAGAGCGGCTTTAAATCAAGTGATTCAATATCCCCATCCACCATTACGACATCGGGTTCTTCCACCTTTAAGATATCAAAAATTAAAGTTTGGTCGACAGACACTATAACTTCATCTGCCGGAAAGACCTCCCTTACAATACCCTCTTTTTCGCTATCCTCACTAACTAACAAAAACTTTGTCATAAAAACATAATAACAGAAATAAAATAATATTTGCAATGACAATAACTTAAACCGTTTACAAAATCGGGCTTGATGCTGCAAGGCACACAATATTATTTTTTATACCTGCAGCTTGAAGCGTTTTTATCATTTCTTCAAACGTTGCACCTGTTGTACATATGTCATCCAGAATTAAAACGGGTTTTCCGATATCTTTTGAGATATCAATGCTGAATGCCTGCGACAGATTGTCTAAACGCTCCCTGCGCGAAAGTTTATATTGAGGTTTTGTATCCTTAACCCTTGTTATTAATTCGGAATTTAAAGAGTAACCGCTAAATTTACAAAATTCTTCCGCAGTCAGTTCCATATGATTATATTTGCGTTTTTTAATTCTGTTTGCGTGCAGCGGTACCGGAACAACTTGAAAATCTCCGGTATTACCCAGCTCTTTCCAGTATTCAAACATAAATTTTGCCAAATAATACGCGAGTTCTTTTTGACGGTGATATTTTAATCCCCTTATCAGTTTTTGCAGTGTCTTTTCGTAAACCCCGCAAGAATATACATTTACGCCGTGAATAACTTTTGCTGCAAAGAAATTTGAAAAAACAAGCTCTTCATAACATTTGGGACACATCTTCAAAGAATATTTGGAAGCAGAACATATGTAACATTTTTTGCGGTAAATTAAGTCTAAAAGTGATGATAAAAATTTCTGCATAAGCAAATTATACCATACTTATTTTTTCAGTATAATATGATTACCGGAGGTATAGAGATATGGGTATAAAATCTTGGACAGATTATTTTCTGGATATGGCAAAAACCTGTTCTTCACGTTCCAATTGCCTGAGGGCACACGTAGGAGCGGTAATTGTGGGACAGGATAAAAAAATTAAAGCAACGGGGTATAACGGAACCCCGTCAGGTGTTGAATCATGCTACGAAAGGGGCGAATGTTTCAGGATTAAAAACAATATTCCTTCCGGAACCTGCTATGAAACCTGCCGTTCAATTCACGCGGAACAAAATGCTATTATTCAGGCAGGGCAGGACAGATGCACCGGTGCTTCCATGTATATTTACGGACATAATTTTATCTGTATTTTATGCAAAAGATTTATTGTTCAATCAGGAATTATTGATGTATATCTTAAAAAAGACGATAATTCCCCAATTCTGCACGTATCCGTGGAGGATATAAAAAGAGAACTTGAAAATCCTCAGTGGGTAAATCCCGTACCTGAGAAAACAAGGTAAAATTTATTGCTTCAAAAAACTTTACATGATATAATCACGGTATGGAAATAAGCGCCGATTTCAAAAAAACTGAGAAAAAAGAGAAGAGTAAAAAACGGGGTATGACTGCTCAAACCAGATTGATAATTGCAGGTTTGGGAGTCAGTACGATGTTTATACTCTTAGCTGCAGGTTTTGCTACATACAGTATTACACAAAATATGAACAGTGCTTATAAAAATTTCGCGCTTGTTTTATCCAAAACTCTTGCTATAGAAGGTGTTGAAGTAACTAAAGAAGTGCCGGAACTTGCAAAATATGATGCATTAAGGTCTAATTCGGTTTCCGTACTTAACAGCAATGATGATATTGCGTTTATTATATTTAAAGATAATAATTCTAAAATTATATATTCCAGCAAAGATGATTATCCGGAGCAGGCAGAAAAGGCAAGAATTACCGTAAGTTCTCCAATGGTTGTAAAAAATTTGGGAAGCTCGCAAAATGTAGGTTCAGTAACTGTAGGACTCAGCGGCAGTATTATTGACAGAGTTTCCGCAACTTCCAAAACGTCTATTGCAATTGTTTTCCTGCTGGCATGGATTGTAATTGTCGGAATTATATATATGAATTCTTCAATTATTACCCGTGAACTCAGAAAACTTTATCAGGGAGTTAAAAAAATTTCTTCCGGCGAATTCGGTTACATGCTTGATGATAAAGGTGTTGACAGTGAAGTAAAAGAACTTTACGGCGCTTTTAATGATATGTCCGAAAAACTGAGCCGTTATAATGAACAAACCATTGAAAGTTTAACTTTTGAGCGCAACAAACTGGAATCGGTTCTTATGAGTATTGTCAACGGCGTTGTGGTTTGTGATAATCATGACAAAGTTATTATGGTTAATAATTATGCTCAAAAACTTTTGGAAGTTGAAGAGAAGGATATTATTAATACGCAAATCCAGCAATTTTGCGACTCCGGCGGCGAATTTTGTTTTGCTGACAAAATTACCGAATTTAAAGATACACCGCTTGATGATGACGGTACACCGGTTCCGTTTAATATTCAAATTGATACAAGAATCTTAAAATGTCTGATTTCTCCGATGTTTACCCGTTCAAATTCTTATGTCGGCTATATTATAGTTCTTATCGACGTCACAAAAGATGTAGAGATGGATCAGCTTCGCTCTAATTTTATTTCCAATGTCTCTCATGAACTGAGAACTCCTGTTACGGTTCTGAGAAGTTATATTGATACACTTTACAACTTTGGCAACGATTTTGACTTTAATACACAAAGAGAGTTTATCGGAGTCATGAATCAGGAAATAATCAGGCTCAACAGAATGGTTAATGATATTCTTGATTTCTCGCGTTATGAAGCACAAAATGTACGTTTGGAAAAAACAAAAACCGATATTATTGAAGTTGTGGAAGATGCGGTTAACCAGGTTCAAGTTCTTGCAAAAGAACATGATTTAACAATTTCTATTATGAAAGAGCCGGATTTGCCGCAAATTTATATTAATATAGAAAGTATTTCGCGAGCTTTTATGAATATTTTATCAAATGCAATAAAATATTCTCCTGACGGAAAACGTATTAAGGTTCGTGTGGAACGTTCACGTGACGGTGAATATATAGAAGTAAGCGTCGAAGATCAAGGCCCCGGTATTCCCGAAAAAGACCGGAAAAAAGTGTTTGACAGGTTTTACAGGTGCGAAAATGCCACTCATACAGTGAAAGGCACCGGTCTGGGACTTCACCTTGTAAAAGTTACCATAGAAAAACATCATCACGGACAGGTTTTTGTTGACTCTAAGGAGGGCGAAGGTTCAACATTCGGATTCCGTCTGCCTATTAATCTCCCGCAAGAAGAGGAAGAAGAATATTTTCCGAAAAACAAGCTTCCGGCAGAGAGTGAAGCATAATAATACATAAGCATACTGTCCCCTTTTTGAATATAATATTAAGTTTTGTAACAAAGTTCCGCTAAAAATGTCAATTTCCCGAGGAATAAAAACTTCATGAATATATAAGGTATTTGTAAGTTAATAGGGAAAGGTGGTTATTTATGGCTCCAGGTTATGGTATTTCAAGTATAGGACAGTATGGAAGCGATCCTTACTTTATGTATGCATTGAATTCATATAATCCTAATTTTATGGGCTCTCAACAAGGCGCACAAACAGTGCAGAATGCAAATCAATATGCAATTCCGCAAACAGATGCCGCAAGCGCCGTGACAAATACTGTTAATACAGGCATTGACCCGACGTTTAAGGGTTATGAAAAAGATAATGACGGTATCAGCACCGGAAAAGTTGTCGGTTACGGATTACTCGTTGCAGGCAGTGCTTTAGCTTGTCTCAAAGCTTATAAGAAAGGTGACGGCACCGGCATTAAGAAAATGCTTAACGGATTTAAACAGTACGGCCAAAAACTTCTCGGAACATCCGCAAAAGAAGCCGCTGAAAAGGCAGCCGGCAAAGCAGATGATGCCGCAGCAAAGATTTCTAATATAATCAAAAACGGCGGAAAGAATCTGCAGGAATATACAATTCAAAAAGACGGAATGTCCTTTGTTATCAAAAACGGCAAACCTGTTAAGATTATTACACAAGACAAGAAAGTTATAGACAAAGCTGAAGATGTAGCAAACTGGGTTCTTAACAATCCGACTGTAAGTGACGAAGTCAGAAACATGACTCTTGCAGGAACAAGACTCCCTAAAGGTGTAAGCCTCTCTTACACAAGAGAAATTGCAGACGGCAAAAACCTCTATAGATTGACCGTAGAAAACGGACAGGTCGTAAAAGCTTCAAGCCAAGATAAAGCAGGAAAATGGGTTGAGGTAACAAAAGACCAGTTTGACGGATTTATCAAGAATCATGCCAAACAAGTTAAAGAGGCCGAAACTCTTCAGAAAACCTTTACCGGCAAAAAAGTACAAATCCTTAAAGAAGGTAAACTTGTGGAACAAACCGGAAATGTTCAGATGAATGTAAGAAACAGACAACTAGTTTCTGCCAAATTTAACGGTAAAGATTTGACAACAAAAGAACTTGAAGCTCTGCAGAAAGATTTCCAGAAAGAAATTTCAAACTTCGGTCACGAAGCAGGCAGCAAGTACGGTTTAAAAGACTTTGAATATGTTTACAGGCAGAAAGGCGGTCAGACTGTAAGATTCGATAAATACAGAACTATAAAGAATGTAACTTCCGTTACAAATAAAGATATAACTAATGCAAGTGCTATGGATAATTTCTGGCAGAAGAATGAAAGTATTAAAAATGAATTAGACAATATTATATCAACAGGTAATGTCTCAAGCGGTTTCAGGGTCGGAAATATGACTTACAAATCTGATGCGGGAGTTGTATACAATATCTCAGGCGACAAAATTAACAGTATTAAGCTTGATAAGGAAATTACTCTTGGAGGTAAAACCTTCAAAGCAGGCAAAGTAATTGACGGCAAATACCTCGGTGAGTGGAGAAAAACCGCAGAACATAACAACGATTTTCAGGCAGTGCTGGAAATGTTAAAATAATAATAAAATTAATTTCAACCGTGGCGGCCGTTCTTTAGAACGGCCGCCACGGTTTTTCCTGACAGAATAATATTTAAAAAAATATTTATGTTACAATTGGTGTAATAAAGAGGAATTGAGATTATGGAAAAATTTTATATCACTACAGCTATTGATTATGTTAACGGTGCTCCGCATATAGGACACGCTTATGAAAAAATTCTTACGGATGTTATATACAGACACTTTACTCAAAGATGCGATAACACGTATTTTCTAACAGGAACGGATGAACACGGAATTAAGATACAAAAAACATCTGCTGAAAAAGGAATTTCTCCTAAAGAATTTTGTGATATGAATGCCCAAAAATTTAAAGATGCCTGGAAAGCTCTTGATATAGAATATTCTCAATTCATCAGAACAACTGATGAACGGCATGAAAAAGTTGTTCAACAGATTTTTAAAAAACTGGTTGAAAAAGGTGATATTTATAAACACGCATACAAAGGACTTTATTGTTCGGGATGTGAAGCGTTTTTAAGTGAAAAAGATTTAACAGAGGACGGACTCTGCCCGGATCATTTGAAAAAACCTGAAGTGGTTGAAGAAGAAAATTATTTCTTTAAACTAACAAAATACAAAGATGCCATAATTAAACATATAAAAACTCATCCGGATTTTATTATTCCTTCTTTCAGAGCGAATGAAGTTATAAATCAACTTGAAAATATAGAAGATATTTCTGTTTCTCGTGCTAAAAGCAATGTAAGCTGGGGGATTCCTGTTTTAGATGATGATTCTCAGGTTATTTATGTATGGATAGATGCACTCTCAAATTATATTACGGCACTTGGCTACAGTCCTGAGGGTTCTGACGCTGAATTTAAACAATTCTGGCCTGCAAATGTTCAGGTTATCGGAAAAGATATTTTAAAATTTCACAGCATATACTGGATTGCAATACTTATGGCACTTGAACTTCCTTTGCCTGAACATATTTTGGCACATGGCTGGATTACAATAGATCAAACCAAAATGTCCAAGTCTCTTGGCAATGTAATTTCACCAACAAGTGTGTTGGAAGCTTTCAATCTTGATATTCCGGACCCTCTCAGATATTATATGGCATCCGCCGCACCTTGCGGAAAAGACGGAAACTATTCCGATGAGGATTTTAAAGAAAAAGTCAATGCCCATCTTGCAAATTCAATGGGAAATCTTCTTAACAGAACACTTTCAATGCTTGTTAAATATTTTGACGGCGATATCAGACCGGAATTTCTAGGTAAAAATACGCTGAAAGAACAGGCCTTGGAAACAGTTGGTGCGGTAAAGCATCATTTTGATTATATGGAAATTCAGGAAGCTGCCCTGAAAATTAATGAACTTGTTGATTTGACAAATAAATATGTAACAGATAATGCACCTTGGACTCTTGCAAAAGAAGGACAGATTGAAAAATGCGGAGAAGTTTTGACAAATGTATTACAGGTTATGACTGTTATCTCTTCTCTTATTTATCCTTATTGTCCGAATATTGCATCAAGAATGGCAGAACAACTTTCTTATGACTTGAGCACAAAACTTGATGATATTACCTGTGAAAGCTTAAAAGCCGGGCATTTAATCGATAAAGAAAACATTAAACCGGTTTTCTTAAGAGTAGACAGTGAACTTGCCGAGAAGAAAAAATAGTTAATTAAGACTTGCTATAAAATCATCGGCAGAAAAATTTTTACCGGTAAGTTGTTTTATCAGCGTATATTCTTCAACAGACGCACCATATTCAAATATATTTTTATTCATATATTCTGCAGAGCGCGGATTCTCTGTAATATTGCCGAGTACTGCTTTTAAATGATTATATATTTGCGTTTTCATAATATTTGCCCGAAAATAATTCTGGTAATAAGCAGGATGAGAGAGGTAGTGGGGAATTGTCGCCCATTCATTATTTTCCTCAATATTACGGTTTAGATATTTTTCTGTCATTTTTTTCCAAAGCTCAGCGGGATTTTGTGCGGGATTAGAATATAATTCACGTTCAAAATCTATTATTAAAAGACTTTTAGCAATAAATGAAGCTTCATCCTCCTTGTGTGTATTCCGGAATTTAGTCAAAATATTCTCCGGAATAATTTGATTTAGGACATTTTCCGTTTTAATAATATCACCCATCATCATAGCAATACCTTCAGTAACAGCAGGTGATGCAGCCTTTTTATCCAAAAACGGGAGTTCGGTTGAAATACCTAAATCATAAACACAATGCCCGAGTTCGTGGTTAAGTGTATCAAGACTTGTTGTATTGTTAATGAGATTTGCAAGAATTCTTGAATCTTTTCCTGCTTCCACACCAAAACAAAAACCGTGTGTATTTTTATTTTTTCTCGGGAATAAATCAAGAGTTAATTTACCGTCTTTTTCCATTTGTTCAATGTTATATCCCATTTTACGGTATATATTCTTTGAAATTTTTACAATATCCGTATTTTGTAAAATTTGATTTACTGCTTTTTCCGGATTAGTATCTAATAAAAGCCCGTAGTGATAAGCTTTTAAGGAATTCGTTTTAAAAAACGTTTTAAGCTCTTCCTGTTTTCTGTTTAAAATATTTTTAATCTTATCTATAGATTTATCATACACTTCATTTATCAGATTTATTAAAAAAGTTGGTTCTACGTCATAATCTTCTGCGAGTTTGTATTCAAAAAAAGTTTTGTATCCCTTTTTTGCAGCGTATTGATTGCGCATATTTATAAAATCAATCAGGTCTTTAGCTATTATATCTCCGCCCTTAATTTTTGCATCATAAGCTTTTTGTCTGAGTTTTTGGTCAGTCTCCGTTTGCAGAATTTTAAAAATATCCGTTTTAGAAATTTCTTTCCCGTCAATTTTGGGAATATAAGAGTTAAATTTTTGAGCAATTTCATTTTCTTTTTTTCTGAGATTTCTTAATTCTTCACCTGTATTAAGCTCTTCATCAAAAGCTTTCAATAAATCTTTAAGTTGTTTTTGCTCGTGTTCGGACAAGCTGTCTTTATTAATATTCAGGAATTTTTGATAAAGTTTTTCATTTTTAAACAGATTTGAATATTCTTCCTGAGCATTTTCGTATTGTTTCATATTTTCAGAAGTAGAGTTGATATAAAAATCCCAGCATGATTTTTCAAGATTTATGGAAATTTTTTCCAGATCAATGCAAAAATCATCTCTTAATTTGACAAACTGTTCCATTTTTTCCTCCAAAAACTGCTTTGTAGTAATTATACAATATAGTTAGTTATTTGGAAATCGGCAGATAACCACTTGACAAATGTCATCACTACTGTTCAGAATAATTTTTAGGAGTTAAAAATATCAGTGTAAGCTCCCTACCCGAAATCTCTGATTTCGACCCTCCCCAAACGGGGAGGGGTGAATATTTACTCCTGTCACTGCGAGAAAATCTTTGATTTTCGCGGCAGTCCATTTTTTCACTTTAACTTGTCGGGTGACATTGGTTCGCGCCTTTCCCTCGCCCCCTTGTAGAAGGAAATACCTGATTGAGTGACAGCACGTATTCCTTCCCTAGATGAGGGAAGCGGCTTGTCGGCAGAGAGCGAAGGTATTTTGCGTAAGCAAAATCCGAAGGCTCGTTTAACGCCGGCAAACAAGAAGGGTAGGATGGGTGATAAAGTTGGCACCCTCCCCAACCCTCCCTCATAAAGGGAGGGAGCTGTGTTACCAACCC
>CALUVJ010000063.1 GCA_944324195.1 Candidatus Gastranaerophilales bacterium
GGACGAAGGGAGGGATGAGCGTGGCGTGGGGGGGGGGATGGGTGGGGGGGTGGTTGGGGGGGCAGAGCCCCTTGTAGCGCCGGTTTTGGATGTTTTTATAGGATTGAGAAGTTTAAGAGTTGAGAAAAAAGGGCTTCAAATTTCTTCCCTCGCTCCTTTGGGGAGAGGGCTAGGGTGAGGGGTCTAATCTTTTGTAGAAATCAAAAAAAGTCCTTGCGAGGGGGGTAAATGTATCAGGTTGGCAGGTGTAACTGCCAGCTTCAAGTCATTGCGAGCGCAGCGAAGCAATCTCGTAGCGGTTCAGCCAGCCTGTAGCAAACTCAGCAGAGGGTGACAAGGAAAAATAAAAAATATTCACCCCTCACCCCTGCCCCCTGTCTTGGATTATTCGGGTGTCGGAAAGTTCTCAGCTTCCCGACACCTTACGGGCTCGCTTCGCTCCGCCCTACCGAAAATCCGCTCTCCCGCAAGGGGCGAGGGGAAGGCGCGACCCAATGTCACCCAACAAGTCAAAGTTAAAAAAATGGACTGCCGCGAAAATCAAAGATTTTCTCGCAGTGACGAGGAAAAACCCCACCCTACCCCTCACCCGAATTTCTAAGCTCGCACGGCTCGCTAAGAAATTCTTCCCTCTCCCCCAAGGGGCGAGGGGAATGTTTTCCAAGGGACGAGGGGAAATGACCAACCAGCCCAATACATTTCCCCCCCCTCTAAAGACACCAAACTTGTAGTTTCACTTACCAACCAAATACATTTACCCCCCCCCCTCTATTACCACAAGGGGGAGAGAGAAGGGGCAAGTGTTAGTCAGCATAACAACATAGGGATGTGTTGATTCGGAGTTTATTTAATGCTCTCATTTCGGTTTGTCTTATGCATTCCTTAGTAACACCAAATAATTTACCGATATCTTCAAGAGTGGTTCTTGTAAAATTCTCAAGTCCAAATCTCATTTTTATCACGGTTTGCTCGCGTTCTTTTAATGTAGAAATAACATTTTTTATTTCTTTTTTTAATTCTTCATATTCAATATTTTCTTCAACGTTAGTATTATTATCTTCCAATATATCTGCTACATTAAGCTCGCTTCCGTTTTTGCCGTCAAAGCTTCCTTCAATAGAAACAGTTGTAGTATATGCTGATAAAAATGTATCAATTTTATCCGGTTCAAGATTCATTTTTTGAGCTACATCTCTATTTGTAACTTGGCAGTTGTATGCTTTTTCCATCTCTGATTTTATTTTTGAAAACTTTGACAATGTCTCTTGAATGTAAACCGGAATTTTCATGCAGTATGTCTGTTCTGAAATTGCTTTAAACATAGCTTGTTTAATCCACCAACTTGCATATGTTGCGAATCTGTAGCCCAATTCCGGATTAAATTTTTCCACTGCAACCATTAAGCCTAAATTGCCTTCTTGAATTAAATCTATCATCGGAAGTTTTGAAACATGAATTGCTTTTCTTGCGATTGTTAAAACCAATCTTAAATTCGCTTGCACTAATATCTTTTTAGCTTCTTTATTTCCGGCTTTTGCAAGTCTTGCAGTCTCTTTTTCTTCTTCACTGTTGAGTTGCTTGAATGAATTTACTTTTTTTATGTAAGAAGTAAGATCCTCTCCATTAAAAGAGATAAAGCTGTATTTTGCCGGGTTTGTAGCGTTTTTCATTTTAATAACTGTTTCTTTCATACTGTTAAACTCCTTATTGTAAACGTGGGGGGTAAATACTAGGGGGGGGTAAATACTAGGGGGGGGGGAAATGTATCGGGTGGGTGGGTCTTTTTTCCTTGTCCCTTGCGAGGGGGAATGTATTGGGTCGGAGGGTCTTTTGCCGCGTTCCTTGTAGTGGTGGAAAATATTGGGCCGGTTGGTCTTTTGCCCTCGTCCCATGCGGGGTAGGGGATACTAGGGGCTAAACGTTTAGCAATTTATGTATAAGGATTGACGAACACAAAACAAATAATCCTTATATACTTATGATATATTAAAAGTATATAAAACTCAATACTTTTGTGAAGAAATGTTACGAAAAATCCCTTATTTTTGCAAAAGTTTTACAAAACTTCACATTGTTGGAAATTTTGAAGGTATAATCTGAGATCATTAACACGATTGTTAACAACCATTATGACATCTTTCATCTCTGCTTCCAGCCTTTTTGCACCCTTAAAACAGGTGTGGAAAAATAATACGGTTGCGGTTCCTTTTACCAGAGAATTTTTTAAATTAAGGATTTTTGCATATATTACAGGGTCAATAATCTCTTTGTTTTCACATATTGTTGTAAAAATATCTCCAAACCACCATTGAACTTCTTCTACATTATTAGCTTTCAAACCTTTGTGGGCTTTTTTTAAGTACGTAAGAAGTTTTGCATAAATTTCTTCAAGCTTTCGCTTTTTAAGAGGAAGAACATTTTTAAAATAGTCCATTGTTTGTGTATAGCCTATTTCTATTAATTTTCTTCGCTCATCTTTATTAAGATTGAAATCAGCAAAGAATATATCACCTGTATTAATTCTGATACAATCAAATCTGTCATTTTGCCCGTAAAGTTCGGTTACAAAATCCGTAGCGATATCTGTTACGCAGCTATATATTGTATTAATAAATGATATAGGATTTTTTTCGTCCTTACTGTAATCTCCTTCAAGGCGGAATTCTAAAATCCTGCTCTCAGAGTTTTTTAATGTATCGGAAAGTCTCCACATCGGCGAAGCTTTCTGTAAATCTCCGTCAACAAGAAAACATTCATTATACTTAAATGGCGCCATTAACCCCGGCATACTTGAAGAAATTTTAATAGCTTGCGCAACTTCAAAATCGGGTGTTTGTATACAAGAAAATTCCTGATTACAAAATTTAGTAAGATTTGTAGTTATAATTACAAGTTTTTTATCAATGTCCTTAAACGTAACGTTTCTGTTTTTTACATTTTCGTTTTTGTTAAGTAAAAGTTCATTTAACCAATCCTGGAAAATTTCTCCCTTACTTATTGCAAAAGCTTTTCCTATTCCCAGATGAATATCTTTAAACAAGTCAAAATTTACCTTCATAAATAAATTTTCAAGTTCATAAGATTTATATCCGCTGGCAACAAGAGCCGCCATTATTGAACCTACTGAAGAACCGCCTATTATATCATATTCAATTCCGAGTTCTTCTAAAGCGCGGATGGTTCCGATATAGGCCATGCCGCGAATAGCACCGCCGCCAAAAAGACAAGTATATTTTAAAGGATTAGTCATTATTGAAATCTCCATGTTTAAACATTGTTCTTCTGTAATAATCTATATCATATTCCGGCTGGTAGTAAGAGAATTTCTCTTTTCCTTTTTTTACAAAAATACCGCAAACTCTGCCGTCAAATATGTGTACCCATTCAGGATGTTTTTTTAGAATTGGGTACACATTACTGGCTTTGCGTGGCATTAATATTTCGGTAGGATAATTTTTCATTATATCCTGCCAATTGCTTTCTACAAGTTCAAAATTCCTTAATGTCATAAATTCGTTATCATTGTATACTTCTTCGTATCTTCCGTCCATAAAAATTAAATTATCAGGATACAGTTTATATGTTGCATAACTGCCAAGAGCAAAAGGAGTTACAACATTGCCTTTTATATTATTTATTTTTAAAAATTCGATTTCATAAAATGGAAATTTATCTAAATCGGCTCGCGGAACAAGAGGAGAAAACATTGGTATAAAAAGTGAAAGTATGATAATAGACGGGTAAAGACAAACTTCCAGTTTTTTTAAGAATTTTTTACATTTTATACATACTAAAACAATATCGTTGTAGCAAAGTGAAGCTGCTGCAATAACTGAGAGTGATAATAATTTCACGTGTGCCAGGCCCATATATAATGTTACGGCAAGTACAATAGTTTTAGTAATATCAAACTTGCGTTTTTTTATAAAAGATGAAATAAAACATATTATTGCAAAAATGCTTGGCGGCAGATAGTATAATATATGCCTTAATGCAAAGAACGGCCACCATTCTACAATGTAAGTGCGCTGTTTTGTAGTTGCTGAAAATAAAAAGTCTAAATATTTTACTCCATACGGATTTACAATAAGCAATAATCCGGATGCGATTAATGCTCCTAAATATTTTTTCCACGGTTTCTTTTCTATCAAAGCTCCTGCAAAATACATTGCAATTAAACCTATACCGGAAACAACTCCGCCGTGTACGTTATTCCAAAATATAACAAGCAGCGGTAATATCCATATAATATTTTTTAATTTACCTTTAAAATGTTCTTTCCTTGTCCCTTCCAAAATGTATAGAAAAATACTGAAAAACAAGAAACTAAATAGCTGGCACCTTACAAGTTCCGGATTTAATCTCAGAAATAGAACCAAAAAGACTGACATAAAAATTAATGAGACCGGAAATGCATGTTTTTGAAGTTTTTGAGTTTTTATAACAAATACAGCGGTAAAAAACATCATCACCGCTTGAAATAAAAGCAAGCCAAATGCCCCAAGGTACTTAATCAGTATATAAAATACAACACCGGAGCCCCATTCATGGTCATACCACGGGTGTGTCGGGGTGTATGATAAAAAATCTTTGAACGGTAATATCCCATGTTCAATAAAACGTTCTCCTACAATTAATCTTGCAAACAAATCATAATCATAATTTGTAGAAAGACAGGCCAGAAATAAACAAAAAAGTCCTAATGTCAGGTATAATAAGACTTTCCTCTTATTAATCTTGCGTATATTTATAGCCAAACTCTTACTCCTCAATTAATTCATCCCAAAAATATTTATTTTTTCATTTACCTTTTTATTTTATAACAAAAAATTTTAATTGTGTTAAAATAAAAGTACTAAATTTTAGGGGTAAATTTCATAGGGGTAAATTTTATTGGGAGGAGTCAATGGGCCAAACTTTAGCAGAAAAAATAATTTCAGAACACGCGGGTAAAGAAGTTCACGCGGGAGAACTTGTTATATCAAAGGTTGATGTAACGGCCGTTCAGGACGGTACAGGCCCTTTGACTGTGCAGGAGTTTAAGAAACTCGGAAAAAGTAAATTAAATAATCCGGAAAGAACAATTTTATTTATAGACCATGCTTCTCCAAGCCCGAGGAAGGAACTTTCTAATACTCATATGGTGCTGAGGGAATTTCATAAAGAATATGGCGCGGTACTTTCTGATGTAGGAGCCGGAGTATGTCACCAGAGACTCATAGAGACTTTTGTTAACCCGGGCGAAGTTCTGGTTGGAGCGGATTCCCATACTTGTACTTCCGGTGCATTGGGTGCTTTTGCTACCGGCATGGGCTCAACCGATGTCGCAGTGGCGATGGCTCTCGGTAAAACATGGCTGAAGGTTCCGGCTACATTCAAAATTGTTGTCAAAGGAAAATTTAAACCCGGAATTTGTTCTAAAGATTTAATGCTTCATCTTATCGGGATGATAGGGGCGGACGGTGCTACTTATAAGGCTTTGGAGTTTACGGGAGATACAATTGATAACATGTCAATGTCAGAAAGGTTTACTCTTGCTAATATGGCGGTAGAAGCGGGAGCAAAGTGCGGGCTTTTTATCGCGGATGAAAAGACTAAAGAATTTTTAAAACAAAGAGGGCGTGAGGACAAGTTCAGGCAAATATTGCCGGACAGTGATGCCGTTTATGAAAGAATTATAGAAATAAATGCGGAAGATGTGCCGCATACGGTTTCCTGTCCGCATACCGTTGATAACACAAAGACAGCGGAAGAACTTAAGGATGTTAAAGTTAATCAGGTTTTTGTAGGAACATGCACAAACGGCAGGATAGAGGATTTGAGAACTGTTGCAGAAATTTTGAAGGGTAAAACTGTTCATCCTGATGTCAGAATGTTAATTTCTCCGGCTTCGAAAGACGTATTTAAGCAAGCTTTAAAAGAAGGTTTGATAGATATTTTTGTAGAAGCAAATGCGGCAATTCTTGCGCCGGGCTGCGGACCGTGCGTAGGAGTTCATGCCGGCATTTTAGGTGACGGAGAAGTTTGTCTTGCCACTCAAAACAGAAATTTTCAGGGAAGAATGGGAAATACTAAAGGGTTTATTTATCTGGCTTCTCCTTATGTTGCGGCTTATACGGCTTTAAGAGGATATATAAGCGCAAAATAATTAATAAAGAAAGGTTTTAAAATGAATTTATTATTGCTGAAACAAATATCATTAATAAGTACTTTTGCAGGAGCTCTTCTGGGATTTGTGACAATTGTTCCGTATCTCAGTTTTTTGAGTTTCATGCTTTTGATAATTTGCCTTTCGGCTTTTGTAATTGTTTATTTAAAACAGAATGATTTGATAGGTATTATAAGTGTAAGAGAAGGGTGTATTTTTGGTGCATTAATAGGTTTTGTATCTTTCATAGCATTTTCTGTTGTTTATGCCCCTTTAAGCATGCTTTTGGGCTGGCTTTTTCCATCTTACACACAGGGATTTTTGAGATTTTTTCTCACAAGTTTCGGTTCGGTTATTGTTATGATTCTGTTAATGATTTTAATGGCGGGAATAAGTGCATTGTTTAACGCTTTTTCAGGATTGGTAACAGCTTACGTTTATGAGCTTGTTACCGGAGTAAAAAAAGAAAATAATCAGAATTCAAGTGTAGATTTTGAAATAAAATAAGGAATTAAAAGTAAATGGAATTTAAGTCAAAAATTAAAACAATAGAATGGGTGGATAATTATTCAAAGATGGTAGATCAGACGGTTATTCCGTATGAGTATAAATTTGTTAATATAACTTCCGGCGATGAGATGTTTGATGCTATCAGAAATATGATAGTAAGAGGGGCTCCTGCTATCGGGATTGCCGGTGCTCATGGTGTAGTTCTATACGCTCAGGAGCTTGCTGAAGAGGGATTAACGAGGGATGAATTTGTAAAAAAACTTATAGAAAAAGCCGTATACATGAAAACTTCACGCCCGACTGCCGTAAATCTTATGTGGGCAGTAGATAAACAGATAGAAATTATTAAAAATTCAAAGTCGGATATAAAAGGAATTATAGAAGAACTGAAGGCAAACGGTATAAAGCTTGAAAATGAAGATATTGAAATTAATAAAAAAATAGGTGATTACGGTGCAGAAGTTGTACCAAAAGGTGCGGCTATTCTTACACACTGTAATGCCGGCGCACTGGCAACTGTGGGTTACGGAACTGCTCTTGGTGTTGTCCGCTCGGCATTTGCCAAAGATAATACTATTCAAGTCTTTGCGGATGAAACAAGACCGCGCCAGCAGGGAGCAAGGATTACAACATTTGAACTTGCAATGGACGGAATCCCTGTAACATTAATTACGGATGGTATGTGTTCATACTTTATGAAAAAAGGCATGATAGATATGGTAGTTGTAGGTGCCGACAGAATCGCTGCCAACGGAGATACCGCAAATAAAATCGGTACATATACGGTTGCGATTGCTGCAAAATACCATAACATTCCTTTCTATATAGCAGCACCGATTTCAACTATCGATATTTCAATAAAAACAGGTGATGAAATTCCGATAGAAGAACGCTCGCATGAAGAAGTTACTCATATTAACGGAAAGCCTGTATGTGCACTAAAAGGTGTAAATATTATTAATCCTGGGTTTGATGTTACTCCGCATGAACTTATATCCGGTATAATTACGGAAAAAGGAATTTTGCGTCCTGATTATAATAAATCAATTGCGGAAGTTTTTAAGTAAAATGAAAAAGCAGTGACTTTAAGGCCACTGCTTTTTATTATAGTTTAAAGAATATTTTATTCTTCTTTAACGGGTTCTTTGTCTACTTCTTCAAATTTTCCGGTTTCTCTGTTGTATTCATAGTATTTTCCGTCTTTTTCCGCCGTGAACGGATACGAGCCGCCTTGAACAACATTTAAACCTTGTTCTTGCATTGCTATCATTGCATCAGCTTCGACCGCACTTTCGTTGTTTTTATCTATAATTTCACCGGATGTTGTAAAGTCGCAGTCTGCTTCATCGGCTTCACCTGCCGGAAAGTCTTTGAAGGTTTCACTGTTAGGATCCCATACATATAAGAATGTTCCGAATGGAGTTTCTTTGATGTACGCGCCGTCTCTGCCTGATGGAGTTAATTCAAGTTCAGCAGCTTCGGCATCGCGTTTTTCTGTGTCAACGGCTTTTGGCTCAACCGAAGGTGTTTCTTCTGCAGCTCCTTCAACTCTTTCATTTTCAGCAGCTGTCATTTCTTCATCCATTCTGTCGAATTCTCTGTTAATTTCTGCAAGCAGGGTGGCTGTATCATTGTATTCTGTAAGTTTTTGATTAAGTTTGCTTATATCGCCGGTATATTCGCTGCCGTCCTCATTTGTATAAACTTCTTTGCCGTTTTCATCAGTATTTTTGTAAACTTTATTACCGTCAGCATCAGTATATACTTCACCTTTTTCTTCAACGACAGGACTGCCCATTATAGCGGTTAATTCTTTTTCGTCGCCTTCAAAAACGGTACCATCCTCGTATACATAAATCTGTGCACCATTTTCATCAGTAGTTTTGTATACTTTTTCTCCGTCAGCATCTCTGAACATTAATCGTCCGGTTTCATCACTCATTTGTTTAAGTGTTTTGGTATCAACACCGGCGGTTTCTCTGAATTTTTCTGTGGCCTGTGCTATAAGTTCGTTGGCCTTTTGTGTTAATTCAAATACTGCCATCTGAAGCTTTTCGAGATCGGAAAGATCCTCACCTTTTCTGAGTTTCTTTTGAAGAGCGTCGTATTGTTCTTCATTAATATTGTAATCAGAGGAGCCGTCATAATTGTACATGGCTTTTAATCTGTTTACGATTGCGGCAACACGTTTTAGAACGACTTCTTGAGCTCTTAACTGGAATTTACTTGTTGCACTTTCGGCAAGGGCTTCTTGCGCTGCTTTTTGTGCGGCTTGTGCTGCTTGCTGCGCTGCTAAAGCTTCTTCTTTAGCTTTCTGAATTTCTTCTGCGGATTGTTCATTGATAACTTCATTTTGCAAAGTTTCAAGTTCAGCCCAAGCAGCTTCTAATTCTTCTTCCATCTGCTGAATAACAGGTTCAAGAGCTGCTGCCATTTGTTTATACGCTTCGGCCTGCTGATCAACAGAATCCATAACGCCGTTTAATTTGCCTAATTCCATTGAAAGCTGGGCTTTTTCTTGCTGCTTTTGTGCAATTTGTTCATTGACTTCAATTATTTCGTTGTTTATTTCATCAAGAGCCTGCTGAGCAGTTTCAAGTTCCTGTTGAGCTGTCTCGAGCTCTTGCTTTGCTTGTGTAACTGCTTCCTGTGCTTTTTGCAGTTCTTCCTGAGCGGTCTCTAAAGCCTTTTGCGCTTCTTCAAGTTCGGTTTGTGCAGTTTCCAGTGCTTTCTGAGCTTCTTCAAGTGCTTTCTGAGCATCTATGACAGCCTGCTTTGCCTGTGCAACTTCTTCTTCCTGAGCTTCTACCGCTTCCAAAGCTGCTTGTTCAGCTTCTTTACACTGTTGCAGTTCTTCTTCGGCAGCTTTTAATTCTTCTTCTCTTGCGGCAAGTTCTTCTTCTGCTTGTTGTACCGCTTGTTGTGCAGCTTCATAAGCCGGGTTAGGAACCTGAACCGTATATGTTGAGGTTGTGCCGTCTGCATTAGTACGTGTGCGTGTTTCAGGTATTGTAGAAGGAGTGCTGCTTAAGGTTGCCTGGGCAGAACTTAGAGCTTGTTGTGCTGAACTTACCGCTTCTTTAGCTCCGTCAACTTTTTCCTGTGCTGCTCTTGTTGCTTCAACGGCCTGTTTATAGTTTTCGTCAAGCTCTGCCAGTTTGTCTTGTGCTTCTGTATACGCAGTTTCTTTTTCTTCCAAATCTGTTTGAGCATTCTGCACCGCTTCTTCTTTTTCTGTTACGGCTGTCTCAGCATTTGCAACCGCTTCTTCTTTTTCGATTACGGCTGTCTCAGCATTTGCAACCGCTTCTTCTTTTGCCGTTACATTTTCTTTTGCCGTATCAACTCTTTGCTGCGCTGCTTCTCTGTTTGTTTCCAAAGAACTTTTGCGGTTCTGTAATTCACTTATTGTATTGTCAAGCTGACTAACCAAAGCCTGTACACTTGCCTGTGCAGAACTTACGGAGCTTACGCTCTGTTTAACATTTTCAGCCTGAAGTTCATATCCTTCTGCTTGTGACTTAAGATTTGTGATGGTTTCAGTTAAAGTTTTAATTTTTTCTCTCAACTTCTCCAGCTTTTCTTCTTTTGTTTCTCCAGTTTCTTCTACACCTTTTGCGGAAGATGTTGAACTGGTTGAGACTTGATACGGATTAACTCCATATCCTGAAATGTTGTCTAATGACATGTCAGCTCCTTTCTTTTGGTAAGGTTGTAACTATACGAAATAAAGTTTTTATATACTTGAAAGAAATTTATTATTTTTTATCCTGTATTTATGTACGCTTAGTGCATAATATTTTCGACAAAAATATTATGTATAATTTTATATACGGCATCTTTAATCAAAAACTTTAATATATTAAGCTTAAATTTTACAATTTGTTACATAAGTATACAAAAATACATATAAATAGCGGCTTTGATTTTTTGATTAGTATAAACAATATTTAATAGCTTCAATCATTGA
>CALUVJ010000064.1 GCA_944324195.1 Candidatus Gastranaerophilales bacterium
GCATAATACTTTGGTTTTTCACTATCATCAGGTGTATGGAATACATTATTTTCTTCCCAATACTTTTGCCATTTCTTCTCTATTTCCTGCGGAAAATATGCCTCTTTCATTTACTCCTCCATGCTATAAATACAAAATTATTCTAGCACAAACATTTACACATCAATATCGTCATCCGGCTGCTCTGGTAAATCCGGCTCAGCTACCTGTTTTTGAAGTTTTTCATTTAGCTCCTGCAGAGTTATAGATTTATCCATCTTTTTTAATGCATTTAGAACAGCTATTTTATAATCAGCATCAGCACGATTTTTAGGATTATCTACAATCTCTCCGATTCTTTGTCCCAAATATCCCATAACTACGATTGCCGGAATAAGTATCGTTGCAGTCGTTATAATAGCATGCATATCAATTGCACCGACACGAACAATACTTACTGTTCCAATAACAATCATCGTTACCACTATAAATAATAGTCTGATATTTTCTGCATATCCCATTTTTTTCGGTTACTCTTCCTTCCCGGATTTATTGAGATTTTCCATATCTTTTTTCATACAAAATTGAACAAGAGTCATTTTATCTATATTGCTTAAACTTGTGAAACGCCCGGATATCGTATACAACCCGCCGTCTCCTTTTTCCATTCTTATTAATTGATATTTGCAATTTATAACCTGTTCATCACTAAGTTTTATTGACACATTGTAGTCTTTATCCATATCAATATTATCTTCAGTCCGAAGTTTCATTCCGCCTGCAGAAAGGTCAAGGGTTCTAACCTTGTGTGAAATATCTCCGTTTGTTAAAGTTAAATCTTCAATAAATTTGATACGTGTAAATTTACGTCTTTGTAAGAATCTGTGTTTTACAGGGTTAGCAATTGTTATAACATTGTTTTCCAAATTCTGTATATAAGATTCAAAATAAAGATAACCGTTATCAGTAAAAGAATAAAAATCACAAATATGGTTTACAATTAAGCCGTCAGGCTTATATTTTAATTCCATCCTGAAACCATCCTGAGAAACGTTAAGAACCTTGCCCTTATTGGTTTTCTTAAAATCTTGCGGAACTATAGTTACTATCTGGTTATCTTTTATAAGTTCTCTCATACTAACCCTTTCTATATATTAATTAAGTTTTAACCATACCAACCGAACGAACTTTTACATTCGGACTAATCTCATTATAAGACATAATTGCAATTTGCGGATATGTTCTTTCTACAAGTTTTCGGAATAAAAGTCTTATTGGAGATGAACAAAGAATTACAGGCTGATTTCCTGTTGCAGTAATAGCTTTTTCCAGTTCAAGATTCATCTTATCAAACATATTTTTAGTAAATGAAGGATCTAAAGTTACACTCATACCATCAGGACTTGCACCTTTGGCAATTGTATTTTCAACATCCGGAGCGAGAGTAATGACATAAAGTTCGCCGGTATCTGCAAGATTCTGTTTGCAGATATTTCTTGAAAGCGCCTGTCTTACATGCTCTGTCAAGAAGTTTGGATTCTTATTAATCTTAGCCTGCAAGCTTATAGTCTCCAGTATTGTTTTCAAATCTCTTACCGCAACGCCTTCTTTCAAAAGGTTCTGCATTACAACCTGAACATCGCCGACGGTTATATCCTTCATCATGTCATTAACGTAATCTTCTGAAACTTCTTTCTTAAGGTTATCAATAAGCTGCTGAACATCGTATCTTGAAAGAATTTCAGAAGCACATTTTTTGATAACCTCAGTTATATGAGTAGAAATAACCGCAGAAGCTGAAACTACAGTATACCCTGACATTTCTGCCATATCTTTGTCCTTAGGTTCAATCCAGAGAGCAGGGAGACCAAAAGCAGGTTCAATAGCGTGAATACCATTTATAGCCAGATTACCGACAGGATCACCCGCGCACATTGCAAGATACCTTTCCGGATAAACATCGCCCGATTCTAAGGCTACGCCCTTTAATTTTATTTGATAAGAATTTGGTGAAAGCTGCAAATTATCTCTTACACGTATAGAAGGCAAAACAATACCTAAATCCAGAGCAGTCTGGCGTCTGATTTGTGCAATACGTTCAAGCAAATCACCGCCCATTTCTACATTCAAAAGCTGAACCAATCTATATCCGACTTCTATCTCTATAGTATCTACATTTAAAAGTTCCATGACACTTTCTCTTGTAGCTTTCGCACGTTTTTCTTTTTTGCCGAGTTTTTCTTGCTGTGCCTGTTCAATCTGTTGGGCTTGCTGGGTCGCAACTTGTTCCTTTTTAGATTTAAATTTAAAATATGCAAATGCACCTGTTATTCCGGCAATTGCCAGGAAAGGTACGGTTGGCATGCCCGGAATGATTCCCATAAAGCCTATCAGACCTGCAACAACACCGAGAACCCGCGGATCAGAAAACATTTCATTCTTAATATCTTCTGATAAAGATTCATCTTTACCTGTTGCTCTTGATACAATCAAACCTGTCGCGGTAGAAATCAAAAGAGCCGGAACCTGAGATACAAGACCGTCACCAACAGTTAAAATAGTATAAGTTGAAAGCGCCGTCTGTATATCCATGTGAAGCTGAATTACACCTATAATTAAGCCGCCTACAATGTTGATAACAGTAATAACAATACCGGCTGTTGCATCACCTTTTACGAACTTGGAAGCACCATCCATAGTTCCGTAGAAATCTGTTTCTCTCTCTAGTTTACGGCGTCTCTCTTTTGCCTGCTCTTCATTAATAAGTCCTGAGTTTAAGTCAGCATCAATACTCAATTGTTTACCCGGCATTTTATCCAATGTAAACCTTGCAGAAACTTCTGCAACACGCGTAGCACCTCCAGTAATAACCATAAAGTTAATTAATACCAGTATACAGAAGATTACCGCACCTACAACATAATTACCTCCGACTACAAACTCTCCAAAGGAATTAATTACATTTCCCGCTTCTCCGTACAACAGAATCAAACGCGTCGAACTGACGTTTAAACCCAGTCTAAAAAGCGTTGCAATAAGTAATACCGTAGGAAAGGATGAATAATCAAGGGGTTCTTGTGTGTATAAACATACTAAAAGTATTACTACCGCAAGCGAAATATTTATTGTCAGAAGCAAATCCAAAAGCGGTGCCGGAAGAGGAATTACCATCATGCAGACAATTACGACCAAGCCTATTGCAAGGACGATATCGTTATTGCTTAAAAGTTTTGATAATTTACCAAGTTCCATTATTCTTTAGCCTTTTTCAGGCAATCCTCTCCAACAATAACATTTTAACATTATACCGGCAAATAGTACAAGAGGGTTAAAATTTCTTAAAATATATGGGCCTAATTATTTTTCTGTCTATATACGTAAGCAAGAATCTCTGCTACAGCGACATACAAATCAGAAGGAATCATTCCGTCAACAGGAACAGTATTGTACAGAGCCCTTGCAACAGGCCTGTTCTCTACTATAGGGACATTGTTCTCTTTTGCAATTTCTCTAATCTGGAAAGCCAGATAATCAACTCCTTTTGCTACTACCATTGGAGCAGGAGCTTTTGTTTTATCATATTTTATAGCGACAGCGTAGTGGGTTGGGTTTGTTACAACTACATCAGAGCCGGGTACGGAGGACATCATGCGCTGACGAGCCATTTGCATCTGGATAGAACGTATTCTTGCCTTGATTTTCGGGTCCCCTTCAGTATCTTTATGCTCGTCCTTGATTTCTTGCTTTGTCATCTTAATTGATTTTTCATACTCATAGTTCTGATATTTCTTATCCAGATACCCCAATACAAGCATTGCAAGACACATATTTATAATCATGTTTATTAAAATTGACATAATTATGTTTAGTGCAATTGGAATTTCCAACCCGACAAGCCCCAGTAAATCTCCTTTTCTGCTATTTATTGCGGAATAACCGCATGCGCCGACAACAACTATTTTTAGAATTGATTTTGCAAACTCTACCATTGAACGAGGTTCAAAAGGATTGAAAATTCTTTTTGCATTCTGAAGCATACGTCGGGGAGATAAGTTTTCTAAATTAAACTTTGCTTTTTCCAGAGAAAAAACATGTCCTACATCCAATCTTATAATTAGAATTGTTGCTATGACAAGCAAAACAAGAAAAGGTAATACTATAATCGCTAAATATTTAAAATAGGGAAGAAAAATTCCCATTACATTTGATGTATCAATATTGGAATAATCAAGGTGCGAAAAAGTCTCACGCATCATTCCCATAATATTGTCAGACATGCTTCCGGCAAAAACGGCAAAAAGAGCTATTCCTGCAGCCATGACAAGCGCAGCATCCATATCTCTGCTTTTTGCAACATTACCGCGCTCGCGTTCTTTATTACGCCGTCGGGTGGTCGCCTCTTCCGTTCTTTCTGCCGCATCATTTCCCATAGCATCTATTATAACATATTAAAAGCGGTTTAATTCAAAACAATAACGCAATGTGTTCCATAAAACGTTCTATAAGCAAAGAAATATACTCGGCCATCGGACGCATAAATATAAGAGATAAAAGTAATCCCAAATAAATCTTTAAAGGCAAAGATACCATAAATATATTCATCTGAGGCATCATTTTGGAAGTAAATCCTAAAAGGACATCCGTTATAAATAAAACTCCGAAAATAGGAAGTGCAATGCTTAGACCGATACTAAACATCTGCCCCGTAACAGTTACAATATGTCCGACCAATTCCGGAGAAAAAGTAAAAACATATCCTACCGGCATGGTCTTAAAACTGTTATAAATAGCTGAAAAAAGCCACTGATGTGCGCCCAGAGCTATAAATAACATAGTTGCCAAATATGTATAAGCCTGTGTAATAACAGGAGACTGACCGCCGGATGTAGGGTTCAGTGCCTGATCAGCTGATAGTCCCATTTGAATAGCAAACATATTAACACCTAATTCTATTCCTACAAATAATATGTTTGAACTAAATCCCATTGCAAATCCCACAAGAAATTCTTTCAACAATATAAGTGTTAGTGCAGGTACTGAATTTGGCACCGCAAATGTTGTATTATACTGAACAATAGGGAACAATATAAATGCAATTGCAGCAGCCAGCCAAATTTTTACCTGCATCGGAATCGGATATGTGGAAAAAAGCGGCGCTGACATAAACAGGCCGGTTAGACGTGTTAATATTGCCATAAACAAAATTATATTTGCCGCAGAAAATAAAACATCAAGGTTAAACATTTTTCCTCATTATACTCCGCCTATAAGTTGAGGTATCATATCCATAAATTCATTTACCGTTGTTATAAATGTACTGAATATCCAAGGCATTAAAAATATTAACAACAATACACAACCCACTATCTTAGGCACAAAAGTTAATGTAGATTCCTGTATTTGAGTAACTGTCTGGAATATACTGACAAGTAAACCTAATATTACACCTACAAGAAGTATCGGTACTGAAATTTCTAAAGTTAAAATAAACATTTTTTGCAAAAGAGTTATAACAACATCCTGATTCATATACAAAACCTCACCTTACAAAACTCTCTACAAGAGACTTAACTACTAAATACCAGCCATCTACCATTACAAACATTATTAACTTAAACGGCAAAGCTATCATTGTCGGCGGTAAAAACATCATACCCATTGAAACAAGAACCGACGAAACAACAATATCAATTACCAAAAACGGCAGATATACAACAAAACCTATTGTAAATGCGGTTTTTAATTCGCTTAAAATAAATGCCGGAAGCAGCACGTATGTAGGAACATCATCTTTGTTTTTGGGTTTCTCAATCTTAGCCATCCGCACAAACAATGCTAATTCTTTTTCATGTGTTTGCTTAAACATAAAATTTCGTACCGGCACAATCCCTCTATCCAGCGCTACTTGCTGAGTAATTTGATTCTGCATATATGGCTGCAGGGCTTTCTCATTAATTTCATTAAATGTCGGCGCCATTATAAAAAAAGTTAAAATTAAAGCTAAACTTGTTATAACCTGATTCGGCGGTAACGTCCCCGCTCCCAAAGCTTGTCTCGTTAGTGATAAAACAACAACAAGTCTCACAAAAGAAGTTGTCATTATCAATATACTCGGAGCCAGAGTTAATATTGTCAACCAAATTAAAATTTGCAAACCGTTGGTAAAATCCTGAGGAGTATTAGCAGTTTGCATACCTATGTTTATGTTCGGAAAAGACATAGCAGCATGCGAAGGAATTGCCGTCAGAAAAAATATTCCCCATAAAGCCCCGCAACGTCTTAAATTAAACCAATTCATCCAATATATTCCCTTAAAATGACTATACTACTATTGTATCGTAGCAAATATTAGCATATTCGTGCAAATCATTAAGTTTTATTTCACTGTTATATTTTAGTGCTTATAACATTCGGACTCTCAAAATCTAATACTTTTTTTAGAACTTTTGGGCGGAATTTTTCAAATTCTTTTTTTACCTTTTCCACTTGTTCCATATTTTGGATAGTGTATCTCTTTGCATATTGAAACGCAACTGTTCCGCAATTGGATGATTTTTCATACCTGAATACGTTAAACTCTATAATTATCGGTAATTTGGCATCTTTTTCCGAATCTATAAGTAAAAAATCAAGCATGGCAATATTTTTACTTTCATCTTCCCATAAAGAGCTCGGACAATTATGAGAACCTAAAAACTCTCTGTATGCATGCGCTAAATCTACAGGTGAATACATATTAGGAAAATGCTGAACAGTTATGAAATCAGTCCAAGAAGAGAAATTCTCGCCGGATTTAAAATACTGATTGTAATATCCGCCATGTTCCGAGCTTTTTTCACTTGATACCAAAGAGTATTCATTTCCGTTAAACTTTACTGAATTTATTTCTTCAGCAAATACAGAATTTACAGTAAAATAAATAGTTAATAAAAATACAACAAATCTTTTCATGCCTTCTCTCATAAATAGAGAATAGCATAAAAAATATTATTTCATCAACCGGCAAACGCTCTGGTTAATAATTCGGCAGGCTCTGCTACAGCAGTACTATAAATTATAAAATCATTATCAGGAGCAAAATATTTACGCATTGCACTGCGGTTCGTCACCCTTTCAAAACAAGTAAACGAATCTACATTATCTTTTAGATAACCTGCAAAAATCCTCTGTTTGTGCGACAGATTATAATCCTTTAAGTTCTTTACGATATACATATACACCTATAACTTTATTATATACCATTTGCATATAAATTTAAATATTATTTAATATTTGTTTACAAAAAAATCCCCTTGATATTACCAAGGGGATTTTTTTATATTTTATTAAAGAATTTCATCTTCAAGTTCTTCTTTAATAATTTCTTCTTCAGTTACGGTATCTGTCGGAATTTCCGTAGTATCAGCTGTTTCATTTGAGGTAGAAGTTCTGCCTAACGGATATTTCCCGTTTTCGACATCACTGAGCAGACCTTTCATTTCGTCCTCTAACGCACTGTATTCGTCTGAGTTGCTATACGGATCTAATTGTTGTTTTAGATCTTCTTCGCTGCCTTCATATACAGAACCGTCAGCATTTTTATATACTGTATTTCCTTCTTCATCTACAGTTTTGGTAATTGAATTTCCGTCCGGATCGGTGTACATAAAGTTTCCGTCATCATCAGTTACAGGATAGCCGCGTTGTGCAAAGACTTCTGCCATGCCTTCATAATCACTTCCGTCAAGGTTTTCATATATAGGATTACCTTCGTCATCGGTTAACAGATTGCCCTCTGCATCCATTCTTTGACGTAACTGGTCTCCGTTTAGAGTTGTAAATAACGGACGTCCTGCATCATCATACATTTGAATTGCTTTAGATTCATCAAGGAATGATGCATTTCCGCCCATACCGCAACCGTAGTTATGAGTTGTTTCTGATACTAAATTCATTACGGTGTAATCAACTTCGTAAGCGGCCATGGCAAGTTTTTGTTCTTTAGTCAGTTCAACACCTGCTTCTTCCATTTTTTGCAGTTTCTTATATTCTGCTTTGTTTATGGCCGGAACAAGTTCATCTTCAGAAATACCAAACAATGCTTTTAATGCATCATACATTTTTTCTTGGTAGTACTGAACCATTGATGTAATATATTCACGGTATTTTACTTCATCTGATTCAAGACGTTTGGTAACATTTGTAATTTGACCGTCATAATTGAAATTCATATCGACATTTTTTAGACCGTCGTTTGTGTTTACAACATAATTGCCATCAGTATCTTTATACAAACCTGATACCATTGTTTCTTTAAGTTCAACCACTTCCATCGGCTGACAGTAATCAGAAGGGGACAGCTGCAATGTTGAAGATTCACCCTTATGGAAAGTTGTCTCCATATCGATTTCATTATCGATATATACATCATTGTGAACATTTCCTTCTTCATCTTCATAAAGATGTTGAACAATACCATATTGTTCATATATAGACGGATCATACATACCATCCATTGCTTCAAAGTCAAAGTTGACATTGAATGTAATCATGTCTGCTAATGCCGGATTATCCTGAATCATTGTGACCATTTTATCCAAGCCGGTCAGAGTAGAAACCGTAACTTCATAGTGAGAAATACCGGTTTGCGGATCTGTTACAGGTGATAAAGCATCAATACCATCTATATTCAGAATATCATCAACAGGTAAACCGCCAGGAATTTCGTATACGGTTACGTGAGCATCATTCATGTACCAGCCGTACCAGTCTCCTTTGAAATCTCCGTCTACATCAAGATTACCTGTATACTGAGAATTACAAATAGCTATATATGAACCGTTTACGCACCCTATAAATCCGCCGGCTCTGCCGGTTTCCATTAAGAATGATAAGTCGCCGTCATTTTCTGCATTATCCCAAGTTATATTAGCAGCACTTTCGCTGTTTGTAATTGTAATGATTGTTTTACCTGCTTCTCCGATTAAACCGCCGGCTGCTTCTTCCTGGAATACAATATTACCGCTGGTATTACAATTTGAGATTTTCAAATCTCTTGTTGCTACACCCTCACGGGTAGAAGTATCTGTTACATAACCTATTAAACCGCCGACAAAATACTTACCATTTGCATTAACGGCAGTATCAATATTTGATAATGAACTGTTTCCGATTTCTACTTCTATTCCTTCTTCATTGGTATAGTTATTATCATTTATAATACCGACTAAACCGCCAACGCTTTCATAACCGGCTACATCTCCCGATAAAGTAATATCACTAAATTCTGTTCCTCTTGCAAGTCCTGCAACTATACCAACGCCGGAGGAACCATTAATAAAATCATCCGGTGTAATTACTGATGCATTAGTAAAATTAACATTAGTTATTGTTGCGTTTTCGGTAACTCCAAAGAAACCGACATTTTCTGCGTTTGCGTCGGTAACATTAATTGTCATGTTGTCGATTGAATATCCGTTGCCGTTAAAAATACCGGTAAATGGACTATTTTCATCTCCGACAGACTGCCAATTTTCTATATCGGATAAATCAATATCACAACCTAAAATATAACTTCCGTTTAAATCAATACCGCCATTCTGGAATATTTCCAAAAACTGTTCCTGAGAAGTAATATAAGTATATCCTTCATCTTCTACTAACTTATTGATTTCGTCTTGTGATAAATGTTCCGCTTCTTGCACACCATCTGTCTCTTCCGTGCCTTCAGCGCCTTGGGCTTTTGCTTCTTCCGCTTTGGCAGCTTCATCTGCAGCTTCAGCTTCTTTTAGAGCAGCATCAGCTTGTTCTAATTCGTTTGTTGCTGCAGTTAATGCTGTTTCAGCGCTTGCTAATTCTGCTTTTGCTGCTTCCGACTCTTGCTGAGCCTGTTCAGCTTCAGCTCTTTCAGTTTCAGCTTTTGTTCTTGCTTCTTCGGCTTCCTGAGTTTCTTTTTCTAATTCTGCTTGTGCAGCTTCTGCTTCCTGCTGGGTAGCCTGGAGTTCCGCATAAGCTCTGTCTGCTGCTGATTGGGCACTATCGACTGCAGACTGTGCGGATGCAATTGCACTTTCGTCACCGCTTGCTTGCGCTGCCGTAAGACGACTTTGAGCTGAGCTCAATTGAGAACACGCATTAGAATACGCTGATTGAGCCGTATTTACTCTAACGCTTGCAGCATTAACTTTTTCTTGTGCCGCTGTAACTTCTGCAGCTTCTTTTTCTGCATTAGCAGCCGCTTCATCTGCTTCTGCGGCTTCTTTAGCTGCAGCAGCTGCTGCTTCCGCTTCCTTAGTAGCAGCGGCATTTTTGGCAGCTTCAGCTTCTTCTTTTGCCCGTTTTGCAGCCTCCTGACGAGCTCTTGCTTGCTCTAATACATCTCCTGTATTAACACTCAGGCCCATGAGAGTCTCCTTTCTTAATATAAAAATTAAATAATAAATAGTATATTATTATATAACGTCATTTTTTTGCATAACTTTAATTTTTTTGAAAATTTTTTACAAAACTTAACAATACAAAATAAAAAAGGCAATTTTTTAAAAGTTAAATACTTTATATATGCATAAGAGATATTTAAGAGAGAGATAACAAAAGCCTAAAAGCAAAGCTTTTACACGGCTTAGTTGTTCTACCTTAAA
>CALUVJ010000065.1 GCA_944324195.1 Candidatus Gastranaerophilales bacterium
TTTGAAACCGCTAACGGCGAAAGCATTCTTGTCTATTATAACCCGAAATGCCGCGCTGATACAAAAGTAATTGATGCTTCCTGGACGCAGCCGTATATGTGTGCGAATTTTGTCTACGACTTAAACGGTTCAAAAGGCCCGAATACTGCCGGTAAAGATATAGGCTTTATAACCGTGCTTTATCCGAGTGACAGTGTTGTTGTCGCCCCGTTTCCGGATGTTAGTCTTGAGAAAAACAGTAATGAACGACGTACCCATGTTGAGGCGTCACGTTATTGCACACGAAAAGATAATACAACACGTATGCCAAGCCGTGACGAATTAATGGCAATGTTCTATAACCGGACAATTATTGGCGGTCTGGGGACGAGTAACGACTATTTCTGGTCATCTACGCTTGGCGAAAGAGCAGATACTGCCTATCATGTACGATTTAACTCGGGCAGCCGTCATCTGGGAAGTAGAGATAGTAAATACCGTGTCTGGTGTATAAAACGTTGATTTGGCGTTCGGGAAAGACTCGCGCCCGGCTTGACCGCCGGCAAGCACCGGCTGACGCATTCCGCCTGGATAAATTTTAAGCGGGTACTTTATACCCGCAAAATTTACAACGGCGGCATCGTAGTGTTCCGCACCCTGCCCGCAGCACTCACGTGCTACGGCACCGGTGCTACACCGGCTGACGCTTGGGCAATTGCCCCCGTCTTTACACTCCCCTCAAAATGTATTACAATATGCAGAAAGAGGAGAGTTATTATGCAAAATGATGTTTTAAGAAAATATGCACAGGTTTTAGTTGATTATTCAACAAATGTGCAAAAGGGTGATCTGGTTGTTATCCGCACAGACAGTGTGGAATCGCAACCCCTGCTGAAAGAAATTTATAAACGTGTAATCGAGCGCGGCGGAAACCCGATTGTGCGTATCGCGCTTGAGGGTGCGGGTGAAATTTTCCTGAAAAATGCGTCTGATGAACAGTTAGATTATATTGATCCAATTACTCAGCTGGAGTACGAAAAAGCTGATAAATTTATCTCAATCGGCGCACCGTTGAATACCAAAAATATGAAGCGAGCTAATCTGGAAAAACTTGCTCGCCGCGGTAAAGCTACAAAGAAACTTTCTGAAATGCTTCTGGGGCGTTCTGCACGCGGTGAAGCGAAGTGGGTTATTGCAGATTATCCGACAAATGCGCTTGCTCAGGAAGCAAAAATGTCACTGGCTGAATACACGGAGTTCCTCTACAATTCCTGCTATTTGAACCTTGAGGATCCCGTTGCAAAGCTTCGAGAACTGGACGAAAAGCAAACAAAATGGGCAAATTACCTGAATAATGTTAAAAAACTCCATATCGTCGGCGAAAAAACTGATATTACGTTTGGCGTTGAAGGCAGAAAATGGATTAGTTGTTCAGGCTTAAATAACTATCCTGATGGTGAAGTCTTTACTTCCCCTGTTGAAGATGATGTGAACGGCGAAATTTACTTTGATTTCCCGCAAAATTACCGCGGAAACGAAGCGCATGGCGTTCACCTGACAATTCAAAACGGAAAAGTCACGGGAGTGAAGTGTGAAAGCGGCGAGGATTTTGTAAATTCCATGTTTGATATGGACGAAGGCTCCCGCGGCATCGGTGAAATCGCAATCGGTACCAACGATGAAATTCAGGAAGTTACAGGAAATATTCTTTTTGATGAAAAAATAGGCGGTTCAATTCATATGGCAATTGGGGCATCTTACCCGGAAACCGGTGGCAAGAACGTTTCGGGGCTTCACTGGGACATGATTAAAAATATGAAAAACGGTGGGAAAATTTATGCCGATGATATTTTAATATATGAAAACGGAAAGTTTATAATATAGCATACAAGGCGCTGAGAAATCGGCGCTTTTTGCTAATGAAATCCTAACAATCCTGTGCTACATTAGTAACATCATGATACAACCGGTTCAAAATATTCCAAATAATCACCCTAATGTAGTAAAACCCCGTTTCAGCAGTCATAAGATTACTCTGGCGCCTGATTATAACCGTGTGAAAAGTAAAGAAGCTCCGGCATCTGTTAAGGCAGCTTCTGCAATCGGCGCCGCCGCAGGTGCAGCTCTGGCGGTTGCTGCTTTTGCGAAAAGACAAAAGAAAAGTTTTTTTAATGTGGAATACGGGCTTAAAGAAATGCTTGGATTAGGGCTGGGTGCTATTGGCGGCGGCGTTTTAGGCGGTGTTTTGACTTCAAACCGTAAGAAACACGAACGCAAATTAGATGAGGGCATTTTCCAGTATTCAATGGTAGCACTTCCGGGGTTTGCCGTATCAGGTGCAACTTATGCCTGCGAAAAAATTAAACCTTTAAACAATGCACCGGCAAAAATCGCAGGAACTGTTCTGGCGCTTGCAGGCGGAATGGAAGTCGCAGTTGATGTTGCAAACTTTGTATCTGATATTGATAACAATGAGCCGGATAGAAAATTAACATTCAAAGATGCAATTGCAAGCGTTGATGATATAATTGGTATCCTTGTCCTCGCTAAAATCAAAGCGGTTAAAACCTTAAAGCTGGAACGGCTTTTGCCTGCTGTTTATGCTTATTGCGGTTATAAAGCAGGTACTACCAATTAATCATATAACTTTAATGTGTCCTCATAAATTGAGAGAATTTTATCTCTGAAACCTGTCGGGTTAAGAACTTTGCAATTGGCGCCGTATTTCAGAAGCCTTTTTGTTAATTCTTCTTCGCTTTCATCTTTATTAACAATAACGAGCCAGCCGTTTTCAATTCCCCGCGAGTATTCCCACGGTCTTAATGTATAATTTTTAGCAAGCCTTCCGCGCAGTCCGTAAACCGTAACCCTGTTTGTATTCAATGTCGGCGGAATTTTATTCGGTAATTGTTTTATGCTGATTATATTATCAAGCGAAATTACGGCCGGTTCTCCGGAAGTTAAATCAACAACCTGCAGCCGGACGGTTCCGCGTCTGTATAAAAGATTTTGCGCTTTTGCCGTGATTTTCTTTTCCTGCTTTTTGCCGGAACGTGTGATATAATAGATTATTTCAACTCTATAATCCTCTTTGCAGAACTTTGAACATGTTTCTACTTTATTTGTAAATTTATCGTAATAGAAGCTGAAATCTGCTTTATTAGCAGACTCATTTTTCTTCATAAGCATTTGCGTGGCTTCGGAAAACCGGAGTTCAAAAGATTTGATAAATTTTTCAAATTCATAATCATTTGGATTTTCATTGCTGTAAATATTCGCAGCACAATTTTTGATAAGCATAAAAGCATGTAAATCTTCCTGATTTAAATCAATTTTGTAAGGAGGATTTATTAAATGGTATTTGCCTTTTTCTTTTTTTACATTAAGCCCGAAGAGCTTTAAGGTATTAAGATATTTGTTTAAAGTTACGCTGTGGATACTGTTTGCAGGGGAAATAGAACTTTCTTCATCAGAAATAACCTTTATGACCTGACTGAAATTGGCATTATCCTCTAATAACAATTTTAGTAGTGCAAACATTTTTATGCAGCTGTCGACCTGTTTTGTGCTAGTTTCCATATACGTAGACCTCTTTTGCGGCTTTCAGCGCCGAGATAAATTCCTGTTTATAGCTTGCAGGTTCAAGGATTTTGCATGAATCCGCCAGTTGTAAAAATCTTTGAGTGGAGAGCATTTTGTTGTTTGTTTTGTGTTGTATAACTCTGGTATTTCCTGATTTTGAAATAACAATTTCGTTTTCGGTGAGTTTTTCATCCGGGTCGTAAAGCTCAAATGTTATAACAAAGGAGTTATCAGCCGGAACATTAACTTCTTCTCTGGGGATAATATTTGTAATTTTTACTATTCTGCTTAAAAGGAAAATTGCTTCTTCTTTATACTCCATGCCAAAACCTTCCAGATATAGTTTATAGTTTTGGATTTTCATATTATGCGCAATAATAGGGATTTCTTTAAAGCCGGAGCGCGGAGAATTATATAGAACCGTCACCAGTGCGTTTTCTTTGCAGCATTGCTCCAGTTCTTTGAGAAGATTAAAATCACAATCTTTTAATACTGAATGCCGCTCGTATAGTTCATGGAAAATTTTGTCTTTAAAACATCTGTCAAGTTTTTTAATGAGTATTTCAACTTTCAGCAGCTCTTCAAAAGGCATGTTATACATGATTATGTCGTAAATTTCAAACAGCTTTTGCGCCTGGGTTTCGGAAATTACGGGTCGGAAAGGATTATCAGGTATGAAGTAGGAATATTCCCGGCGTTTTTCGCCTGTAAGTTTTTTCTCTACTGTGCATCCTGCACATTTGAAGGTATTAATATAAACTCTGAGCGTATCTTTAGAAATAGTGGATTTTATGTAAGGCAGTTTTACAAGAAAATCCCTTATTTGATCGAGCGTTTTAGGAGAAGCTAAAAGCAGTTCAAACACAATAAGAGCTTTAAAAGCACTATAAAATATAGCATTATAGCTGACTTCTTTAGTATATAAATACTGCCGCATAATTCACACATACCCTTTAAAAACATTTTATTATAAAATTAAAAAATTAACAATAAAGTAAAGATTAGGGTTGATTTTTGAGAATGTTTGTGTGAGAATAGGACTTGAGCGAAAAAGAAACATGGCTGGGTAGCTCAGTTGGTGAGAGCGTTCGGCTCATACCCGAAAGGTCGACAGTTCGAATCTGTCCCCAGCTAGTATAAAGAAGAGTTTCAAGATTAACGAAACTCTTCTTTATTTTTTATTGTGTTTTGATTGTATAAAAATCTTTATTTTTTCAAAAAATCCCGGAGCTTTGTCATTAGGTGAATTAGGTTTTAAATACTTTTCTTCCTGACCGAATATGTCATAATCCTCCGCTCTGGTTTTCAATATATCAAATGTATACGGTTTACTTTTTATACAGGATTTATTTATCAAAAACAAATCCAGCAGGTTTGCTGAAACAAAAGAGTTATTATCCGGAGCCATATAAGGAAAAGAAATACTTAGTGCCTGCTCATCAAAGCCTTTGTCATTTATTCCTGACGGAATAAATAAACTTTTCAGGTTGAGGTACCAGTATTCAAATATTTTACAATTACTGTTATTGTTGAATATATTTTTATCAATACATATCGTCGTATCATTATTATTTCGGGCATGTTTCAAAATATGTCTATTAATAGTTTCTAAACCAACTTTGGTCCACACAATCGGGGCAAATATTATAAACTTATCTTTATTAATCTTTTCTGAACTTATAAAGTAATTTCCACAGCTTAATATAGAATCTCCTGTTCCGACAATATCGTCCAATATTACAAATGCACTGTTTGAAGGATATTCGTTTAAGTCTTTCATATCTGCTATTTGAACTATTTTATTTGAAGGAAAATTAAATAAATCCTTATACATTTTTATAAGGATATCAAAGCTTTTTACATTTCCAATTTTATCTTTTATCAGATACAGATTTTCTTTTGGAATATTATGTTCCTGCAAATAATCCTGTATTCTATTATTCATTTCTTTTAAAGACTCTATCATAGATTGTTTACTATATATACGGGTGTTTGAATTAAAGTATTCAACTATTGAATTACTTAGCTTTTTATATTCTTTTTTAGTCGAGGAATATTTATCTGCAATTGCTTCAATAGTGGTCTGTATTCTTTCTTTGGAGGGGATGACTGGCTGTATTTGACTTAATATTCCGGCCGGTGTTGAAGGTTTGTCAAACCTGACTCGAATTGCGTTTAAACCATTTTCTTTTAATTTTGAATCAATAGGATTATTTAAAACATAAGAAACACAATCTTCAAAATCTAATTCCGGATTTTTTAGCTGAACACTTTTCGCTTTTTTTAATATATTTACCGTACGTGCGGCTAATTTTCTATCATCGGTGAATAAATTTATACCCTCGCTAAATCCTTCCAAATGTATTAGTGTTAATTTATCTTCTTTTACTTTTTGTGAAATAGAATGAAATGTTTTTTCGTCATTAAGATCTTTTAACGTAACGATGCAGCCGGGTTTTTCTTTTGACTTCGCCAGTTTAAAAAGCCCTTTATTATCATGAAAGTATTGAAAATATTTATGCAATTCTCCCACATCATCAAATGAAGTAACTCTATGCTTCGTTAACTGTTCAGCCATGGCTGGTAAAGATGAGTAATTTGCAAATTGTGTCAGCTTCCGGATAGTTGTTAGTATTTCTGAATTTGAAGCTGCAGGAACTTCTCCGGCAATCCGCCTGATATCTGAAGTTAAATCGTTTTCGGAATAGATATTCATTTCTCCGGTTAGTTTTGAGTACAATTTTTCAATAAGAGGGTCTATGGGGGTTCTTTTATTCCGTCTTGCATAAGGGTTTACATTGTCATCCATTTTTATTGTAATTCTTTTATAATTCAGCCAGCTCGGCTTATTGTTATCCGGAAGCTGAACATCTGCTAAGAAGAAATTTTCGCCTTTTGTGTTGCTGTAAAATTCGATTTCTCTTAAATTTTCTTTGTAATGTGCTTTGATAGCTTTAGCTTTGTCTACCATTTTATCCCAGTTTAAATCCGGGTTTTCAATAATTCCTTTGCTGCTAAACGGTGTAACATTGCACTGTACAAGATTTAATAATGTTGTTTGCTGCTTTTTGTTGAGGTTCGGGAAATTCAGAACGAAATCCGCAGAATAATTCCACAGCCCGAGATCGTTCTTTGATAACAATAAGGGTTCAATCTCTTTCAGTTTATGCAATTCTATTTGAGAAAACGGCTCAAGATATTTATATTCAATCCTGTTATATCCGCTTAAATCGACTTTGGAAGCAAGAAAATATAAATATTTCAGATTTTCGTTTCCTAATTGCCGGACAATGTCGGACGCAGAAATGTCGCCGTATAATTCCTCAAATTTTCTGAGTAATAATTCTTTAGAAGTTTTATTCAAATTGGCGCGAAATGCGGGTGAATAAACATTGCTGCCTACGATTAAGTTCATGATACAGGATAGAAAAAACCTGAAACATAAAATTTGCTATATCAGGTTATTTAAATTTTCTCATCATGGCTTTTGCACGGTTTATGGCGTGGTTGCCGAGTTTCCCTTTATGCCCCATCATCTGTTGAAATCCCTTCATACCTTTCATTCCGGCCATCATTCTGCCCATATCCGGCATGCCGCCGCCAAAATTGCCCATTTTGCCGAACAGATTTTTCATATCAGACATCCCGCTCATCATAAGGCGCATTTGTTCAAATTGGGTCATAAACTGGTTTATTTCGTTCAAACTTATTCCGCAGCCTTTGGAAATCCGTTTTTTACGGCTCGTGTCAATAAGTTTCGGGTTCGCACGTTCTTCGGGTGTCATACTCTGGATGAAAACTTCAAAACGCTTGAACTGTTTTTCGCTTTCGTGGGTCAATTTTTGCTTATCATCGCCGGAAATGTTCAACCCCGGAATCATCCCCAAAATATTGCCGAAAGAGCCGAGCGCATTCATTTGCTTTTGAAGCTTTAAAAAGTCATTAAAGGAAAATTCTGATTTTGCAAGCTTTTCTTCTAATTCTTGAGCCTGTTTTTCATCAAAAACTTCCTGTGCTTTTTCAACAAGCGACACAATATCGCCCATACCTAAAATGCGGGTTGCCATACGATCCGGGTGGAAATCCTCTAATGCATTAAGTTTTTCGCCTGTACCTGTCAGCTTAATCGGTTTGCCCGTGCAGTGAACAACACTTAATGCCGCACCGCCTCTGGAGTCCCCGTCAAGTTTTGTTAATACCAGACCGGTGAGCCCGAGTTGTGCGTCAAAATTCTCTGCGACATTGACGGATTCCTGTCCGACCATTGCGTCGATTACAAGAAGCTTTTCATCAGGGTGGAAAATCCTGTCAATTAAAAGCAATTCCGCCATCATTTCAGTGTCAATCTGTAAGCGGCCAGCGGTATCAAGGATTAATGTATCAAAATTATTACTGCCGGCATGCTCCAGTGCACCTTTTATAATTTGCTGTACATCGTGACTGCCGTCGATAGAGAAAACTTCAACCCCGCATTCTTTGCCGAGTGTCTTTAATTGTGTTATTGCTGCCGGACGGTAAACATCACAGGCCACAAGCAGCGGATTTCGGTTTTCTTTTTTGAGTTTAATCGCAAGCTTTGCGCTGGAAGTCGTTTTCCCGGAACCCTGCAGGCCCAGCATCATTATTAACGCCGGTTTCGATTTAAGTTCTAACGGTTTTACTTCTTTACCCAGAAGTGCAACAAGTTCATCGTTAACTATTTTTATAAGCTGCTGGGAAGCGTTAACTCCCTGAACGATATTTTCGCCTTCTGCCTTGTCGCGGATGGAAGAAATAAATGATTTTACCACCCGAAGGTTTACGTCAGCATCTAAAAGCGCACGCCTGATTTCACGCAGGGCATCCTGCATATTCTCCTGCGTTAATTCTTTTGCGCCGGTATTTCTTATGATTTCCTGTAATTTAGAACTTAAGCTGTCAAACATAATGTAATTATATCATAAACAAGCATAAAAAAAAGCTATGTACTTTAGGTGCATAGCTGTTGATTAGGGATATGTGTATCTTAGTCTCTAAGGAGTATGGTTTTATATTACTCAAACGCCGCGTATTACACATCATCCGTTTCAACGAGATTTTTTCTAATTTGCTACATTATTTGAACGAATACCGGAAAAATACTGGCAAAAATAAAAATCTTCGGTTTTTATAAGGGTATGATGATAGTTTCTTTTAATACATTACCCCTGCAAAAATCAAATTTTACCTTTGGCGCAAAAGCAAAATTGCCAAAACTTAAGGCTTTACAAACTCCGGTTTCTGATGTCGTAGAAATCTCTGCGAAAAAAGAGAATCTTCTTCCGCGGAAATTTGAGTTTACTGAGTTTGAAGAAAAATGTAATGAACTTTTAGTTAAACGTGACCGAATGAATATGAATATCCGGACACAAAAACAAAATCTCCGTTATTTTTATACTGCTCAGGATAATTATGAGTACCGCGAATTGTTAAAACAAAGGCAAAAGCTTACAGGACAACTAAACCGGCTTGCTAAAAAGGCCGGAGTGAGAGCCTTTGAGCTGGAAGAAGGTATATATATTAAAAGAGAATATAATAGATATGCACCCAAAATATATAACGCCAGAACCAAAGAAGATTTAGTTCAGGTTTATGATTTAATCTCTTCTGTAGGATTGTATGAACGTGTAAGAGAGCTTCTTACAAAGCTCATTGAGCAGCGCAGAGCCTTGTTATAATGCGCGCCTCTATGTCGTTAGGCTCACGCCTTGTGCGCGTTTTGCAAATCATGTCAAAACAAATAAAACAGAGGATAGGTTTTAACCTATCCTCTATTTTATGCAGATAAAGGCTGGAGCGTTTCCTGTTCTTATGATGTCAAGCTTGCAGACGACGCAGGCGGCACAGAAAACAATATCCCGTATGATATTGAGTTTTTGGACGGCGTGTTTACACACCTTGCAATTGTTGACAATCCACGCTACGAGAGGGCTAATATTGTTTTTAATTCAAAGACGGAAATTCAAAGAAATACTATGACAGACAATATAATTTATAATGGCTTATGTAAAATTTTTACTGAAATAAATGCTAAAAATCTAACAAAACAAGATTTCAAAATAATAAACGGATTAATTGAAATCTTAGAACCAATAAATAATGGTTGGATAACACTTAAAGGAAAAGTAGATGAAGACGGAAACCCTTTAAGGGTTTATATTCCTGATTACATACCGCAAGGTGGTTCTGCTTTAGATTTTCACCATAAAATAGCAAATGAGAAGAATGCGGAAATAAAATACGAATTTCATCAAACGCGGGCCAAAATTTCAGAAGAACAAAAAAGCTATCTAAAAAACACAATTGACAAAATACTTCAAACATATAAAACAGAACCACCGCTTAAAGGCGTAAATGTATGCACAATAGGACAGGGCTGTTTAGGTGTTGCCATTGTTTCAAAAAATACAAGAACTTTATCGCTTGATAGTAAATGTTTTAAAGAAAACGGAATTGAAGCGTTTAACAGGTCTGTTGAATCTGGCTGGCTTGCAAGAACAGGCAAAGATGTTCTAACAAGTGTATTAACTCATGAACTAGGTCATACAATAACCTCTCAAGTAAAAGATGAAACATTTTGGAATAAAATACAAGAAATAAAAACAGAATATGTTAAAAACATAAAAGAGGATGACATCAAAAATAAAGACTTTGTTTCAAAATATGCACGAAAAAGTAAAGATGAGTTTGTTGCAGAATGTTTTGCACAAGCAACACTCTTGAAAAATCCTAGTAAATATGCTATAATGGTATTAGACGAAATTAACAAGCATTTTAAGATAAGCGAAAAAGAATATAAACAGATGCGTTTATTTAATGCGGTTATGGAGGTGTT
>CALUVJ010000066.1 GCA_944324195.1 Candidatus Gastranaerophilales bacterium
GGTAAGAGCAACTTCTAATCTTTTGTTACGAGGTAAGTCTACCCCAACTAATCTTGCCATGTTTTTCTTTCCTTTATAACTTTATTCTACTAATTACTTCTTTTAATAACCGAGTGACTTGTGAATAGTGAGTAGTGAATAGATTTTTGCCTAATCACTAGTCACTATTCACTATTCACTACATTATCCCTGTCTTTGTTTATGTTTAGGGTTTTCGCATATAACGGCAACTCTGCCTTTTCTTCTGATAACCTTGCATTTGTCGCACATAGGTTTTACTGATGATCTTGTTTTCATTGTTTTTTCCTTTATATAAATATCTACTGAGTTTACTTTAATCTGAAGGTAATTCTGCCCTTTGTTAAATCATAAGGTGTCATTTCTACTTTTACTCTGTCACCCGGCAATATTCTTATAAAATTTTTCCTGATTTTACCTGATATATGAGCCAGAATCTCATGTCCGTTTTCAAGTTTAACTTTGAACATCGCATTTGGCATGGATTCAAGAATCGTACCTTCTATTTCTATTACGTCTTTTGCCATATATTTCCTCTATTTTCGGCTGTCAAATGATACCACTATGTGGCATCTTAATATTATAATATTTGCTAAAATTCTGAATGCAAGCAGTTCTATTATATTTTCACCCGATTTGTAAAGTTTTATTAATGATTTTTTTTTTATTATCAGGTAATATTCACATCTTTTTCGCCTTAGCAAAACTCACTAATTCTACAGAACTTTCGTATTTTGCTAAAAGTTTAAATATTTTAAAATTAAAAAAACATTCACTAATCGTATTATTATACTGACAAAATTCTCTATTTTCTCTTGATATAATCACTTTCATGGTACAATATCACCAGCAGATATTTTTGGAAAGGGATTTAATTTATGCTAAGAGCCGGAATTGTGGGATTACCAAACGTAGGAAAATCAACATTATTTAATGCACTTACTGCAACAAAAAACGCGCAAAGTGCAAATTATCCGTTTTGTACAATAGAGCCGAATGTCGGAGTTGTAATTGTTCCCGATGAACGATTACAGATTCTTTCCGATTTGTGCAAATCAAAAGAAATCATTCCTACGGTTATTGAATTTGTTGATATCGCAGGACTTGTTAAGGGTGCAAGTCAGGGCGAAGGTTTAGGTAACCAGTTCTTGCATAATATTAGAGAAGTTGATGCAATAATTCAGGTTGTAAGATGTTTTGACGATGAGAATACAATCCACGTTTCCGGTAAAGTTGATCCGATTTCCGATATAGAAATTATTAACACGGAGCTTGCGCTCGCAGACTTGGCTTCCGTCGAGAGAAGAATGCAGAGAATTTCCAAGCAGGCTAAAGGCGGAGATAAAGAAGCAGTCCTTGAAGAAGGCGCTTTAAAAAAACTCAACGAACTTTTACAGGCCGGGACTTTTATCAACCTTAAAGAACATTTTAATGAAGATGAAATAAATGTTATTAAACCTCTTAATTTAATGTCGGTTAAGCCGGTAATTTATTGCGCAAACGTTTCGGAATTTGATTTAAAAGAAGGAAATAATTATACAAAATTGGTCGAAGAGTACGCGTCTAAGCACGGAGCACAAACTGTAATTATTTGTGCAAGAATTGAAGAAGAACTTGTGGAACTTGGTGAAGAAGGTGCCAAAGAGTATTTGGAAGAGTTGGGAGTTAAAGACAGCGGTATCAATAAAATGATTAAATCAGTTTATAATCTTTTGAATTTAATTACATTTATTACCGCCGGAGAAAAAGAAGTTCACGCCTGGACAATAACAAGAGGAACCAAAGCTCCGCAGGCTGCAGGTGTAATCCATACCGATTTTGAGAAAGGATTTATCAGAGCGGAAGTCACTGCTTATGATGATTTTGCTGCAAACGGTTCTTACACTGCCTGCAAAGATAAAGGTGTAACAAGACTCGAAGGAAAGGACTATGTAATGCAGGACGGAGATATTGTTCATTTCCGCTTTGCAGTTTAGTATTATAAAATGCAAATTGATACATTAAATAATTCTATGAATTTTGGTTGGAACAAAACTACGCATTTGGAAATGACAATGCTTGCACTCAAAGATTGCAACATTGATAACAAAACTAAAAGACAAATTGCCAGATACACGCAAATGCCCGATTTTGCGAAATCTGAATTAGGATATCACAGTAACACTCATTTCTATTTTCCAAATTCCAAGAAAAAGAGCTTCGGGCAAAACAGCAATCAATTAAATGCTTACAACCAGTTTAAAGAACACCTTGTATCATCAATTATGTCAAAAGACAATACTAAATTCCTAAGGCATGCCGGATTTGCAATACACTATCTTCAGGATATGACAGTTCCTTTGCATACAGAAAAAGGAGGTTTGCTCCAAAAAATTCTAAAATTTAATACCCACAAAAAATTTGAGTATAAATCAAAATACAGTGCTTTGGCAAATTCGGAAATGCTTAGCAAAAATTATAAATATGAAAAAATAGATTTCACAACTCTTCTTGATTTATTTAAAGATACCGCAAAATTTTCACAAAATCCTAACTTTAAAATAACTAATTTTAATAAAAAGAAGTGGTATTCAATTCAGCAAGAATGCTTTAATAGGGGGGTGAATACCACGAGAGAGTTTTTCGAGAAATTACTATCAGTAAGACAAAATATTAATTTGTAAGTTTTTTTGCAGCATTAATTACCCAGCCGTCAGAACGAAAGTGGGCGTAATTATTTTTTCCTCTGTATTTTTCGCCCTTTGGGCTTGATTTTAACCAATTTTCTAAAACTTCTAAAGCTTTGTAAAAAAGTTCATACCCGTATTTTTCAATAAGCGAGCCGTATTGTTCCTGAGTAAGAACAACAAATTCAACATCAGGTAAAGAAATTTTTATCTGATCATTATATTTTGGTCTGCCGCCCAATTTACCGTTTTCAATACTGGAGTATCCGCTCATAATAAAAATCCTTTCTTTTGATTTGTAAATGATAATTAATAATCAGTAAACAGAGTACCATTTTCCTGATTTGGAGCACCGATTGCTCTCACCAGCTCTATTACAGTTTCTTTCATTTTGCATGTATTTATCGATTTGGAAAAATATATCTTGAACAGATTGCACTTTGAACATCGACAGCCAAGGTTGTAACAATCGATGGCAGTCGGTGTCCAAGTTTTTGACAATGTTTTACTGCATGATACATTATATTTGTAACCCATATTACAAAACCTCTTCCGCTAAACGTTGACATACATAAAAATATATGCTTAAATATCAATTGATAGTTTACATTTCGTATCCTATTGTAAGATGACGTGATACAAATGTCAAGTACTATTTTGTATTATCTTTGGTGAAACAATGAAATTAGGTGAATTAATATTAATAATATCAAAGCAAACCGGGGAAGCGGTAAATCAATCATTGCTTGCGGAAAGTCTGGGAATTACGAGACAGACAATCAGCAATCGTATAAAAAACGAAAGCGAAGTTACTGTAAGTGAACTCAGGCGCGTTGAAGAGTTTTTTAACATCAGCATATTTAATTCCATGCCGGATATTGCATACATAGATTATTACAATGATGTTTTTGCAAGCTGCGGCAGCGGAAGTATTGTGTTTTCGAGCGAAAAAACAAAACTCCCGATTCCGGTATCAATGATTAAGGGTTATTCCAAAAATAAGTTGTATTCAATGATTAATGCATCAGGCAACAGTATGGCTCCGACCATTGACAACGGTGACAGGCTTATTGTAGAGCACTGGAGCGGTAATCAAATTCAGGATAACAAAATCTACGTATTCTGTTATAACAGTGAATTTTTTGTAAAAAGACTCTGTAAAAATTTAGATGAAATCATTATTAAGTCTGATAATCCTGAGTATCGAATACGAACAATCAGCGGAAAATCAATATCGGATTTGATTTTGATAGGGAAAATCGTTGCTACAGTTAAGCAGCTGGATTAAACATTCTTGTCAGCCTGCCGTCGTTTGCGTATAATTTCCTGCATAAATTGAAAAGTTTCATTTTTATCCAGAGCGTTTCTTATTTTCTTTTCATTCCGGATATAACAACCGGAATTAATTCCATTGTACTCTTTGTATACAAAATTTTCAGCAAGCATAGCATCTTTTTCAAGTTTATTTATAGCCCAGTCAATCATATCCCCTTGTGAGTTATACTTTTTCAACTCTTCAAATAAAATTTTGTTGTTCCTTCCTTCATAAGAATCCCGTTTTATAATTCCCCAGTGCTTTTCAGAGACATTTCTTATTTCAAGCCACATTTGTTTTATGCTTTCTGTTATGGGTTTAAATTTATTATTAAATGTTTTAATATCACCTTTGCTTAGTGCTTCACTCAAGCTATTTAGAAATTCTGTTTCCGGAGAGTTTTGGGAATCAAGTTTTTTGTAATTTGCTCTTTTTATTAAATCCGTTAAAAAATCCTTTCTATCATTTATAGATGCTTGTGTAAGATATTTTTGAACTTCATCTCCCAATCCTTCCGTTCTAAGCATGTTACAAACTTGTAAAAAATGTTGGAATTCATGTCTCATAGAACTTAGTATTTCATCTTTAGGGGTTCTGAGTTTTGCATTAGCCTGAATTATATTATCAAGAAAAGCATATGAATAGTCCGCAGCTTCATTGCCGTCAATCTGTACAAGCGGCGGCAGTATCTCTTCAGGAATATTCAGTTTTTTAGCTATGTATTGATAGGAGTCTTTTTCAAGTTTTTTACGCGTTCTTATTTTATGAAAATAAGTCAATTCATCCTGTGTCATTTTTAATCTGTAACTAAGTCCGGTAATATAGTTTTTTATTATATATTTTTCTCTTTCCGATATCTCTTTTACAGGCTTAACCGGATTTGATTTAAATGTTCTTTTATTATTAACAGTATTTATAGGGTATATTCTCATATGCGTTTATCCTTTCATTAAGTTATAAGTAAGCTGAAAATAAAATTTGCCAGTCTATTCTCTTCCTGCAATATATTTTGTATCGTTTGACATTAACTGAATTTTGAAGTTAAATACAGCTATGAAGATAATTATTTTTGGTGCAAATGAATTAGGCTCAATGATTGCATCTGAGCTTTATACATCAAATGATATTACAGTTATAGATGATGAGCACAATAAAACTGATGCTTTTAATAAATTGGATGTAGGTTTTGTTGCCGGAAACGGTTCAAATATTGAAGTTTTAAAACAAGCTTCTATAAAAAGCGCCGATGTTTTTATTGCATGTACTTCGTCTGACGAGTTAAATATTGTAGCCTGTCTTACGGCAAAAAGAATCAGTACTGTTAAAACAATATGTTTTGTAAGAAAAGAAGAGTACAAATATTCTCTCGGATTGGCTAAAGATGCCGAGTACAATTGCGATTTTTATATTGATAACGTTATTTGGCCGGAAGAACTTTTAACTCAGGAAATTTTCAGAATAATAACTGTTGCAAAGGCACTGGATGTAGAACATTTTGCTGACGGAAGGGCACGTTTACTGGAATATAAGATTGCTAACAAATCAATCCTTGTTAATCAAATGGTTAAAAATTGCAATTTCCCGCAAGACACTTTGATTGTAGGGATAACTCGGGACGGAGAATTATTTATTCCAAACGGAGAAACGGTTCTGCACGAGGATGACAAAGTCATTTTTATGGGGCTTTCAAATTCTTTGGATATTCTCGCAGGCAGATTTTTCCATGAAAAAGAATTTGTCAAAAATGTAGCAATTATTGGCGGCGGAAATGTCGGTTTAAAACTTGCAAGAAATCTTGAAGATTTAAAGTTAAATCTAAAAATTATTGAAAAGGATCCTGAAAGGTGCGAATATCTGTCACAAGTTTTAAATAATTCTCTTATAATAAATGGCGACGGAACTGATTTGGAACTTTTGAATGAAGAAGATATAGGCTTATCTGACGTTGTTGTAAGTGTAACAAATAATGATGAAAAAAACCTTCTTTGTTCACTGCTTGTAAAACATATGGGAGCAGGAAGAGTAATTTCACGTGTTTCAAAGAGTACAAATGTCGAACTTTTTGAACGAGTCGGAATTGACATTGCGATTTCACAGAGAACTGCGGCTTTAAACGAAATCAGAAACAATCTTCAGGAAACAAATATCGGCATTCTGGCAACAGTTGAACAAGGGAAAGGCGAAGTTCTTGTTATAGAAATACCGGAAAGTTATCAAACAAAAAAAATAATGGAATTAAAACTTCCTGCCAAAGCCATTGTCGGAGTTATACAGAGAAGAAAGAGAATAATTATTCCGAACGGTGCAACACAGGTTATGAGCGGAGATAATTTGATAATTTTTACTACAAGCGAAAACGCTAAAATCATAAGAGAATTTTTTGAGGAAATTGAATGAGATTAACTTATCTGGCATATTCATTCAGTCTGACCATAATGTATTTCAGTTTTGTATTGCTGCTTCCGATACTAATTGCAATATATTTTCATGAATATAGAGCAATACTGCCTTTCCTGCTAACTGCATCTTTTGCACTAATGCTGGCAGTTACTATAAGAAAGCTCGTAAGCGGAGTAACAAAAATTAAATCCATTAACGATATCAAAAAATCAGAAGGATTATGCGTTGTAACATTTTCCTGGTTGTTTGCTGCAATATTGGCAGCAATTCCATATTTGTTTTTCGGAGTAAAGCCGGTTGATGCACTTTTTGAAGCAATGTCAGGAATTACGGCTACCGGCTCTACGGTTTTTACGCATTTTAATTATCCGCATACATTATTTTTCTGGCGCTCATTTACACAATGGCTGGGCGGTATGGGAATTATCGTGTTATTTATTGCAATTCTTCCGCAATTTGCCATTGCCGGACGTCAAATGTTTTTTGCCGAAGCCCCGGGACCTACGGAAGATAAATTTACTCCCAGAATAAAAAATACTGCCGCTGCCTTATGGAAGATTTATGCAGGACTGACGGTTCTTGATTTTGCTCTCTTAAAATTTAACGGAATGGACCCTTTTGAATCTCTATGTCATGCCTTTTCTTCAATCTCAGGAGGCGGTTTATCGCCTTCCGCCGACAGTATGATTGGATATTCTTTCCCGCTTTTGTGGATTACAACTATTTTTATGTTTTTTGCAGGTTCAAGCTTCAATTTGCAATATAAAGCCTGGAGCAGATTAAATCCGATAGTACTTTTTAGAAATGAAGAATTTAGAGCGTATTTTAATGTGATTATTATAATAGGTATTTTACTAAGCCTTTCACTATTTTTTAATATGAACTATAACTTAACAGAAAGCTTAACTCATTCATTTTTCAATATCTCAGCTTTGGTTTCTTCTACCGGATATTGCAGTGCTGACTATACAAAATGGGATTATACAAGCAAGTTATTAATATTTGCAATTATGCTTTTCGGAAGCTGTGCCAGTTCAGCCGGCGGCGGGATAAAGGTTATAAGATGGCTTTTGATTTTTAAGATAATGAAAACCGAGATGATAAAAATCCTGCATCCTAAGGCCGTCTGCAATATTAAGATAGGAAGCTATTCCGTATCAAAAGAAATATTGGATCAGACATTAATGTTTGTTGCTTTTTATTTTGCAATACTTGTATTTTCAGCGTTTATCATTGCTATAATAGAGCAAAACACAACAATAGGGTTAACGGGCGCGGTTAGCGCGATTGGGAATATTGGTCCCGGCTTTGGCAAAATAGGCCCTTTAGGAAGCTTTGAGCCGCTGCACTGGAGCACTAAACTAATACTTATTTTTGATATGCTGATTGGGAGACTGGAATTAATCCCCGTTCTAGTCCTGTTCCAAAAAGATTTCTGGGTGCTGAAAAAGTAATTATTACCTCGGACGGCGGTAGAGCGGACCTTTATAAATTTTACCGTCCAGCTCTATATTCACCGGCGCAATTGTACGCTTTTCTGTTGAAAAACGTCTTAAATTCCCTGATATATCATAAAAATATAATTCTTCAGCCGGAAGTTTGTTACCTAAAGCATCCTCTGTCATAACATTGCCCTCCAAATCATAAGCTTCTAAAATATTTCCGTTTTTTTTGAAAGTACCTATTCGAAAACCTTTTTTATCATATATCTTTGCGGTTACGGCTAATACGGAGGAACATGTAATAAAAAATAAAAGCATTATCACACAGAAATTTTTCATATTACTATTATAACGCCTTTTTTAGAAAATTGTTCATTTTTATGTTAATATGTGTTTAAGAGGTAAAAAATATGTCAATAAGAAAAGTAGTCAGATATGGGGAAGAGTCTTTGAGACAGCCGTCCAAAGAAGTCCATAAAGTTTCACAAAAAATTAAAAATCTTGTAGCAGATTTATTAGATACTATGTACGCTCAAAATGGCGTAGGACTAGCTGCTCCGCAAATCGGGGAACATTATAGGGTTTTTGTAATTGACACGTCCACCGGCAATGAACCTTTAAATCCGATAGTATTTATTAATCCGAAAATTATCAAAAAATCCGGCGCGGTAATAAGCCATGAGGGATGTTTGAGTTTTCCGGAAGCCTTTACGGACGTAAGAAGATATTCAGATATTATGATAAAGGCTCTTGACAGAAACGGGCGTTCTTTTGTTCTGGAAGCTCATGACGGAAGTTTGCTTGCAAGAGCAATCCAACACGAATTTGACCATCTGGACGGTGTTTTATTTATAGATCACGTTATAAACCGTTTCGAAGCGGAAGAAGTTCTGAAAAAATGTAATCTTCCGGATATTCAGCTGGATAAAATTCTTGACGAGCCTGAACTCGATGAAAAAATTCAAGTTCTTGTAAAAGAAAAGATGGAGAAAGAAAAGAAGGCTCAGGAAGAAAAAGAAGAGAAGGAAGATTAGGTTGATAAGTATAGTATTTTTCGGAACACCTGATATAGGTTTAAAATCTCTGGAGCATTTTTATAATTCGGAGGATTTCGATGTTCTTGCGGTGGTAACTCAGCCGGATAAGCCGTCAGGGCGCGGGCATAAACTTACTGCCGGTCCGATAAAACAATTTGCTTTAGAGCATAATATTAAAGTTTTTCAGCCGAAATCAATAAGAAAAGAACCTGAAATCATTGAAGCTCTAAGAGAATTAAAGCCTGATTTTTTTGTAACTTTTGCTTTCGGACAAATTTTGTCTCAGGAGGTTCTTGATATTCCGAAATATGAGACGATAAATCTTCATGTTTCTCTGCTCCCAAAATACAGAGGAGCAAATCCGATTCAGCGAGCCATTATGAACGGAGATAAAGAAACCGGAATTTGTACGATGATAACAGAGCTTGGTCTTGATTGCGGCGATATTTGTCTGCGGTATCCCATTGAAATCACAGAAAATATGAATTGCGTTGAACTTTTTGAAATTTGCGCAGCTAATTCTCCCGAGCTTTTAGATAAAACTTTAAAAGGAATTAAAGACGGAACGCTGAAACCTGTTCCGCAATGTGAAGATGGTGTTTGCTTTGCAGATAAATTAAAAAAAGAAGAATGTAAAATTGACTGGACAAAATCTGCGGAAGAAATTCACAATCTGGTACGCGGGGTTTACAAGTGTCCCGGGGCATTTTTCGAGCATAACGGCAAAATTATTAAAGTCCTTGAAACCGAACCTTTGGAAGAAAATACGGATGCTAATCCCGGTGAATTTGTATATATTTCTAAATCAGGAATTGACGTTCAAACAGGAAAAGGACTTTTGCGCTTAATTAAAGTAAAGCCGGAAGGCAAAGGTGAAATGCTTGCAAGAGATTGGGCAAACGGGTTCAAGGGTAAATGTATTGAACTTGCAGATTAAAGCTGCCGGCATAGCGTGTATTCTTTGTGAAAATAGGCAGGAAGCTCTCCTTCCCTAATGAGGGAAGGCCGGGATGGGTGCTGATTTGAAAAGTTAAAGAGATTCTTCGCCCTTGAATTCCTGTCGGGCTCAGAATGACAGCAGACGGACAAATGGGCTTATCAGCATACAGTATCATGCGTGGAGCGTCAACAACGTGTCATATAAAGTTCAAAATTTTCCGGATAATTTACCACTTGCAGATTAAAGCTGCCGGCATAGCGTGTATTCTTTGTGAAAATAGGCAGGAAGCTCTCCTTCCCTAATGAGGG
>CALUVJ010000067.1 GCA_944324195.1 Candidatus Gastranaerophilales bacterium
CGCTTGCGTGAGCGGGAGTTGCTTCGCAACTCATTCACGCCACGTTCCTTATCGCGAGCCTTTCTCGGACATTTAACTTTGCGGGTTGATATTTAAGCACATGTCAACCCGCAATTTATTCACTCTACATTATAAATTAAAACTAATCTCATTTATACAGGTTGCAGTATCGCCGGCTTTTAGTTCTGCTGGTGTTCCTTCTTTTAATGCGACAATCCACCCTATAGGATTCCATATCATAGCATGACCGATAATTCCTGCCCACTGGCATCTTTCACCTTTAATTTTAGTTTCAAACTTCACCTGCCGGAGCGTACCGGTTGTATCGGTCAGATATCCTTTTTTTATAATAATAAAACCGTATTTACCTAAATTTCTGGCAGGACGTACTGACTTAATAATAGCATATCCGGAAGCATTCTTACTAAACACCAGTTTGTTATTGATGTATATATCAGATGCGGTACTTATTGCAATAGTATCGCCATTTTGGGCGGTTTCACTGTCAACGTTTTGTTTAAAAACAACAGGTATCGGATAATTCTCCGGAACCTGCACTGTATAATGAGCAGGATGTAGTGCATTCGATGTTCTTTGCATATTTTGCATTTGTGCCTGCCGGTGTAAATCATTATTTATTTTTATTTCATTATCTGCAAGAGCCGGAAAGTCTGATGAGATACTAAACATCCCGAAAACAAAACCTAATAAGACGACTTGACCAATTCTTATCTTCATACGCGACCTCTTAATAACTGAACCTGAAAACAATTATATACATATTTATATATAAATGTCAAACCAAAACTATTCATACGAACAGTTGTAGTATTTTTCTTTTTCTTTTAAGATAAGTTCGTTTATTATTTTATTTGTCTTTTCTTGAGATTTAAATGTTCTATCCATTATCCGCGGACTAATTTTTACAGGATTTACCTCATTATAAGCTGTCATCTCACCCGTATATTTTAGAATTATTTCATCCGTATTTTCTAAGAGAGTTTTATATGTTTGATGAATTTCATCTTTTGTCAGTTCAGCGGCTTCGCTATTTTTATTTTCTTCGAGGAAATTATCTATTGATTCCAGAACAGAGGTTTTATCATCTTCTTCAAATTTCTGAATTTTATAATTTACTTTTTCAAGGCGTTTTAAGATATCGTAAGAAACTTTATTTTCTTTGTATTCCTGAATGATATCTCCGGTTTCTTTTTTGATTTCCTGAACATCAGTGTAACCGGAAACGAGAAAGAGCACTGCTGCTGTTTTATTTTGCATATCAAGCTGTTTTATTTTTTCGTGAAATTCCGGAAGTGCAGCGGAGGACACATCCGAAAGTTCATCGTCCATTTGCTCCTGAATTTCCTGAAATTTTTCATAATGGGGTTTTAATTTTTCAAACTCTTCACTATCTCTGTAAACCTTTTCACGTCCTTTTTCAATAGCCTGTAACAGTTCGGAGGAGGCATATTGAGGGTGTTCCTGCACAAATTGCTCATTACGTTCAAATTCTTTGATATTTCTGTTGTATTGTTCATAAATGCGCGCATTTTGTGACGCATTTTTGAAGGTTCCGGTTTCATTGGCATCGAATTTTTTATTCATAAGCTCTGTTTCATAAGCACGGACGAGCTTCAATTTTTCCTGAGAATCGTAACCGATTTTACCAAGCGCAATAAATTCTTCCCTGTGTTCTTCGCGGTAGGGCAGAACTTTATTGTTAACATCATTTTCCAGTTGACTAATCTGTTCATCCACAAAAGAATTTGTTCTACTGAAAGAATCTCCGCCGTTAAAAGACATTTTTATATGCGGAGTCTTGTAACAGTTCCTATTATTGTTAACAGCAGAAAACATATTGAGGTTGACCGGCAGAATTTTCATAGATTTACCTCCAGAGTTATCTTTATTATCTATTTTGTTATATAATCTGTCAACAAAAATTTTTGCTATATTAATGGCATTCAGACAAAAGCAGGTTTTGCCTTGGAATGCCTCAACTTGCTTGCGCTGAATGCATCAGCAGATGTTCGCAACGCAACAATTCACTGGATTATTGCGCTCGTGACAGAGTGCCACTCAAAAGGCTCGACCACTAAGGCTCCTCCATTTTGTTCATGCGCTTACAGTTGCGATTGATACAAGTATGACTCTGGCTCAACCGGGCGCGAGCCTTTCTCGGACATTTTTCTAACTTTTTATATTTACCTTTTAAAAAATTAATTTCCAATTTTTGTTACAAACATTTTGCTATTTTGGTTTTCTATAATTTTTACAATATGTTGTTGCTGTAAAGTTAACATACACGCGTGATGTACACTTAGAACTAAATCTTGTAATTTTTGATCATTCTCTAAGTCAATTATTTTTAAACCAATTTCTTTACATTTTTCTTTGGATAAATGTCTTGAGTGTGATTTGGTTTCTTTATGACTCGATAAGGTTTTTACTACTGTCTCTGCTTTAGTTTTGGCATCTTTATCGTCTTTAAACATACAATCCTGGAGCCAAGCTGTAGTGATTTGTTGAGACCATTCAATCGCTTTTTCACAGGTTCCCACAAATGTTGGGGGATATTTAGCAAAAATATTCGCCCACAATACCTGAGATTCTTTGTTTTCTTTTATTTCTTTCAGACCTCTTTCAACTTCTTCTAAAATTCCCCAAGCGGCAACTTGTCCAACACCCGGGAAAAGGAATTGAGGATCAACAGGCCCCAAACTAGACTGTTTACCCATATAAATTTCTTTACAAGAACAGGCTATCATTGTCCCTGCAGACATTGCTATTTGTGGTATAAATGCCGTGATATCACAATTAAACACAGAACGAAGATAATTTACTATCGTTTCGGTCGCCGCAATGCTTCCCCCTGGAGTATGTAAAATCAAATCTAACCCTTTACTTTTATCTAGCTTATGGCAGGTTGTCATAAATCCATTGACGTCAATATCCATAATACTATTTTCTGGTATTGTCGGTTTTTGGAGCCATCCGGAATAATATATTATAACATTCCGACCTCGTTCTTTTGCGAGTCTTGTAATATAGGAACGTCTTATTTTATCAATAGATGAGCCCTCTTGTTCAAGTTCTTTAATTTCATCCAAAATTTCCTTTAAATCTGGCATAATTTTTTAATTGTCTCTCCGTTTGATTGATTGTCATTATAAATAAAATAATCAGGAGTGTTCTCTTGTTTTACATTTTTTGAAACAATAAAAATATCATTATTATCATTGATTATCTTAATAATTTCATCAAAATGTGTTTGATACATATAATTCCTCCTTTCATATTTATAATTATAAATTATGAATTATAAACTTTTTTCTTAAATATATTAAGTATTATAAAATATTAGAATTCCAAATAAATGCTCTAATATAACGAAATTGTTACAAAAAACCCTACACTTAAACGATATCCCTTTGCAACTTCACAAGACATTAATCCTTCTAGTAGATAGATAATATAATAAGAGAAAGATTTTTGCAACTATTTTATAATTCAACCAGATAAGATTATAACAGTTGCCAGTAGACATTTTCAAGTCCCCAAAATTGCGTCCCCGAATTTGGGGACAAAGCATATTTAAATTTGACGTCCCTGTTTACTTTTTTTATTTTCTGTGCTTTACTATAATTAGTTATGTTAATATATGGGGTCAAGATAAAGAGGTTCAGATATGGATTTTATTGAAAAAATTAGACAGTTAAATGAACGCGTTATTAGTTTAAAAGATAGTTTGCAAACTGAGGAAGCAACAAAAAATGCATTAATTATGCCTTTTTTAAATGCTCTCGGATATGATGTTTTTAATCCTCTTGAGGTAGTTCCAGAATTTACAGCAGATAGCCGCTTAAAGAAAGATGAAAAAGTTGATTATGCAATTATGAAAGATGGTAAACCTATCATTTTAATTGAATGTAAAAAGGTCGAAAATGATAAGTTAGATATAAAAAAACATGCAGGACAGCTTTTTAAATATTTTACAGCTAGTAAAGCAAAATTTATTATTCTTACAAATGGTATTGTTTATAAATTCTTTTCTGATATTGAAGAAGTAAATATTCTTGATAAAGACCCATTTTTTACTTTTAATTTACTAGAATATAAAGAAAATCAACTTGAAACACTTTCTGAATTTTGCAAAGAAAATTTTGACCTTGAAAAAGCCTATTCAAATGCCGGAGATTTAAAATATATAAAACAATTTGAAGATGTAATTGAGAATGAATATAAAAGCCCGTCAGATGATTTCGTTAGATATTTGATTAATAAATCCGGTGTTTGTGACGGTAGAATTACAGATAAGGTTATTGAAAAACATAAACGGACAACAGTTGAGGCGTTTAACCTTTTTATGTCTAAAGTTATGAAAACTTCATTAGATTTTAGTTTGGCTTCAAAAAATGAAATAAAAGAAGAAAATAAAAATGAAGTCGTTACAACACTTGAAGAATTAGAAGGATATGCAATTATTAAATCTATTTTAAATGGGATTATAGATGTTACAAGAATTACATATCGAGATAATGCAAGTTATTTTAATGTTTTGCTAGATGATAATATACGCAAAACTATTTGTAGGTTGTATTTTAATCGTGCACAAAAATATATTGCATTTTTAGACGGAACTAAAGAAATTAAAACACCAATCAACTCTATAAATGAAATTTTTTCTTTTTCAGAACAAATTAAAACTAAAATAGATGAAATCTTGAGTATCAAAAAGTAGTTTCGGGAAAAATTTAATCTATATTTCTCTTGTATTATCCGTTAAGCTTTAGCTTTCCGGACATCAACCCTGAACAAAAATGCCAGCGGGATTAGCAAGAACGCAATCAATGCAAATATTGCAAATACATCCACATAAGACATCAAACGGGACTGGGTAAGTAATGACTTATAAAGATAAGAATTTGCCTTAATACTTGCAAACGAGCTTGATGCATTGGACATAAACGTACTTACAAGCGATGCAAATTTATGTTGAAATACCAGACTAAAATTAGACAGATTATCCACAAGATATACCTGATGCATTTGAGCATGTCTTGCGACAAGGGTTGATGCAATTGACGCAACGATTGCGGTCATTGCGGCTTTACAGAGGTTATGCAGACTTGCGCCGTTGGTAAGTTCTGATTTAGGCAAAGTTCCCAGTACCAGAGAGGAAACAGGAATAAATGTCATAATTACCCCAACGCCCATTAATACCTGCGGGATTGCTATGTATATAAACGAAACACTTAAATTCAAATTTACGAAAAATAAAATTGAAATTCCTAAGAAAAAGAACCCGATAGCTATCAAAATTCTGTTGTCAAAGATTTTCATCAACGGGTTAATTGCAATCATCATCAACACGCACGATATAATCCGCGGGGCAAGTGCAAAACCGCTCAATATTGCGGTATAGCCCATCATATTCTGCAAGAACTGCGGAACAAGAACGATTGTTGAAAACACAAGCATATTAATTGACGGGCTTAAAATCGTTCCGATTAAAAAGTTTCTGTCTTTGAACAACCTGAGGTTAATCAACGGGGTTTTGCATTCAATTTCCCAGACAATAAAGAATGCAAGCGCACAGGCGGAAAATCCGGCAAGCCAGCTTATCCACGCACAGTCAAACCAGTTGTACTGCTGACCTTTATCCAGAACCACCTGCATTGAAAGCAGCCACAACACAAGCGCTATCATGCCCGGAAAATCTGTTTTTGTTACCTGTTTTCGTGTTTCGAGTTCTTCAATATTGGCGTGAACCATTGATATTGAAAGAATTCCGACCGGAATATTGACAAGATAAATCCACTGCCAGTCAGCGTTATCAACAATAAACCCGCCAAATGTCGGCCCGAGAATTGCAAAAACCATTACCGCCATTCCGTATAAGCTCATTGCAATCCCCCTTTTTTCGGGCGGGAAAGCAGCCAATAATATTGCCTGCGAAACCGGTGTCATCGGCCCGCCGCCAATCCCTTGAATTAATCTTCCGAGAACCATTAAATTAAGGTTCGGGGCAATAGCACAAATTAAGGAGCCGAGAGTAAAAATTCCGATAAATACTTTTAAAAAACGTTTACGCCCCATCAAATTTTCAAGCCAGCCCGACATCAAGATTAGACATGCGTTTGCTATCATATAAGATGTGATAATCCAGTTTGCCTCATCAATAGTCGATCCAAAATACCCTGAGATATGCGGGATTGCAACGTTTGTTGCAGATGTCGCAAGACAGGAAAATGATGTCGGCAAAAGTATCGAAAATGCCACCAGCCATAAAGGAGCCGGATGATGTTTGTAAACGACTTTTGTCATTACTTAACTTTTACCTCCGGAACTACTGACATGCCGGGAACGATATTGTATTGTGTAATATCCTCCTTAAATACAATTTTGACAGGAACTCGCTGAACAATTTTTACATAGCTGCCTACAGCATTTTCAGGCGGGAAAAGACTTGCCCTTGCCCCTGTAGAACGCTGAATACTGTCAACTTCACCTTTAAATTTTTTGCCGCCATAGGTATCAATTTTTATTTTAACAGGCTGACCGGGTTTCATATTGGCAAGCTGCGTTTCCTTAAAATTGGCAACAATCCACATTTTTTCAGGAACAATTGCAAACATTGGCTGTGCAACCTGAACATAATTTCCCTGTTCAACGGAACGGTTTGTTATTTTACCGTCAGACGGCGCATATATTTTTGTATATGACAGATTTAATTCATCCTGTTCGACTTCTGCCTCAAGCCGCTTTATTGAAGCATTAATTTCATCGTATCGGGCTTTTGCGGATTTGTTGTTTGATTGTGCAGCGGTAAGCTTATTCAGGCTGGAATCGTAATCCTGTTTTGACGAAATCCCTTTTGCATACATTTGCGAATATCTGTCAAAATCAGCCTGTGCGAAATCAAGGTCGGATAAAGTTTTTGTAACCTGATTTTCCGTATTAACAAGTGCTGCTCTAGCTTCTTCAAGTTTTGCTCTTGTTTCTCTTAGTTTCGCATCATAATCATTAGGGTCAATTTCAAGGAGCAAATCCCCTTTTTTTACATCCTGATTATCTTCAATATTCAATTTTAAAACAGGCCCTGCCACACGCGGGGCTATTGTTATAACGTGTCCTTCAATAAAAGCATCGTCCGTTGATTTATAGTAAACTGCATGCACTGAATAAAATATCCCGCAAATAAGGAATATTACCGCTGTTATACTCGGCACAAGAACTCTCTTTTTTGTATATTCGGGGCGGGTATCTTCTACCTCTGTTATATCTTCGGCTTTATTTTCTTCCACGGTGGTATCTCCTTTTATATTTGTAATTTAACTTTATCTCTTACATTAAAATTCATTTTTTCAAGTGTGCTAAAAGTAACAGCCAGATCCTCTTCCGGAATATCTGCGGTAATAATTTTTCTTAAATCAATATCAGTCGGGAATACCATATCTCTCGCCGCTTTGCCTTTTTCAGTCACGACAAGCTTAAATATTTTTCTGCCGTTAGAGTCCGGAATTTTTTCAACAAGTCCTTTCCGGTGCATAATTTCAATTATCCTTGCCATATTTGCCCTGTCTTTAAAGGTAATTTCCGCAAGCTGGCGCTGGCACATTATTTCATCATTCTCAAGGAGCAGGTTTAATATTACGTACTGATCCGGCGTAAGGTCAAACTTTTTCTCTGCAAAAGTCTGCGTGGAAAGCCCTCTTACCAGCGTACCCGTAATATAAATTAATGCACCTATACGTCCTTTCAAATATTCTCTATACATTTTTCATACTCACTTGATATACTTTTTTTCTTGTGATGTAATTATAGCACAAGAAATTTTTATAGGAAGCATGGTATGAAAAAAATTTTTATAATTTTATTTTTAATTACATTAACAATTACCCCGACATTTGCTGCTAAAAAAGAAAAAAATACAGCACCATTACAAACGATTGATTATTTAAATCTTCAATGGTGGGAAAAATATAACGACAATTACCTGACAGATAACCTGAAAAAGTTATATGACCGTAATTACGATTTAAAAAACGCGGCGCTGAGAGTTGAAGAAAACGAAAAAATGGTCAAAATGCAGTTCGCAAACGAACTCCCGAGCCTTGGATTATCCGGAGAACTCAGCAGAACATTGCAATCCTCAATGCAGCAATACGGTTCCATGCGAATTCCGAGTTACGCGCAGTACCACTATTACCTGCCAATAACAATGGGTTATGAAATTGATATCTGGGGCAAAAACAGGTTAAAAACCAAAAGCGCCAAACAACAACTGGAAATAATAAAACAGGCACAGAGGGCAACTTATATTTCGCTGACTTCAAGCTTTGCAGCAGACTATTTCAATTTGATTAAGACAGACGAATTCTTATCGCTGCAAAACGAACTCATCAAAACACAGGAAGCCATTGTCGAGAAAACGCAGGACAAATATTCAACAGGTCTTTGCTCTATCAATGAACTTCTTGCAGAACAGAGAATGCTCACGACCTTGAGAGAAGAAAGAAACAGACACCTAAAAACACAGGAAACTTTAATAGAGAGCCTCCGGGTTTATCTATCGGATTCGCAAGCAGATATTGCACGCAATGACTATAAAAAAGTCAATCTGCTGGAGGGAATTCCGCAAAAATATTCTACCGCTGTAATCGAAAACAGACCGGATTTCCTGCAGGAAGAAGCCAACATCAAACGTATCGGCTTTGATGTGAAGGTCGCAAGACGCGAATTCCTGCCAAATTTCATTATCTTTGGTCAAATCGGTTTAAACGCATACCACCTTGATACCCTGTTTAACTCTGTTTCCCAGTTGTTTAACGCGGGAATTCTGCCTTCAATTGACCTTTTCTCAGGCGGCAGAAAAATTGCACTTTTAAAGTTAAGAAAATATGAATATCAGGAAGCACTGAACAGTTACCAGAAAACCATTCTTGAAAGTATCAGAGATTTAAATTCAGGTCTTGTCGAATATAAAACAGCTATGGATAATTATGAAGAATGCAAAAACCGCCTTGCGCTTCAGGATAAAACCTACAGCCTTTTAAAGGATAAAAATACGATAGGTTCGGCAAGCGAACTTGATGTTTTATATGCAAAAGAAGCCTATTTAATGGTCAAAAAAGAAGAAGTTTCCGATAAAATAAACTCGATAATTTCGACTATAAGCCTTTATAAAGCAGCCGGCGGCGTTGATTTATATAAAATTAATGATGAAAACCTGTAATTATACCCGAAAGGCATAATTCCCGATACATTATAAGTATTTGCTATTTTATACAAAATAGTAAATAATAAAAAGATAAAGGAGAGTCAAATGAGCAAAAACGTACTGATTATTTCATCTACACTCAGAAAAAACGGCAATTCCGAAGTTCTGGCGCGGGAATTTGCAAAGGGCGCACAGGAAAGCGGCAATAATGTAGAATTTATTTCACTTCAAGACAAAGAAATCAAATTCTGCAAAGGCTGTCTTGCATGCCAGAAACTTGGCAGCTGTGTAATCAAAGACGATTCAAATGCCATTGTAGAAAAAATGGAAAAAGCTGATGTTATTGCTTTTGCAAGCCCTATCTACTACTATGAAATGTCAGGTCAGCTTAAAACCCTGCTTGACAGAGGCAATCCGTTGTTTTCTTCTGATTACAAATTCAGAGATATCTATTTTCTTGCAACAGCGGCAGACACCGACCCGCACGCGGCAGATATTGCGGCAAACGGAATTCAAGGCTGGGTTATGTGCTTTGAAAAAGCACAGCTAAAAGGTGTTATCCTCGGCGCCGGCGCGGAGGCTGTCGGAGATATACAAAATAATCCGGCAATGCAAAAAGCCTATGATGCAGGCAAGGGAGTATAAAATATGTTTAAAAAATTATTAGTTTGTTTTGCAGCATTTTTATTAATAACAGGAGGTGCGGTTATGGCAGCAGATTGGGACAAAACCTTCCCTAAAAGCGACAATGTTGATGTAAAAAAAGTAAGTTT